>NZ_JBVVQO010000008.1:0-189111 GCF_055811215.1 Mesorhizobium sp. WSM4819
TTCGTCACCAACGCCGACAAGATGGTTGCGGATCTGGAAGACGCCTACATCCTTCTCCACGAGAAGAAGCTCTCCAACCTGCAGGCCATGCTGCCGATCCTCGAGGCTGTCGTGCAGACCTCGAAGCCGCTGGTCATCATCTCGGAAGACGTCGAAGGCGAGGCCCTGGCCACGCTGGTCGTCAACAAGCTGCGTGGCGGCCTGAAGATCGCCGCCGTCAAGGCGCCGGGCTTCGGTGATCGCCGCAAGGCCATGCTGGAAGACATCGCCATCCTCACCGGTGGCCAGGTCATTTCCGAAGACCTCGGAATCAAGCTCGAGAATGTCGGCCTCAACATGCTCGGCCGCGCCAAGAAGGTGTCGATCTCCAAGGAGAACACCACCATCGTCGACGGTGCCGGCAAGAAGGCCGAGATCCAGGGCCGCGTCGCCCAGATCAAGCAGCAGATCGAGGAGACCACCTCGGACTACGACAAGGAGAAGCTGCAGGAACGTCTCGCCAAGCTGGCGGGCGGCGTTGCCGTCATCCGCGTCGGCGGTGCGACCGAGATCGAAGTCAAGGAAAAGAAGGACCGCGTCGATGACGCCCTTAACGCGACCCGCGCGGCCGTCGAAGAAGGCATCGTTCCCGGCGGCGGCGTCGCACTTCTGCGCGCTTCGCTGGCCATCACCGTCAGCGGCGCCAACTCCGACCAGACCGCTGGCATCGCCATCGTGCGTCGCGCGCTGCAGGCTCCGGCTCGCCAGATCGCGGCCAACGCCGGTGCGGAAGCATCGATCGTTGCCGGCAAGATCCTCGAGAACACGGGCCCGACCTTCGGCTTCAATGCCCAGACCGGCGAATATGGCGACATGATCGCCATGGGTATCGTCGATCCGGTCAAGGTCGTGCGCACAGCTCTCCAGGATGCGGCCTCGGTCGCCGGCCTGCTGGTCACCACCGAAGCCATGATCGCGGAGGCTCCGAAGAAGGAGTCGGCTGGCGGCGGTATGCCTGCCGGCATGCCCGGCGGCGGCATGGGTGGCATGGGCGGTATGGGCGGTATGGATTTTTAAGGTCCACGCACCTCAACAATCTCGATGGGCGGCAGCGATGCCGCCCTTTTCTCTGACGCGGAGCCAAGCCGGATGCCACATCCACAAGGCTACATACGGCGGCACTTTCACGGCGGACACCAATGACTGACTTCATTCTGTTCGCCATTGTCGGCTTCCTCGCCCAGGCGGTTGACGGCGCGTTAGGCATGGCCTATGGCGCGATCTCCTCCACCGTGCTGCTCTCCTTCGGTGTTCCGCCGGCGCAGGCTTCCGCCGCGGTACACGCGGCGGAAGTGTTCACCACGGCCGCTTCCGGCACGGCGCACCACTACCACCGCAATATCGACTGGAAGCTGTTCTGGCGGCTTGCTCCTTTCGGCATTCTCGGCGGCTGCCTCGGCGCCTTCGTGCTGACCTCGTTCGACGGCGACATGGTGAAGCCCTACGTCACGACCTATCTCGCTGTGATCGGGCTCTGGCTGTTCTTCCGGTCGTTCCGCAAGATCCCCAGCAATCCGGTTCCTACCCGTCTTGTGGCGCCGCTGGGCACTGTCGGCGGCTTCCTCGACGCTGCAGGTGGCGGCGGATGGGGCCCCATGGTCGTGACCGGATTGCTCGGCGCCGGCGCGCCGCCCCGCTACGTGATCGGCACTGTCAATGCGGCCGAGTTCCTGATCACGCTAGCGGTGTCCGTCACCTTCATCGTCGCGCTCGTCAGTGGGCACTGGCAGGAAGCGGGGGCGCTGTCGACACATGCAAGCTCGGTGCTGGGGCTGATCGTGGGCGGCATAGTCGCCGCTCCGCTTGCCGGATGGGTGCTCAAGGCGATTGCCGAGCGGACGCTTTTGCGGCTCGTCGGCTGCCTGATCATGCTGCTCGCTTTGTTCCAGACGGCCCAACAACTGGGATTCGTCTGACCTGAGCAAGCGGACTACCCTTCTAAGCCTTCGCTTTGCTTCCGGACATCATGATCGGCGGAACCGAAGTGAATCACGGACTGGAGGCGACTTGCCACCCTGGAAAACCTAACCTGCGCCACGAACAGCGTGTGGCACGCCAGTGATCAAAGCGTTTCCCATTCCCGCCTCGCCCGGCCCATCGGTCCCTGCTCGATGCAGTGACTGATGACGGCGGCGACCAAATAAAGCGCTGAGACAATACCTCTTCGGGGCGACATTTATGGCCTGCCGCGGGAAGCTGCCGCCTCTGCGTGCAGGGGCAGCGATTACTCCGGCGAATGAGACTCTCTTTCATCGCGCAAGGTCCAAAGCTGCTGGTACGGTTTCATCGCCTAAGCATGGCCGAAATGCCATGCCGCATAAAGGGAACATGTTGGGCAAACCGAAGCCCCACATGTCTTGCAAGCCGTGCCGCCGGGTGCTCGCTTGAGTAGAGTCCGACGACAATGTTCGTGCCATGGAAGAGCGGCGCCGCTGACAGGCGAAGCCACCTTTCGTATCCGTGCAGCATGTTGGGATCGGCAATCTCGCGACCGTCGCGACATGCTGCTAGGATTCCGTAGGCGAGTTGCTTCTGGCTGCTGATACCGATGTTGAAACCATGCGCAGTTACCGGGTGCATGCCGATGGCAGCGTCGCCGATGAGTGCGGCGCTGGGAGCTCGGAATTTGTGCGCCCAAGTCGTGACCAGCGGATAGGCATGGCGCTTGCTTACCAAGGTCATTTTTCCAAGGCGCCCTCGACACCGGTTCGTCAATTCCCTCAGAAACAAATGGTCGCTGAAGGCAAGCAGTCTATCGGCCTCGTTTGAGCGCAGGGTGAGCAGCAGCGACGACACGCCCTCCGCCAAGGGCAACATCGCTATCGTCTGATGGTGATCGAACCATTCGATTGCCACCTGGTGGTGGGCGCGCTCATGCCGTACCCGGCATATTAGCATGGAGTAGCCAAGCCGATTGATATCGGCGCCTATGCCGAGCAGATCACGAGTGGCCGACAGACGTGAATCGGCGGCAACCACAAGGCTAGCGTTCAACTGCACGCCATCAGACAGCGTTACGACTGCTCCTGTCTGGCTGGTTGTTGCATCTACGACCGAGTGGCCGCACAGCAGCCGCGCGTGATTCTGCAAGTGGATGGTCTTGAACAGCGCGTCGCGAATTCGGCAATTTGGGACCAAAACTCCGAGGGGTTCGCCAGACCCGCTGGGAGGATCGAAACGCAGAGCGAAAGGGCTCGAACCGTTGAGCACGCGGGCGCCGTGAAGCGGTGATTTGTCCGAAGCGGGGATGGCATCCCAGGCGCCGATCTCGCGAAGGATTCTGATCGAGGCGTGGGTCAGCGCGATTTCCCGACCGTCAAAAGGCGGATTGGCGAGAGTATCGATTGAGTTCTGTTCGACAACTGCGACCTTGAGTTGGCTTTGAGCGAGTGATGCGGCGAAGGAAAGGCCGACCGGCCCGGCTCCGACAACAACGATATCGAATCTGTCATCAGCGCCGCCCATCAGCGTGCCATCGCGGCGGCTATCCTCGTGAGACGCTGGTTGAGTTCAGCCTCCTGTCGTGCGCTGCGTTCCAATGCCCGCCGTATCGCCTCAAGGCGCAGGGCGGGAAAATCCGCATGTATCAGCAACGAAGCAGGAAAACGCCTCAAACTCGTACGCGGGTGATCGGACCAGCGCTCGCGTCCGCGCAGCCAAGCACATACCCAGCTAGCAAGCGAGATTGTCACGTCGGCAGTTTTTGACCGACGCGGCGCCCTTATCCCCCTGTATGCAGGGTCGGTTCCAATCAGGTCGTGGAACTCGTCAACCAGAGCACGGACCGGTGGACCGCCCGCCGGACGAATGAGAATATTATCTGAGGCTTCTGATGACTGCATCTTGTCGGCATTCATTGGTTGAGAAGTGGCCTCCCATACGGCGCTGAATTCAGCTTTCCAGCAGCCACACTTGCATCGAGCCTTTCGCCCGATTGTTCCAGAGATAATATGGCAGAGCGGTTAGCCGGCAGCCCGAAACGATCGGGGGCGCATTCCTGTACAGGCTGTCTCCCCACCCTTGGTCTTCGATACGCTCTGCGGAGGCGGTCAGCGTGACCACGCCATCGAAGAGATCGCCCCGTTCCACCGTTTCGATCCTGGCGTCTCGCGGCAGTTTGAGCTGCTGCACCGCCCCCCCGGGATTGTCGACCTCTTCAACGCAATAAACCAACGGCCCGCGCTTGAGCGCCACCCGGCCGATGTCCTGCTTGACCGAGGGATGAGCATAGATGCGCTTGGGAGAAATCGGTAGCTCGAGGGCGATGATGTCTCCGGCATTCCATAGCCGCGAGATCGCAAGATAGCCATTTCTGGTGCATGCCGTCACGTCGACTGCACATCCCCCGACCGAAGCTTCGGCTTCATGAGCCCAACCGGGAATGCGGAGGTTGATAGTGAACTCGGCCGGTGCGTCAGGGCTGACCTCGATCCTGATCGAGCCGAAAAATGGATAGGCGCTGGTTTCCCGCAGGAACACATTGCCCGTAGCGAGTTGGATGTTCGTCGAAACGCCGCCGTAGAGATGGAAGGCGATTGCGTTTTCACTGGCCGAGACGAAATAGCCTCCGATCGAAGCAATCAGGCGAGACGAATTCATCGTGCAGCATGGGCATGAGTGCCAGGCCCATCTGCTGCGTCGCCCATCGCTCTCGAGCGGATTGGAGTAGAAATAGCGCTCGCCATCGCGCGAAAGGCCGGTCAGCGCGCCGTTGAACAACGCCTGTTCCAGAACGTCGGCGTATCGGCCGTCGAGTTCGAGATGCAGCATGCGATGTGCCCAGAAGATCAGGCCTACCGAGGCGCAGGTCTCCGCATACGCCGTTTCGTTCGGCAGGTCGTAATCCTCAGTAAAGCCTTCATTCGCGGCAGCCGGACCCAAGCCGGACGTGATGTAGATTTTCGAGGAGATGACGTCGGCCCAGAGCACCTCGCATGCTTTCTTGAGGCTGTCGTCATTCAGTTCCGCCGCGAGGTCGGCCATGGCAGAAAGCATGTACATCGCTCGGACCGCATGTCCGACCACCTTAGTTTGCTCGCGCACCGGCCTGTGCGACTGGTTGTACTCATATCTTTTCGCCCTGAAATCCCTGGGGTTCTCCCCGCGCGCGACCGCTTCCTGATCGAAGTAGTGCGGCTGACGCCCGCGCTCATTCATGAAATAGGCCGCGAGGTCGAGATGCATTCTGTCTCCAGTCAAGCGATAGAGCTTAACGAGGGCCAGCTCGATTTCCTGATGGCCGCAATAGCCGCGCTTCTGGCCGGGGTTCGGGCCGAATGTCTTGCGCACATGGTCAACATACCGCTCAAGGATGTCCAGGAGCCGGCGCCGGCCCGTCGCGAGGAAGTAGGCGATACCGCCCTCGAGCAGATGTCCAAGATTGTAGAGTTCGTGATTGTCGCGCAGGTTGGTCCAGCGCTTGTCGGGCTCGCGCTGCAGGTACCAGCAGTTCAGATAACCGTCGGGAGCCTGCGCCTTTTCGAGATCATCGACAATGTTTTCGATCCATGCCTCGATGTCGGGATCACGCCTGTGTGACAGCGCGTAGGATGCTGCTTCTATCCACTTACCGGCGTCGGAGTCCCAGAACACCTGCCCGAAATCGTGCTCGTTGCCTGGGACGCTCAGTGGCAGCGACTGGTTCGGCAGTGTGAGGGACAGCAATACACCTTGCTTGCCAAGCTGGACGTGCTGGCTGGGGATGGTCCGTGTCAGCACCGTCTCCAGCCGCTCGCGCCAGAATTGCCCCTCCAGCGCGACATCAACGAACCGAACTGGCTTGAACTCGCTCATTCGAACGCATCGGCTCCTGCAATGACGTGCGCCGGCCTGCTAACGGCTTCGACAATGCCGGCGCCCCCGGCGAACACGGCCAGCACCTGATGCCGCTCAGCTTCCGTCCGGCTAGACATGCGTTCTCCCCTTGAAAAGACTCCTCCATTGAATCAGGGCGATGAGGAGACAGCACTGATCTGGGTCAGCCAGACACGACAAACCCGTGCCGCCGGTCTATTCGCTCCGTTGCACTTGGAACAGGTACATCGCCAGCGTTCTCCGGCCGTGCGAGGTACTTCGTGGCATCAGCTTGCATGGCGGAATGGGCGACGCAGGCCCTTGAGCGTCGGAATCAGCGTTCCGGCCTCTCGTCCCGGTCAATGAGGATACGCTCGGCGGCTCCGTCGAGATCCTCGTATTGACCACTCCTCAAGGCCCACAGGAAGCCAGACAGTCCAAGCCCGCCCAACAACAGAGCCACCGGTATGAGATAGACCAGGATTGTCATGAGGTTTGCGTCAATGTGCCGGTGTGGGAGCGGCTATCAGGCGGAGCAAGTTCTCCTTGGCACGTCTGGCACAAAACCTTGCAGCCTCGACGCATTGCCAATGACAAGCAGTGATGAGGCCGACATCGCGATTGCCGCAATCAATGGTGTTACCTGCCCCAAAATGGCGATCGGGACGGCAATGGCGTTGTAGACAATCGCGATGGCGATGTTTTGCCGGATCAGTCGTCCGGCCTTTCGCGAAACGTCGAGGGCAAGGGAGACGGCCGAAAGGCTTTCGTGCAGGAAAACGAAATCCGCAGCTTTGCGGCCGACATCGGCCGCCGTGGCTGGAACGATCGAGACATGTGCCGCGCCCAGCGCAGGGGTGTCGTTGAGGCCGTCGCCAACCATGAGCACCTTATGGCCGTCCTTCGCCAGGTTTTCAATATACTTGACCTTGCCCGAAGGAAGCAGCGCCGGAACAAAGTGATGTATCCCCAACGTCGTCGCGATCTCGCCGCATGCAGTCCCGGTATCGCCCGACAGCATTTTCACGGAAACTCGGGCGTTGTTCAATTGCTCGATTGCCGCCCTCGCGTCCGGACGCAGCGCGTCCCTGAAGACAAAGGACGCCACGATGATCCCGTCTTTGGTCAGAACCGTTCCGCCGTATCTGCTTTCGCCACCGGTTCGAGCCTTCCATGCAGCCCAACCACGCCGCCCCAGTCGCCAGGTGCTCCCCCTCGCGGTGGCTTCGATGCCGAATCCGGGGTGTTCGCTGACAGCCTTGAGCTTTGGCTGACCGGCGAAACCGGCAGACCTGGCAATGGCCTTCGAAAGCGGGTGACGGGAGTGCGCGGCCATATCGGCTGCGACTGCCAGGAGAGTCGGATCGATGGAAGACGCGTTGACGAGTCGGGGCTCACCGAGCGTAAGCGTGCCGGTCTTGTCGAACACCGCCGTATCGATCGCCGCCAGGCGCTCCATCGCCGAACCGTCCTTGACCATCACGCCATTTTCGAACAGGCGGCGCGCGGCGACCACCTGCACGATCGGCACGGCGAGGCCGAGCGCACAGGGACACGTGATGATAAGGACGGCGATGGCGATCGTCATTGCCCGGTGCCAGTCGCCGGTGGCCACCATCCAGCCGAGGAAAGTCACCAAGGCGGTCAGATGGACCACCGGAGCATAGAGCGCTGAAACGCGGTCGGCGATCCTGCGATAATGCGCGCGACCGCCCTCGGCGGCTTCCATCAGCCGGACCATTTCGGCCAGGAAGGAATCCTTTGCGGCGGCTGTCGCCTCGATGGTCAGCGGGCCTGTGAGATTGAGCGTGCCGGCCTGCACGGTTTCCCCTGACGCCACGGTTCTGGGTGTGCTCTCACCGGAAACCAGTGAACAGTCGAGATCGGAAGAGCCTCGAATAACCTTGCCATCGACGGGAATCCTTTCGCCGGCGGTGATCAGCAGCTGCAAGCCGGGTTTGATCTCCTCAACCGGCAGGTAATCGCGCGAACCATCCTCGCGAAGCACCATGGCGCCCCGCGCCGCCAGCCGTGACAGGCCGTTCACCGCGGTCCGGGCACGCTCGCGCATCACGTGATCAAGCGTGCGGCCGATCAGCAGGAAGAACAGCAGCGATACCGATGCATCGAAGTAAGCGTGGTCGCTATGGTTGATGGTTTCGTAAAGGCTCATCGCATAGGCGAGCGAGACACCAACCGCAATCGGCACATCCATGTTCATGCGGCCGTGACGCAATGCGTTCCATGCGGAGCGGAAGTAGATGCCACCAGCGAAGGCGAGCGCGGGGATGGCGATCAGTGCCGAGACCCAGTGGAACAGGTCGCGGGTCGCACCTTCAGCGCCGGACCAGACCGACATTGAAAGCAGCATGATGTTGCCCGCTGCAAAGCCGGCAACCCCCACGGCCCGGATCAGCTCCGATAGCGTCTTGTCCTTCTCCCCTGCCTCGGGCGCGAACAAATGCGCTTCGTATCCCAGCCGTCCAAGCGCGGCGACAAACGGTGGAACCTCATTTCCGCGCCACCGGATCGCAACCCGTTTCGTCGACAGGTTGACACGTACACCCTCGACGCGATCGAGTTTTCCAAGCGCCCTCTCGATACTCTGCATGCAGGCTGCGCAATGCACCGTCGGGACCGAGAGATCGGTTTGGTGCAGATCGCCGCCAAGCGAGCGGCTCGCCAGCCTGACCTCCTGGTTTGATGGCAGGACGGATATGCTGCTTTCCAGATCCAGCGCTGTTTCGGCGCCCGGTGCACAACAGCTCATTGTAGCGCTCCATGGGAAATTATAATTCGACGGACGTCGCGATAGGGTTCTGCGAGACCAGCATCGGCGTCGACTTGGACAATCCAGACGCCGTCCCTTGGCGTATGCTGGGCGGAAAATTCCTGGCTCGCGGCGAGCGAAAGCATGACGGCTTTGTCCTCGGCCTCGTAGGCGGGATGACGGAACAGGAGCCTGACGCCGTGCAACTGGACCGCTTTGCCGGCGGCATCGCTGAGGCCGTAGCGGACCTCGCCCCGTGCGATGGTCAGTTTGCCGGTCCAGCCGAGTGCGGCCTGCGCGCGCCCTTGCTCGGCTATCCGGTTGAACTGCTGGCTCGCGACATAAGTATTTTCGACGACAAGGCCGGTCCAGCTCGTGCTGGCGAGTGTTGCCATGGTCAGGTTCACACCAACGATCACGCCGAAAAAGCTAAGGATGATACGCAACATATGCCTGCCGGTGAATTTGCGGGGCCTTCGTGCATTGACGCTCATCTAACGATCTCCGGTGCGTTGAACGTGGCCGTGTATTCGTCCGACTCGAAGCTCGCCTTGTCCTCGACCCGGAACTTGAACGTCTGCGCTTGGGCATTGATCTGTTCCGCCGGCTGGCGGACGAAAACCTTCAACGTCTTCAGCCGGTCCGGTTCGACCGGAACGGAGAGGGAGCGATCCGCAGGCATGTCGATCCCGACGACGCTCATCTCGGCATTCGCCAGGCCCTGCATGGTGACGACAATCGTTCTTGGCTCTGGGATCATATTGAGCAGCTTGACGGTGTAACCATTGCGGATCGAACCATCGGATAGCGTGACGAACTGCGGATTGCGGTCGTGCAGAACGTTGACCTCGAGCCGATCGCGCGTCAGCAGCGAGTAGAGCAAGGCGAGACCGACCGCCGACCACGCACTCATGTAGACGAAGGTGCGCGGTCGAAAGATCTTGCGGACATGGAAATGGGCTAACCTGTCGGAGAAAGCGCTGCCGTCTGTCCGCACCAGCGACGGATTCACCGAGCAAGCGCCCCCTGCGGTCGCCGCCGCCATGTTGGCGTTGTAATCGGACAGCGTCGCATACGAGATTAGCCCACGGTCCTTGCCGAGTTTGTTCATTACGCCGTCACAGGCGTCGATGCAGAGCGCGCAGGTGATGCATTCGAGCTGCTGGCCGTCGCGGATGTCGATCCCCATCGGACAGACCGCGACACATGCATTGCAATCAACGCAGTCTCCAACCGGCTGCCCTGCGGCAAGAGCATTCTTGGCATGGCGCGAACGGGGTTCCCCGCGCCAGTCATTGTATGTCACAGTGAGCGAATTCTCGTCGAGCATGGCCGCCTGGATGCGCGGCCACGGGCACATGTAGGTGCAGACCTGCTCGCGCATCAGTCCACCGAATGTGTAGGTGGTTGCCGTCAGCACGCCGATGGTGATGTAGGCGAGTGGCGCAGCGGTGCCAGCGAAGAGCTCGCCAATCAGACATGGCGCATCGGCGAAATAGAAGATCCAGGCGCCGCCGGTCGTTGCCGCTATGGCCAGCCAGATGGCGTGTCTCGATACACGCAGCACAAGCTTGCGCGCAGTCCAGGATCCCGCGTCGAGCTTTATGCGAGCATTGCGATCTCCCTCGATCGCACGCTCTACAGCTAGAAACAGATCGACCCATACAGTTTGCGGGCACGCATAGCCACACCACGCTCGGCCCACCGTGGAAGTGACCAGGAAAAGGCCGATGCCGGCCATAACGAGAAGGCCGGCCACATAGTAGAATTCCTGCGGCCAAATCTCGATGAAGAAGAAATAGAAGCGGCGGTTGGTAAGATCGATCAGCACGGCCTGGTCCGGTGCAAACGGACCTCGGTCCCAGCGCAGCCAGGGCGTCAGATAGTAGATCGCCAGCGTGATCGCCATCACCAGCCATTTGAAGCGACGGAAATTACCCGAGATTCGCTTCGGGAAAACCTTCTTGCGCGGGGCATAAAGCGGCTCACGGGTGTTGGGGGAGTCGATCGCTTCTGCTCCGGGCGGTTCTGTCTGCGTTTTATCACGCACGTAGCATCTCCAGTCCCGCTGCCGCCCGTCGAACAGCCTCACCGTAGGCGGTCCGCCCCGTGTTGATGCAGGTCGAAGCCGGAATGGTGTCGAGGCCCGGCTCGCGCCGGGCCTCGTCGCTTGGCAGGGGGAGGGCCGAGAATAGGCTTCCGTTCCTATTCTCCGCCGCCAAGCGAATGGACATAAACCGCAAGTTCCTTGACCTTGACCTCGCCGAGACGCCCAACCCAGGCCGGCATGACGCCTTGCTTTGGCGCGCGAACCTGCGCGGCAATAGCCGTCTCGCCCGCCCCGTAGAGCCAGATCGCGTCGGTCAGGTCGGGTGCGCCAAGCTCCGTGTTTCCCTTTGCCTTATCGCCATGACAGGCGGCACAATTCTCGGCGAAAACATTGGCGCCGGGTATGACCAATGCTTGATCGCCAACAGCGCCGGAGAGACTCGAGACATAAGCGCTGACCTGTCTAATCTGCTCGGGCGTAATGATGTCACCAAAGGCCGGCATTTCCGAAAGGCGCGTGTCGGGGTCGGAGGCAAAGCGGATGCCGTGCGCGATTGTCTGCTGGATCTGCTCGGCCTTGCCACCCCACAGCCAGTCGTCATCATTCAGGTTGGGAAAGCCCTTCGAACCCTGGGCGCCGGAGCCATGACACTGAACGCAATTGACCTTGAACGCGGCGCCACCGGCCGCGATAGCGAATCCGCGCAACACATCGTCGGCAGCAATCTCGGAGACGGTCTTCGCCTGAAGGGCGGCAACATACTTGCCCTTGGCGACCTCGGCCGCTGCCAGCTCATTCTTGACATCGTTGCGGCTGGAATAGGCGAGCACGCCTCGGGTGGCGGAGCTCAGCATAGGCCATGCTGGATAAGCGATAGTGTAGGCGATCGCCCAGACGATGGTGACGTAGAAGGTGATCACCCACCAGCGCGGGAGCGGATTGTTGAACTCCTTGATCCCGTCCCATTCATGGCCGGTGGTCGAGACGCCGGAGACTTCGTCAATGTGCTCACCGCTCATGATCAGTCGTCCTTGAGAGGGATTTGACCAGCTTCGTCGGCTCGGGTCCTGCTGCCGGGACGGAGCGCAAAGGTGATGCATCCGACGAAGAACAGCACCATAACGAGGAGGCCCCAAGTGTCGGCAAACGCCCGCATGAAGTTGTAGGTCATCACCATTTTCCTCAGCGGTAACCGGCGGCTTCGTCGTAGTTTTTGAAATCGACCAGAGTGCCAAGCATCTGGAGGTAAGCGACCAGCGCGTCCATCTCGGTGACCTGTTGCGGATTGCCATCGAAGTCACCGAGCTTGGCCTTCGGATACCGCGCTTCAAGACCGGACGTGTCGACGTTGGGATCGGCCTGCGCCATGAGATCGGCATTCGCGCTCGCGATCATGTCGTCGGAGTAGGGCACGCCCACACGGCTGTTCGCGATCAGGTGCGTCGAGAAGTCCTTCACCTCGATCCGCGTCTCCCTCAGGAACGCGTAGCTCGGCATAATCGATTCCGGCACCACGGAGCGCGGGTCGGTAAGATGCTGGACGTGCCATCCATTCGAATAACGGTCGCCCACCCGCGCGAGATCCGGTCCTGTGCGCTTCGATCCCCACTGGAACGGGTGGTCGTACATCGACTCGGCCGCCAGGCTGTAATGCCCATAGCGCTCGACCTCGTCGCGGAACGGCCTGATCATCTGACTATGGCAGAGGTAGCAGCCCTCGCGCACATAGATGTTGCGGCCGGCGAGTTCGAGCGGCGAATAGGGCCGCATGCCTTCGACCTTCTCGATCGTATTGTCGAGATAGAAGAGCGGCGCGATCTCGACGATGCCGCCGATCGTCACCACCAGAAGGGAGCCGACGAGAAGCAGCGTGGCGTTCTTCTCGATGGCGGCATGTTTGTCCATCAAGCCCATTTGCTGGCTCCTGATCGCGCAGGTCGGACGGCGGCGGTGGGACGCGGCATCGGTTTCTCCTCGCGCTGGTAACCGAGGATTGTCATGGCGACGTTCCATGCCATGATAAGGGCGCCGGACAGGTACATCGCGCCGCCGATGGCACGCATGATGTAGAACGGATGCATGGCGGCGACAGTTTCGGCGAACGAGAAAACCAGAAAGCCCTGCTCGTCGTATTCGCGCCACATCAGGCCCTGCATGACGCCGGAGACCCACATCACCGCGGCGTAGACGACGATCCCCAGCGTTGCCAACCAGAAGTGCCAGTTCACTAGTCGCAGCGAATAGAGCCGCTCGCGGTTCCACAACTTCGGCACCATGAAATAGACCGCGCCGAACGAGATCATGCCGACCCAACCGAGTGCGCCCGAATGGACGTGACCGATGGTCCAGTCGGTGTAGTGCGACAGCGAATTGACGGCCCTGATTGACATCATCGGGCCTTCGAAGGTCGACATGCCATAGAAGGCTATGGCCATGACCATCATGCGGATGATCGGGTCCGTCCGCAGCTTGTCCCAGGCGCCGGACAGCGTCATCAGGCCGTTGATCATGCCGCCCCAGGAGGGCATCCAAAGCATGATCGAGAACGCCATGCCGAGCGTCTGGGCCCAGTCCGGCAGGGCGGTGTAGTGGAGGTGGTGCGGGCCGGCCCAGATGTAGAGAAAGATCAAAGCCCAGAAGTGGATGATCGACAGCCGGTAGGAATAGACTGGCCGGTTCGCCTGCTTCGGCACGAAATAGTACATCATGCCAAGGAAGCCGGCGGTGAGAAAGAAGCCCACGGCATTGTGGCCGTACCACCACTGCGTCAAGGCGTCCTGGACGCCGGAGAAGGCTGAATAGCTTTTTGAACCCACGAACGAGACTGGCATCGACAGGTTGTTGATCACATGCAGCATCGCGATGGTCACGATGAAGGACAGGTAGAACCAGTTGGCGACGTAGATGTGCGGTTCCTTGCGCTTCAGGATGGTGCCGAGGAACAGGACGAGGTAGGCGACCCAGACGATGGTCAGCCAAAGATCCACGTACCATTCGGGCTCGGCGTATTCGCGGCTTTCGGTGATGCCGAGCAGGTAGCCCGTCGCAGCCATGACGATGAACAGCTGATAGCCCCAGAACACGAACCAGGCGAGATTGCCGCCGAACAGCCGGGCGCGGCAGGTGCGCTGTACGACATAAAGGGACGTGCAAAGCAGCGCATTGCCGCCGAAGGCAAAAACCACGCCGGATGTATGCAACGGCCGCAAGCGGCCAAAGTTGAACCAGGGCTCGACGCTGAGATCGGGATAGGCAAGCTGCAGCGCGATGACCACACCAACCAGCATGCCTACGACGCCCCAAAACACCGTCGCGACGGCCCCGTAACGGATTGGACCGTCCATAAAAGCGGCGGGGTCTATCGGAACTGCAGGCTTGAACTCCGTATTGCGCAACAGGATCGCGGTGAAACCAGCTACGGCGAAGAACAACACCCACATATGCTGGCGGAAAGGTTCATCTACCCCGAAACCGGCAGCCACCAGGGCCGCAAAAGCAAACAGGCTTAGAAGCACGATCTCTGTGCCGAATTTCATCGCAAATCCCGATCTCGAATCCGGCGGACGCCAAATCCGCTGTGCATCAATTGCGCAGCCGCCGCCTGCTCGCCCTGATCCATGTCAGGGCCGCCCGTTTTGTTTCGGGCAGCATCGAGTTCGGCGCAATCAGATGGTGGCGAATGAAGAGGGAACGCAGCGCGGGCTTGCCCGCTCATGGACAAGTGGGGTGGGCTCGGAGCCGGGGCGGGCGTGGAGACGGGCGACACAATGAGGCGTGCCCATTCGTAAAAGCTGGGGCTCTGCGACGAGCTGAAAAGTACTGTCGTGGCTTGCTAAACCTCGCTCGCTTCGAATGGCTCGGGACGGCCAACGCAATCGTTGAGTTGCTTCGTGACGTTCACAGGTTCGAGGAGGGGCAATGTTGCCTCCACCAGCCGATTGCGCGTCGGCCACCTCGGGGATCAATGCTTCGCCGGCGAGCTGTCCGAAACACTCCTGGCGATTGTCAGGTGATCCGAGAGCGAGCGCGGAAGCTGTCGGGTTCATGCTGCCGCGGCATCACGAAGGTTGGCGACACATTGCATTCGAACGGGCGTGTCCCTGCCACTAATCGGAGTTGGCGACGCAGACCCCGCAGCTTGGGCCTATCTAAACTGCCGCGCCATTCGGCTGCCGCAACGCTGCTCCAGCCGGCTCATGCTGTCCACGATCACGCGGCGTTTGTTCTCGATCCGGATCACGCCGTCAGCTCGCAATCGCGTCAGCTGGCGGCTCACGGTCTCGTTCGTAAGTCCAAGGAAATCGGAGATGTCGGCACGAGTCAGCGGCAGATCGAACGACGCTGACCTGGCGGCCGGGTCAACACTGGAATCGATATTCCGGGCGATCATGACGAGAAAACTCGCCACCTTTTCCGATGCCGTCTTGCGCCCCAGCGTCACCATCCATTCGCGTGCTGCGTCGAGTTCGTCCAGCGTCTGCCTGAGCAGGCGATGCTCGAGTTCCGGTGATTCCTTCATCATCCGTTCCACGGCTGCCTTCGGAAACGAGCACAGCGTGACAGCTGTTGCCGCTTCCGCACTGATCTCGCTTTCCACCTTGAAGGGGCGTCCCAGAAAATCCGGCGCAAACCGGAGAGCTACGATCTGCTGGCGCCCGTCCGAAAGGCTCTTTGTTAGCTTCACCACGCCTGAAAGCACATTCGAATAGCTGTCGACGGCCTCGGCATCGCCGATCAGTTCGACTCCCGGCTCGATCTTGTGCCGCGAAGAAGTCTTGGCGAGCCCAACCAAACGGTCTGGATCGAGCGCACCGCAGACACCACGACGCCTTGCCTCGCAAGAGAGGCAAAGAACGGGAACGCCGGAACTGTGAATGTCTTGCCGTAATGTCATGCCGTTGCTCTACCCCTCTCCCAAGCGCCGACAGGGTAGCAATCTGAGGTAGAAAAATCCTTGCGGCAGTTTGTCCGAGTTGCTGACCGAAATCAGGGCTTTGGCTTGCCAACAAGCCCAGAATTCCAGCGATGCAAACATGGTGGACCACGACATGCAGTCCGAATTAGCTGCCCAGGTTGGCGAGAACGTCCCGCGCTATACCAGTTATCCGACTGCACCGCATTTCCACGCGGGCGTCAATCCGGCGGTTTATTGTGGCTGGCTGGAGGCGCTCAAAAGTGGCGGCGAGATCTCGCTCTATCTGCACATCCCCTATTGCGACAGACTCTGCTGGTTCTGTGCGTGTCATACCAAGCAGACGCGCCACTATGAGCCGGTGACGGCCTATCTGCGCTCGCTACACTCGGAGATCGCGACGGTTGGGGGTCTCGTCAGCGGCAAGGGCCATGTCCGCGCAGTCCACTTCGGCGGCGGTTCGCCCACCATGCTGAAGCCCGCGGACATGGTGGCGCTTGGCGCGATTTTGCGGGACAGCTTCGATTTTGTCCCGGATACAAAAATCAGCGTCGAGATCGATCCAAACGACATGGATGAGGCGCGCCTTGATGCGCTAGCCGAAATCGGCATGACCAGGGCGAGTCTCGGCGTCCAGGATTTCGAGCCAAAAGTGCAAAAGGCAATCAACCGCGAGCAAAGCTTTTTGCAAACGAAGGCTGTCGTCGACGGAGTTCGCTCCCGCGGCGTCGGTTCCGTCAATCTGGACCTGCTCTACGGATTGCCGCACCAGAGCAGGGAGAGCGTCTGTTCCACCGTAGCGCAGGCGCTGACCCTGGAACCGGACAGGATGGCGCTGTTCGGCTACGCGCATGTGCCCTGGTTCAAGAAGCATCAGACGATAATCAAAGAGGCGTGGCTGCCTGGCCCCACGGAGCGGTTGGCGCAATCGCAACTCGCTGCGCGAGCGATTGTGGACAAGGGGTTTGAAGCAATAGGGCTCGATCATTTCGCCAAGCCAGGCGATGTCTTGGCGATAGCGGCCCGCGCAGGGGCTTTGCATCGCAATTTTCAGGGCTACACGGAGGATTGCTGCGAGACACTGATCGGGCTTGGCCCTTCGTCCATCGGCCGTTTTCGCCAGGGCTACGTGCAGAACAATATTTCAACCGCCGAGTACGGAAGTATAGTCGCGCATGGCGGGCTGGCGGTTGTCCGCGGTATCGCGCTTTCCGACGACGACCGCGTTCGCGGCTGGATCATCGAGAGGCTAATGTGTGATTTCGCCTTCTCGGCAGTCGATCTGGTGGAACGCTTCGGCAAAGCCGGCCAGAAGCTCCTTCTCGAGTCGAGTACGATGGCTCTCCACGATCCCGTTCGATTGCTTGAACTGGATGGCGACCGTTTCGTCGTGCCGGCTGAAAGTCGCCCATTCGTCCGAAGCATCGCGGCCAGGTTTGACAAATATTTCCAAAGCGGAAGGGCCAGGCACTCGGTTGCAGTTTGAGCCAAAGAGTGCGGTCGCGGTGACGTGCTCCGCTGTTTGCCTCCATTTGGGAGTGAGCCTGTTCACGTGTGATCTTTGACGGATCGGGTTACATATTCAAGCGGAGTTAGCCCATCGAGGCTCGTGTGCGGGCGGTTCACTCATGCCTCGGTTACTCGGAATCTGAGCCTGCCAGACGCCGCGACTTCTCCGGCTTGCTGGACGTCGGCAACCCTTCTTTTCTGGCCTTGGCAAACGCTCGGTCGCCTTCCAGAAACCCCGCCAGCATGAAAGGGATGAGTTCCGCCACCGTTTCAGACTCGCCATAGGTCTGACGATAAAGGGCAGCATACTCCTTGAGTGCTTGGCCCAACTCCGCGCTGACGGTGATGGTAATCTTCGAAGGTGTTCGGTCTGGAAGCTTTCCAAGTTTCAAGTTGGCCATATTCACTCCCGCTCAACTCGCGTATGGCCGTAGCACCAGATCCTTGTGCACGATGACGCGCAGTGGCCAACCTGGGCGGATGGTGATGGTGGGCTGAACATTGAGGTTCTTCTCGGTGATGCGCTGGCCGGCTTGACTGACGTTCTGCTGAGTGGATTCCCGGATCGCTTTGACCAGATCGCTTTCGTTTTCTCCAAAACTTAACTCGGTGCCGACGCCCAGCAATGTGGCCAGCGCGACTCCCTTGATCAGCTGCCAGGTGTGGAAATCGACCTTGTCCTCGAGCCCGGCATAGCCGGCAGTGTCTGTCGCCGGCAGATTGTCGATTTCGATCGAAGAACCGTCTGGCAGTATTATTCGCCGCCAAACCAGAAGCGCCCGTTTTTGCCCAAAAGCGACGACGCTGTCATAGGTCCCGATCAGCCGCGAGCCTTGCGGGATAAGCAGGATGCTGCCGGTGAGCGTGTCGTGCACGTTCTCGGTGACCTGCGCGACGACAAACCCGGGCAAGTCGGAATTTATGCCGGTGATGAGACTTGCGGCGATCACGCTGCCGGCCATGAGCTGATTTGGCGAAGCTGGCGTCTGCAATGCATGCGGGTTGTAGATCCCGCTGGTGTTGCGCTGGCTGACAAAATCGAGCTTTCGTTGTTGATTGTTCTGATCGCCCTCAGCCGGGGCAACGGAATCTGACGGCCGAGCGGCATCAGATTGCGGAGGCGCCCCGAACGGCTGCTGGGCACTTTTCGCATTACCGCCGATGCCCGCCTCCTTGGGTTGATTTTCAATGCGGAAGAAGACTTGTGATTCGCGCGCCTCAATCGCTTGCTGGGCAACACGCTGCTCCTCGGCGGAGTTGTCCTGCCCTGGCGCGATGCCGAGCTGGCGCCGCCGCTCAAGGATGGGGCGACCCAGGTCGCCCGGCAGTGGTGGTCCAAGCACAGGATGGTTCGGCTTCACTCCGGAATAGTCCTTGGGAAGTGTTTCAAGTCCTTCAGGGGTTGGCTTGCGGTCAGTGTTGTAGAGATCTTCCGCCTGTTCTTTGAAGCGAAGCGCCGGTCCCTGCAGCGCCATCATCGTGACGCCCAGGATGGTACCGGACCCGACGGCAGCGATGGCGATGATCACGCCGCGCCTGAACCGCACGGCCCGGCGGGGCGAGGCCCGTAACTGCAGCTGCTCGGGATCGAGTTTTGGCGGAGCATTGGATGGGGAAGTGTCAGTCATAAGGCCCCTCTCCTCACCTGCTGGAGCGCGCAAAGAGAGATACGCGACGCGGCGGTTGCCGGCCGTCCGTCCTTGTGATGCGCACCACTTGCTGCTGCTTGGTGCCGAGGCGTAGTTCGGCCGCGGCGAAGAGCCGATCGACAATGTAGTAGTTGCCGCGCATGCGGTAGTTGACGAGCTGGTTGTCCCCGTCAGAGCCGACGATGAAGAGTGGCGGGGCCTCTCCCTGGTCTATGCGGCGCGGGAACTCGATGTAGACCTTGCTGCCATCATCGAAGGCTCGCGTCGGTCTCCAGGGCGGTGTGTCGCCCCTAATCGAGTAGCGAAAGCGAATGTTTTCGAGCGCCACGTTCGACGCCACCGGCATGGTAGCCTCGGCCTGAGCGTTACGCTGGCGGAGCGCGACGATTTGGTCCTCGCTGTACGTCCAGGAGATCGCCGCCATAGCGGTCTTATCGGTGCTTTGAAGCTGCAAGTGGTAGGTGCGTCGTTCCGTGGTGATCACCAGATTGGTGCTAAGCCCCGGCGCGAAGGGTTTTACCAGCACATGGGTGCGCTGGTCGTCACCGGTGCCGCTGACGGTATCGCCGATGACCCAGCGCACCGTGTCGCCGGCCGACACGGCTGTCAGTTTCTCGCCCGGCTGTAGGGCGATATCGGTGACGCGCTCCGGCGCGGCATAGAGCTGATAAAGCGCGCCATCGGTGAAGGGATAGACCTGCACCGCATTGACGTAGCCGTACCGGGTGGGTTGCTGCGTCGCCGCCTTGTTGGCGTCGGCGACGCGTTCTTCAGGAGGGCGCTTGTCGTAGGCGATTTTGCCCGGTTCTGGCTGCAACTGGCCGGGGAGCGGCAACGGCCTTGGCACCTCGACTATCTTGACCGGTGTCTCTGGCGCCTTCTCGATTGCCGCTGCTTTGAAGTCGGCAGCATCATACGAGATTTCAGGCGGCACTGGCTTCGATGAGCAGGCCGAGAGAACTGCTGCCGATGCGGATAGGATCAGTGCGGCACGGAACGATTGGGCTCTATTTGTCATCGGCGGGCTCCTTCGGGGAAACGGATGTCGGTGCGGCACTGTCTAGCTCGCGCGACCAGTCGATGGCGTTGATGAATACACCGAGCGGATTGTTGCGCAGCTGATCCGTATTGCTTGGCGGGCGGATCACGATGGTGAGGATCGCGGTCCAGCGCGTGGTGCTGGCAAGGCTGCCGCGCTCAAAGACCTGCTCAGTCCATTTGACCTGGAACGAGCTGTCGGAAGCCCTGACCACACTGGTCACCTGGACGGACACGCTGCGCGTTCCGATCTGACCGAAGGGATCGTTCGCCTTGGCGTACTCATTGAGGAAGAGTGCCGCACGGTCGGTGGCAAGGTCGTAAGCCGCCAGCCAGTTCTGCCGCACCAGCACCGGATCAGTGGAGACGGAACGGACATTCTGGATGAAGCGGCCGAGGTGCCAGGCTATCTCGGCGTCGGAGGGCTCGTAGTCTTGGATAGCCGGCGCGACGGCGCGTGCCTCGCCGAAGCGGTCGACCTCGACGACGTAAGGCACAACACGGCTCTGCATCGACTGCCATACGAGTCCGCCAGAGAGCCCGGTCGCCAAGGCCAGACAGCCGAGGGCCATGAGCCGCCAGTTCCTAGCCTGTACTCGAGATGAGCCGATGCGCTCGTCCCATAGCTGGGCGGTCTTTTGATACGGCGTGACCGGTTCGGGTGTCTTGCCGTAACGTTGAACGGGTCGCTTGAACAGCATCTAGTCGTCCTTGTCGTTGAGAGAGGGATTGGCGCTGCCTCCCGGGCTGTCGCCTTCACGGACAGCCTGCATGGCGGCGTGGCGGTGGGCACGGGCGGTCTGTTCGGAACGCAAGCGCCTTGCCCACGTCGGAGCGGCATTAGGATCTGCAGCGGTTGGGTTTCCAGTCATGGACGCGGTGGGCGCACCACCGGTCGCGGTCCATGCCGCTTCCCGGCCAGCATCGGCGCTGCGCCCGAACGTTCCCGCGGCAGCTCTTGCTGCTCGCATTGCGGCGCCGCCGGCGGCACTGGTCACGCCCTGCAATCCAGCAGCCACACCGGACAGGCCGGTGTGGGGCGAGGTTGCTCGCCCGATCTGCCAGGCCGTTAAAGCAGCCGATCCCATCGTTGTGCCGGCCCGAATTGCGGCGAGACTGCCGCCGGCTGCCATGCGCGCGCCAGCAAATGCCGTGCCTCCGGCAACGAGCGATGCACCAGCAGCCGCCGCAGTCGTGCCAAGTGCGGCGCCCGCGCCAAGCTGCGGCGCGCCGGACACTAGACCCGACGCGATGCCGGGCCCAAAGATGCCGAGCCCAAGCAGCGCCAGCGCGCCCAGCACCTGTGACATCGCGGCGGCCAGGTCCGGCTCCTTGCCTTGCAGCGCGGAAGCAAACTCGCCGAAGAGTGTGGAGCCGATGCCGACGATGACGGCAAGTACCATCACCTCGATGCCTGAAGAGATGACATTGCCGAGCACGCGCTCGGCCAGAAACGCCGATCGATTCCAGAGTGCGAAGGGAACCAGAACAAAGCCGGCAAGCGTGGTGAGCTTGAACTCAAGGATTGTGATGAACAGCTGAATGGAAAGGATGAAGAAGGCGATGATGACCAGGAACCAGGCCATGAGCAGCACGAAGATGGTGAGCGCGTTGCCGAAGATTTCTGGAAAGCCGAGCAGCTGACTTGCCTGATCAAGCAGCGGCCAAGCGCCTTCGAAACCGGTCGCGGCGATGCGGCCCGGGCGCAGGAGATTGTCTGGGGAGAGATTGCCGGAGGACGCGTTGATGCCGAGGCCGGCGAAGGAGCGATAGATGATGTCGGCGAGATTCTTAAAATTATTCAAGATGAAGGCGAAGACGCCGACATAGAGCACCTTGCGGGTAAGCCGGCCGAGAATGTTGGGCTCGTCGCCGATCGCCCAGGCCAGCCCGGCCAGCGTGATGTCGATGCCGATCAGGATGGTGGTGAGGAAGGCGACGTCGCCCGAAAGCAGACCGAACCCGCTGTCAATGTAGCGGATGAAGGTCTCCATGAAGCGATCGATGACGCCAAGGTCGTTCATGCCGCCGCCTTCCTCGTCAGAGTTGGTGATCAGTTGCCGGGATAGGCCGAGCCGGTACCCAGGAAGCGCTTGGTCGTCTCGCGGGCGGCTTCCTCGGACTGCGCCTTGCGCGCGGCATCCTCGGCCTCAGCTCGAAACTGAGTCGCGAGCAGCGTTTGGATCTGCATCTGCTGCTTGGTTGAAAGCGCGATCAGCTGATTGGTGGCCTGGCTTGCCTGAAGCGCACCGGCTGCCCCTTGGCTGCGGTTGACGAGATCGGCAAGCAGGTCGCCGTCGGCGCGGACGTTCTCGACGATCTGCGACTGGACCCGCATGGTCTGGCGGAACGCCTGCATGGCGCTCTGCCAGCGCTCGCGCGCAGCGGTTGCCACATCGCTGACCTTGACCGTGGCCTCGTAGCTTTCTGGATATTGGCTGCGCCACTGGTCTTGAAGCTTGCCCAGATCAAAGCTGAGGCCACTCGCCTGGTCCATCAAACCGTCAATGCGATGGAGCGAACCGGTGAGTTGGCCCACGGAAGAGAAATCCAGACGCTGAAGATTGCGCGCCATGTTCTGCAGCATGGTTGCCTGGTTCTGCAGCGACTGGATCTGGTTGTTGATCTGCTCCAGCGCGCGCGCCGCCGTCAGCACGTTCTGCGCATAATTGGATGGATCGAACACGATAAGGGCGTAGGCCGGCTGCACATAGTCGGCCATTGGCTTGGCGATCAGGGAAACGGTGATCAGGCTGGTGAAAAGACGGCGTCCAATCATGAGGATTGCTCCATGTCTGGTTGAGGGAATTGCTGGAGAAGCTGGGCAGCCCAATCGAGGCCGCGCGCGCTCAGAAAGCGGGAGGCAAAGCTGTCTTGCCCGTCTTCGGACTGGATTTTGTCGATCAGGGTCTGCGTCGCCGGATCGGAAGCGCCGCAAAGCGCAAGAGTGATGGGGCCAAGCCCGAGCTCGAAGAGACGGTTTCCGCTACGTGACTGAAGATAGTAGTGGCGCTTCGGCGTGGCGCGGGCGATCAATTCGATCTGCCGCTCGTTCAAGCCGAAGCGCTCGTAGGCTGCCCGCGCTTGCGGTTCCACAGCACGATCATTGGGAAGGAAAATGCGCTGGGGGCAGCTCTCGATGATCGCCGGCGCGATTGAAGAGCCCGCGATATCAGCCAGCGATTGCGTAGCGAAGATCACCGAGACATTCCGCTTTCGGAGCACCTTCAGCCATTCGCGGATACGGGCGGCAAAGAGCGGATTGTCGAGATAGAGCCAAGCCTCGTCGAGCATCAGCAGCGTCGGCCTTCCATCGAACCGCTCTTCAAGACGATGGAACAGGTAAGTGAGCACAGGCCGCACAGCGCCTTGGCTCTGCATCAGCTCTTCCGTCTCGAAACACTGCACATTCGATAAGGCCAGCCGATCATCATCGGCGTCGAGCAGGCGGCCGAAAGGACCGTCGAGTGTGTAGGGCATCAACGCGGACTTCAGCCCGTTGGACTGAAGCAGGACCGAAAGGCCGGTCAGCGTGCGTTCCTGCGCCGGCGCGGTGGCAAGGCTGGTGAGTGCCGACCAGATTGCCTCCTTCACCTCCGGCGTGACGGTGACATTCTCATGGGCAATGAGGCCGGCAATCCACTCGGCTGCCCAACTGCGGGCAGCCTGGTCGCCGATATTGCGCAGGGGCTGGAAGGCGAGCGCACCGTCAGCACCCAGCGCGTGGTGTTCTCCACCCGTGGCAAGGACTGCCGCGCGCGCCGAATTGCCTTTGTCGAAGACATAGACCTGCGCGCCTGCATAGCGCCGGAACTGCAGTGCAATCAGGGCAATCAGCACCGATTTGCCGGCGCCGGTCGGGCCAACGATCAGCATGTGGCCGACATCGTCGACATGGGTTGATAGCCGGAATGGTGTCGATCCGTTGGTCTCTGCGAACAGAAGTGGCGAGGCCTCTCGCTGGGTGACCTTGGCGAGATGCTCGTTCGCTGTAGGACCTGCCCAGACCGACGACAACGGCATGAGATGCGCAAGGTTCAATGTGTGAACGAGCGGCTGGCGAACATTGGCATAGATATGACCAGGCAGCGAGCCGAGCCACGCCTCGACCGCATTGACGCTTTCGCGGATGGTGGTGAAGCCGAGCCCATTGATGATTCGCTCGACCGCGCGAAGTTTCTCCGCGGCGGCTTGATGGTCCTCATCCCACACTGTCACCGTTGTGGTGAGATAACCGAAGCCGACATGGTCGCCGCCCAACGCCTGAAGGGCTGCGTCGGCATCGAGCGCCTTGTTGTCGGCATCGCTGTCGACCAGCGGGACAGGTTCGTTGGTCACGACCTCGCGCAGGATGGCCGCGATCGATTTGCGCTTGGCAAACCACTGGCGGCGCAACCGTGTCAGAGTCTTCGTTGCTTCCGTCTTGTCGAGCGGGATGAAGCGCGTCACCCAGCGATAGGCGAAATCCTGATGATTCAACGCGTCGAGAATTCCGGGCCGGGTGAGATTCGGGAATCCGAGGACGGTAAGGGTGCGAAGATGGTGTTCGCCGAGCATCGGCTCCAAGCCGCCGGTAAGTGGCGCGTCGACCAGGATGCCGTCGAGATACATCGGCGTTTCCGGGACAGCAAGTGGATGGCGGCGGGTCGAGATTGTGCCGTGCAGGTAAGTCAGGGTCTCGGCATCGTCGAGCACGCGCACCTCGGGCATGAAACCGGACAAAAGATCGAGGACCCGGTCGGTCTCGTCGCGAAACCGCGCCAGCTCCTGGGGCCAGTCTCTCCCGCCGCCAGATTGGTGTGCGTCAACCAGCGCCCTTTCAGCCCTCGCCCGTGCGTCCGGGGGCGGCATGAACAGCAAAGTCAGGTGATAGCGGCTCTCGTAATGCGCGACCTTGCCCTCGAAGGCCGCGCGTCGCTCTTCATCGACCAGCCAAGACGCGGCGTCGGGAAAGGTTGAGTTAGGATAGCCGAGCGCCTCTATGCGCTCGGCTTCGAAGAACAATGCCCAGCCGGAGCCGAGCCTTCTCAACGCGTTGTTTGCCCGGGCGCAGATGCCGACAAGTTCTGCTTCCGTCGCGCTTTCGAGATCGGGCCCGCGGAACCGTAAGGTCCGCTGAAAGCTGCCGTCCTTATTGAGCACGATGCTGGGCGCGACGAGCGCTGCCCAGGGCAGATGGTCCGCAAGTTTGTCGGCTTTGCTGCGGTATTCTGACAGGTTCAGCATGCCAACCATCCCTTCAGACGAAGGTGACGAACGAGCACGCTGGCGAAGTCTGGATCGCGTCTTGTGGCAAAGACCGCCAGCGTGTGGCCGGCAATCCACAGCACCAGCCCAGCGATCCACTGCTGCAAACCGAGGCCGATAGCTGCGGCCACCGTGCCGTTGAGGATCGCCACCGCTCGCGGTGCACCGCCCAGCAGGATGGCTTCGGTCAATGCCCGGTGAACGGGAACCGCAAAGCCCTCAATATGCTGCTCTCCAGCGGCCATCAGACGAGTGCTCCGCCGCCAAAGGAGAAGAAGGAGAGAAAGAAGCTCGATGCCGCGAAGGCGATCGACAGCCCGAAGACGATCTGGATCAGCCGGCGGAAACCGCCTGCGGTGTCACCGAAGGCAAGGGTTAAGCCCGTGGTGATAATGATGATCACGGCGATAATCTTGGCGACCGGTCCCTGTACAGACTCCAGGATCTGCTGCAGCGGCTGTTCCCAAGGCATGCCGGAGCCTGCTGCGCGGGCTGAGACCGTGAGAACAAGCACGAGCGCGGTGGACGAAAGAAAGCGAAGCTTCTTGCACATGAATTGGCCTTTCAAAACTGCTGAAGTTGCGGGAGCGTCAGTTGGGTGACGGCGTAATCGCCGCTGCCGTCGAGACCGTTGACCTCGGCGATGGCGTCAACGCGGCGCGAGGATCCGCGCCCGGCGATGAAGACAATCAGATCGATGGCATCGGCGATCAGACGGCGTGGTACAGTGACGACGGCTTCCTGCGCGAGTTGCTCGATCCGGTAGAGGGCGGAGCGCGCCGAATTGGCGTGAACCGTTGCGATGCCGCCGGGGTGGCCAGTGTTCCATGCCTTCAGCATATCGAGGGCTTCCGCACCCCGGACTTCGCCGACGACGATGCGGTCGGGCCTGAGCCGCAGCGTCGAGCGTACGAGATCGGCAAGCGTCACCGAGCCCCGTCTTGTCCTGAGTGCAACGCAGTCCTTGGCAGCGCACTGCAGCTCGCGTGTGTCTTCGATCAGGATTACCCGCTCGTCGCATTCCGCGACTTCGACCAGCAGCGCATTGGCGAGCGTGGTTTTACCCGACGACGTGCCGCCTGCGACCAATATGTTGCGCCGCTCGCGCACGGCCTTCCTCAGCGCATCGGCCTGCAGCGGCAGCATGATTTGGTCGGCGACATAGTTGGCCAACGTGTAGAGTTTTGCGGCCGGTTTACGGATGGCGAAGCATGGCGCCAGAACGACTGGCGGCAACAGCCCCTCGAAGCGCTCGCCCGAGGGCAGTTCGGCGCTGACGATCGGACTACCCGCATGCGCCTCGGCACGCACATGGGAAGCGACCAGGCGAACGATGCGTTCCGCCTCGGATGGGTGCATATGCACGCCGGTACCGACCCGACCTTCTCCCAGCCGGTCGAGCCGCAGCGCACCGTCGGGATTGACCATCACCTCGACAACAGATGAATCGGCAAGGGCCTCAGCGATTGCCGGGCCCATGGCGGTGCGCAACATGGCACGATGGCGATGGTCGACCTCCGGATGAGAACTCATCCTTCCCCTCCCCCGCCATTATCCGTCCCAAGCGACGGTTTGCCGGAGGCGATCTGGCGGCCCACTTGCTCGACGAAATTGTCGAAGCGCTCCTGGGCAATCGCCTGCGTCGCCCTGTCCGGGACTGGCGTGTGAGCATGAAGCGTGATGGAAAAGCGAATGAAGAGCGCCAGGCTCTCTAGGATCATCTCGACGTCGCGTCTGACATGACCGAGGTCACGAGAAAGACGGTCGAGCCTTACGCCGTAGCGCCGGTCGAGCTCGTTCTCGCCACGCCGCTCGATAAAGGCCTCGACTGCCTTCGCCACGATCGCTGATTTGGTCGTCGATGGATCGCGGTTGAGGTCGTCCAGTTTCTTGCTCAGGTCGGGTTCGAGCAGAAACTGATGACGAATGCGCTGAGGGCTCATGTGGCTCGTTCCAACTGTCCCAGCGCTGTTGCGCGGGCGGGAACGAGCATCGGCGACTTCCTCGAAATTGCTTATGGCCGTTATCTACGCTGATTTGCGCTCTGCCTTCGGCAGCTTCTTTCAGAAGCCGGGTACGATGTCCTTGTTGTCGCCCGTTCCCTCGTTGATGCCATAGGCGCGTGCGGCAGTGGAAATTCGGTCCATCACGCGCCTGTCGGCAACTGCCTCGCTATCATCGTCCGCGGGCTTGAGCAGGTCGTCCCGATCGGGCTCCAGGGTGACGGCTGTATGCTCTTCAGGCAGACCCGGATGTCGCTGTTGCTGGACACCTCCTTCATCTTCAATTGCCTCGCCCGCGCTTTCGCCGCCGCCAGCAAGACGGCGGTCAACGCCCCGCACCTGCCCGATCCAACAGTCCGGGCGCGGTACTGGCCGATCCGCGTAAGCGCCGCCGCGCAATACCGGCGCAGAAAGCACGCGCTCGGTGAAATTTCGATCCTGGTAGTAGCGCAGCTTCTTTGCCCGGATCGGCGGCAGCCCTGAAACCAACACCAGTTCATCGGCTTGCGGCAACTGCATCACCTCGCCCGGTGTCAATAGTGGGCGGGCGGTCTCCTGGCGGCTAACCATCACGTGCGACAGCCAGGGGGCCAAGCGATGGCCGGCATAGTTGCGCATGGACCTCAGCTCCGTTGCCGTGCCGAGCGCGTCCGAAATGCGTTTGGCCGTGCGCTCGTCATTGGAGGAAAAGGCAATCCGCACATGGCAGTTGTCGAGAATGGCATTGTTGTCCCCATACGCCTTGGAGATCTGGTTCAAGGATTGCGCGATCAGATATGCACGGATGCCATAGCCGGCCATGAAGGCGAGCGCGGTTTCGAAGAAATCAAGGCGACCGAGCGCCGGGAATTCGTCCAGCATCATGAGCAGTTGATGCTTCCTGCTCTTCTTAGGATCCCCCTCCAGCCGCTCCGTCAGACGCCTGCCGATCTGATTGAGCACAAGTCGCACCAGCGGCTTCGTGCGCGAGATGTCCGATGGCGGCACGACCAGATAGAGTGACATCGGTCGCTCGGCATCCAGGAGGTCGGCAATGCGCCAGTCGCAGGCTGATGTCGCTGCCGCCACGGTAGGATCGCGATAGAGGCCGAGGAACGACATGGCGGTCGAAAGAACGCCTGAACGCTCGTTCTCCGACTTGTTCAACACCTCGCGAGCTGCCGAGGCCACGACAGGATGGACCTGGGGCTTATCCGCCGCGCCGAGATGGTTGGTCGTCATCATCCGCCGTAGCGTCGCGGCAAACGAGCGTTGCGGGTCCGACAGGAAGGTGGCGACGCGAGCGAGCGTCTTTTCCTCTTCGGCGTAAAGCACGTGCAAAATGGCGCCGACCAAGAGTGAGTGACTGGTTTTCTCCCAGTGGTTCCGCCGGTCCAGCGCGCCTTCCGGATCTACCAGGATGTCGGCGATGTTCTGGACGTCGCGGACCTCATCTGGACCTTTTCGTACCTCCAGCAGCGGGTTATAGCGCGCCGACCTCGGATCGGTCGGATTGAACAGGAGACAGTAGGAGAACTTCGAGCGCCAGCCGGAGGTCAACTGCCAGTTCTCGCCTTTGATATCGTGAATGACGGCCGAGCCGGTCCAGGATAGAAGAGTTGGAACAACCAGTCCGATGCCCTTGCCTGATCGTGTTGGGGCAAAGGCCATGACGTGCTCGGGCCCGTCATGGCGCAGATAGCGATCCTTCAGCTTGCCTAGGAAAACGCCGGCCGGCCGAAACAGCCCTGCCGTCTCGATCTCGTGAGTCGCGGCCCACCTTGACGAGCCATATGTGGTGACCGACCCGAGCTGTCGCGCGCGCCAGAGCGAGCCGGCGATCGCGGCGGCACAGCCCACCAACCCACTGGCGCCGGCAAGCGCACCGGCCTTATCGAAGACCTCGGGCGCATAAGCGTCGAAGTGGAACCACCATTCGAACAGTTTCCACGGCTTGTAGATCTGCCAGCCAGCCGCGACTAACCATGGCGCGCCGAGTGGCGGTTGATGGCCGAGCATGTGGGCGCACCACTGCGTGGCCGCCCATACGCCGAGTATCACGATTGCGAACACGACGGCGATCTGCCCAATCAGCAACTTCGTAGGCGTCATTGGCTTGCTCCGCAGTTCTGGACATGCGGGGCCAAGCATCGCGCGGTGCGATGTGAACTGAAATGCACACTACGCACGACCAGGTGCGATGAGGGAATGGGCAGGATCGCTCAGACTGGAACTTTCGGTGGAGCAAATATGCCCATTTGGCCGCAGACCTGATCTGCGTCTCGTCGACATCCTAATGCCGGTGACGCTTTGAAGTGTATTTCCGATGGACGCATGCCACCTGTGAGCGCGTCACAATCATTCGACGGTGACCGATTTTGCGAGATTGCGCGGCTGGTCGACATCTTTGCCCATGGAGACCGCCGTATGATAGGCAAGAAGCTGTATCGGTAGCGAGAAAATCATAGGTGCGATAATCTCGTCGACGGCCGGCAGCACGATCGTATGCATCGTGTCGAGTTTCGACGCAGCGGCCCCATTTTCATCGGTGATGAGGATAATCCGCCCTCCACGGGCGGCCGCTTCCTCCATATTGGAGACGGTCTTGTTGAAAAAGCGATCATGTGGCGCGATGACGATCACTGGCATGTTCTCGTCTATCAATGCGATCGGACCATGCTTCAATTCGCCAGCCGCATAGCCCTCAGCATGGATGTAGGAAATCTCCTTGAGCTTTAGCGCACCTTCCATCGCCAGTGGGAAACTGGTGCCGCGGCCAATATACAGGACACCATGACACTTTGACAGTTCGCGCGACAGGAGCTCGATATCTGGCTGGATGCTGTTCAGTACCCGGCCCATGACGCCCGGCATTTCGGCAAGGCTCCGGACGAGCGCCTTCACCTCATATTCAGTTAGCGTTCCACGGTCCTTGGCAGCGCCGATGGCGAGTGTGGCCAGAACCGCAAGCTGGCACGTGAAAGCCTTGGTGGAGGCGACGCCGATCTCCGGGCCGGCAAGGATCGGGAAGATCGCGTCGGCCTCCCGAGCGATGGTCGATTCGCGGGAATTGACGACAGCGCCGGTTTTCAGCCCACGCCCCTTGCAGTACCTCAGGGACGCGAGCGTATCGGCGGTTTCGCCGGATTGCGAAATGAAAAGAGCCGCCGATTCGGGCGGCAACGGGATCTCCCGGTAGCGGAATTCGGACGCAACGTCGATTTCGACCGGCAGGCGCGCATAGCGCTCGAACCAGTATTTTGCGATCAGTCCGGCCAGATAGGCGGTGCCGCAAGCCGAGATCGCCAGGCTCGGGATGCTGGCGAAATCTATGCTCGAAACCGTATCGACGCGATTCCCTTCGAAGTTGATGTAATGACCGAGCGCACGGGCGATGACCTCGGGCTGCTCGTAAATTTCCTTCTCCATGAAGTGGCGACGGTTGCCCTTATTGGCCAGGTATGCCCCGGCCGTGGAAGTCTGGCGCGGACGTTCGACGGGATGGCCATCGAAATCGAAGATATCGGCGCCTGCCTTGCCGATAACGGCCCAGTCGCCGTCGACGAGATATGTGATTGCATTTGTGAAGGGAGCTAGCGCCATGGCGTCGGAGCCCAGGAACATCTCGCCGTCGCCGTGACCGATCGCCAGCGGTGGTCCATTGCGCGCCGCCATGATGGTCGACGGATCGTCCTCGAAGAGAATGGCAAGCGCGTGGGCGCCCCTGACGCGCTTCAGCATGGCGTGCATTGCCTCACCCCGCCCCATGCCCTCCCGGCGGTGTCTTGCCAAGAGATGCACGACGACCTCGGTGTCGGTGTCGGTCTGGAACTCGGCGCCCGCCGCCACCAGTTCGTCCTTCAACTCGGCGAAATTCTCGATAATGCCGTTGTGAACGACGGCCACACCGTCCGTAAAGTGCGGGTGCGCGTTGCGCTCAGTCGGTGCCCCATGCGTTGCCCAGCGCGTGTGTGCGATGCCGATGGTGCCACTCAGTGGCTCTTCCTTCAACCTCGTCTCGAGATTGATGAGCTTGCCCTTGGCGCGCCGGCAGTGCAACGAGCCCTCGGTGATGGTGGCAACGCCGGCTGAGTCGTATCCTCGATATTCGAGACGCTTCAAAGCGTCGACCAACCGATCAGACACCGGCTGATGCCCAACGATACCAACAATCCCGCACATGATCGTCTCCGAATTCTTCCCGGTAGCCTCAGCCGACCCGAAGGGCACCGCCCGGCGCTGAGCCTCCTAGTAGAATTAGGTAAAACAGGTAAAATCGATTGTTGGGATGGCTGCCATCCAGCCAGTGGATAGAAGAGGACGTGTTGACCAGCGAGAAACGGTACGCGCGGTGCCGGCTTGCGTCCACCAACCGCCAGTTGCGACGAGTTTCCGTAGTCGGCTGAGGCGTAACGATCCTCGCAATATCCGCTTTTTACATGCTGTTGACTCGCCCAGTTAACGGCCCTTAGATCCACTGACTGCTACAATGCTTCGGGGTTTTCAAAATGCCGTTCAAACGGGTCGGTCTATACCCTGCCGATCTCGATCTATGCCAACGGGTATTCGACCAGATATGCAGTGACGAGCATATCGCCCGCTCATCGTTGGAGGCGGACAATCTCGCCCTGGATATTTTGGTCGCGTTGGAAGAAGAGGCTGACGCGGATGAGGCTGAGCTGCTTGAACTCATCAGATCGAAGCGGCGGGCTACTCGTCATCTCCGCTGAGGGATGCAGTCACCCGGACCTTCCCTTTGCCTGTTCGACTGCCTTGCTGGCCGCCTTGGCAAACTCCTGCATGTTTGCTCACGCGCACTGTCGGCCGTCTGGAACTTGCGCCAAACTCATCAGTTCTGGACAATGCCAAACAGCGCCTGGCAACGACCCTGGCTTCCATCGGCACGCTGACATCCCGGCCGGCGGCCAACGCCCCTCAAGGCGTGGCCTGGAAGCGTCGCAGCGCCCGCGGCAGCGCGGCGGCCAATCTTGACTGCGTCTCGACACGAGGTCGGCGCTTCACCGGAAACGACGCAAGGGCAGCGACAAGCACATGCGCAGGAGCCTGCCGCGGCAGTCACCTGAACCAGCAAGCGGCCGCGGGTGTTCTTCCGCTTTCATCCGGGCTTCGCCGTCAACCCAAAGCGGACAGCTGATGTGCTACAAAAACCGGACTACGACAACTTCGGCGTCGAGCTCCGGCCGGAGTTTCGCCACCACCGGGCCGACCCCCATCTCAAAGAAGTAGACAGCCTCTATAGGGGCGTTTGCGGTTTCGAGTTGGGTTCTCAATGGCAGATAGCTGCGGTGAAGGTGTGGGCTGAGCAATTGCGGGTCGGCCGGAGACATGCGCAGCAGCAGTTCGTTTTTATGTGCCGTTGCTGGGTTATGAATCGGCTGCGCACGGTCGCGGTCTTTTGAGTAGGCAAGGCCAATTTTCGAGGTGTTGGGGCTGCTCATGGCTCCCCTCCCGAATTGGGACGGAAGCATGATGCTCGCCTACAGCCGACGATGCTCGTAACGTTTATCGCCGATGTCGACATTGTTACACCCATCGATGCGACGAGCCTCGCCTTTCGGAGCATAATAGCGGTTCACCTCGTCCACCCATCAGCTTGGAAAGCGGCGATACTCTGATGCTCGAAGCGCATGGCCAAACTGCTCGACCTCGTCAGATCGTTCGCGAGCCATTGAAGCGGAGGCGGACTCGTTGCTCGGAATGCCCTTATCCTCATGCCATGTGGAAGGGCATCCACAGCGACAGCAGCCGGGAGGAGCTCGATCCCTTGTTTTTTGTCGAGCTGGTTCAGCAAATGTCCTCGACGTTTGCGCGAGCTCCGGCAAGCTTAACGGCGATCTGGCGCGAGCCCGAGCATATTGGTTAGAATGGGATCGCAATTGGCCACGGGGCGCGCTGTCGTTGGTCCGATAGACCTACCAGAGCTGGTGGCACTCACGCTCTCGGAGCGCCTTGGTCGAACTCTTGCCGGGCCAGTCCAAGGCACACCGCACTCACGCATGGCTGCCACACAAGTTACGAAACGCTAGGCCCACTCCTTTGCCGACCGATGTTCCAAGAGATACCGTCTCGCTGCACTATGCCAGAAATCTCTTTGCCGACATGCCGCTCGAGCACCGGCCGCCACGGGACGAGCACAAACTCGCGCGATTTCTCGATAAGGGCGTATTTGCCGCTGGCGAGCTCAACTGAGCGGCGGAGAGTGCCTTGTACCCGGTCTCCGGGTCGCACTTCAGCATAGGACAGACCGAGCTCTTCCGAGAGCTGATCGGCAACACGGTTCAGTTCACGCTGGCGGAGGATCGAAATCATGTTGGCGCGATAGACGGTGCGGTCCTGCTCTTCATGCGCGAGACCCTGAGCAATCAGCCATTGCCGCCTGCGGGCTTGCGCCTCCCGCACCTCACGGCCAAAGCCGGAGTTGCGCAGGGCCTCCGGTGCATCGGAAACCATTTCCCGGTCGATCCAGGTGGCACCGTCGAACCCGATTTGCTGATCCAGCGGCATTGATGAGAGCTTGTCGACGACAACAGGCACAGCCATGGCTCGCTTGCGCTCGTAGTCGGTGACTTGGTCGAGATGGTTCGGCGCGATGATCCATGTGCCGTCGGCTTCGCGCCTGAGAGTGCCGGTCTCGCGGCGAATGGCTTCCAGACGACGCACATGGGTTTCGGCGAAGCGTTCGCTGGCAGACGGATCGTGCTTCAGGTGGATATCAACATTGTAGCGCCCGCCATGGACGGCAGCGATCTCGACGACGGTGCGGTCAACCTGCCTCGGCCCGGTATTTCTCGGCGTGACACGGACGATGCAGCCGTCGGGCGTTGGTTCGGTGGCCTCGCCTTTGCCGACATCGATGTAGTGGCTTTTCCCGTCCACCCCATCCACAATGAGGTAGTGGCGGTCGTTGATCTCGTCGGCAAGCCCGCGCGCCACAAGGCGGCCAACGAAAGGTTGCGCGAGCTGCCCGGATTGATCGTGGATCACACAGTCGGCTGCACTTCGGGATAGTCCTCTACCCGCAATGTCTCGGTGCATCGTCTTGATTATGTCACCGCGCTCGCCGATGCGCTGCAGTGTCGCTTCGAGCTCATCGTCGAGGCGCCAGCGGCCGGAGCTGATCTCCTCGGCCAGACCCATCCGTCCGAGCTTGCGCAGGCGGCCCTGGTGCAGGGTCTGTCGAAAGGCGTCGCGGCCGACCGGAGAAACCAGTCCGTCGCTGTCGCGGATGCTGAGCAGCTGCCGGTCGATGCTGGTGAAGCGCTCCTGCTCCATTTCCTGGCGCAGGCGGTGCTCGATCTCGCGATCGGTTCGTGGACCGAGATCGAGGCTGACCAGCTCGGCGGTCCGTTCGCGGATTCCGCTTGAGATATATTCCCGCGCGATGACGAGGTTCTCGCCGCGGTCGTCCTTGCCACGGACGATGATATGGGTGTGCGGATGGCCGGTGTTGAAATGATCGACGGCAACCCAATCGAGCTTCGTGCCGAGATCCTCCTCCATCTGCGCCATGAGCCGGCGCGTGAGTGGCTTCAGGTCGTCATACTGGATGCCGTCTTCGGGTGCGACGATGAAGCGGAATTGATGCCGATCGCCATCGGCACGATCAAGGAAGGCTTTGCCGTCGACGCGATCACTGTCGGCGTCGTAGAGCTCGCCAGGCGCGCCTTCCCGGGTAACGCCGTCGCGTTGGATGTAGCGCAGATGCGCACGCGCCCCACCCTGGCCTTTGCCGGCCAGCTTGACGACGCGCGCCTTGACCACCACCCGCCGCTGCCGGAAGGCAGCATACCTGTCGCGTGATTTCAGCAGCGCGGCGGCCGCTCCGCCGCGCCCTGCCCGGCTGCCGTTAAAGCGGCCGCCGCGCTGGGGCCGGCCGCCGGCTCTGTTGATCGCCGCCTGGACCTGGCTGGCGAAGCGTTTGCCTGCCTTCGAGCCGCGTGAGCCTATTCTGCCGAGCTTCGGCCTGAATTCGTCATCCTGCATCGTGGCCTCCCAGAATTTCAAGCAGTGTCAGATACTTGCGTGTCCCACACTCCCGGCTCTGCCAGCAGCCTCCGGGAAAAACGATGTGCAGACAAAGACTTCGCCGCCTCCTGGAGGCAATGCCTTTATCTTGCCTTACGCCGCCCTTCCGCTTTCCGGCTTCCGCACCCGCCCTTTCGGCCCCGCAAAACCGCGTCCCCGCTCGCCGAGTCACCCGCCATTCGGTTTCGTCCGAGCGCGATTGACGCGCAGCGGCACAAAGAGATCGCCTTTCGCTTCGCCGGCGCGAACGCCGTTACGAAGGAAAAAGAGCGAGCGGCCGGAGGGAGCGTTTTGGCTATTTGGCGCCTTGGAGTCCCCTTCGACTTGATCAATGTCGTCCGCCGAAATCCCCGTCCCCCTGAGCTGTTTGAGATAGGCAACCGTCTCCTTGGGCAGCGGCTTCCCACGATTCAAATGCTCTTCGTAGCGCTCGGGTCCTGCGTTATAGGCGGCAAACAGGCCGGGGAATCCGAAGCGGTCAAACATGGCGCTGAGATAGGCGGTTCCGGCGAGAATATTGTCACGCGGATCGTGCGGATCGGCTCCCAGACCGTGCTCGGCACGCATGTCCTCATACGTTTCCGGCATCACCTGCATGAGGCCCATTGCGCCCGCGCGTGAGGTAATTGGGCGGCCGTCGAGCATGGTCTTGCCGCCGCTTTCTGCATCCATGACGGCGTAAATCCAGGCCTGAGGAATACGGAAGCGTCTGCTTGCTTCGTCTGTGAACTCCTGCCACCTTTGAAGGTGCGGAATTTGGGAGATGGCGACCGGCTCAGCGCCGGTCGAGGCGGAACAGGCGCTTGGCGCAAAGGCGATCATGCCGAACATCAGCAGGGTCACTCGGTCCATAGCGGCACGAGCCTCCCGATGACATTTGCGCGCGGCACCGGCCCGAAGTAGCGGCTGTCGAATGACCGAATATCGTCGCTGCCGAGCAGGAACATTTCGTTGTCGGCGAGTGTCCGGCACCCGTTCCACCATGGCAGCGGGCGGCCTCGGGTATCCTTCGCCAGCCGTCGCGCGACGATCTCGCCTTCGATGATGATCGCGTCATTGAAGGCGCAGACATCGTCGCCCGGAACCGCGGCAAGACGTTTTACCAGCGGCACGTTGCGGGGCAGATAGCCGCGTTCGGCGGCGAGTTCGGCGAGCGATTCTGGCGGGCGGGCGAGCACCAGATCGCCCCGAGCCGGCGCTGCAAACCCGAGGCGATAGAGGCCGACGGGCGCGCTGGCAGAGGCGTTCAAGACCAGCCAGGGCCTTGGTTTGACGGTGCCGGCGAAGCCGATCACGGTCAGTCCAATCACGGCAGCGGCGATGGTTTTGCGTGCCTGGAGGCGCCGCAGGCGGCTGCCGATCAGACGGATGGAAGGGCGCCGGCTCATGCTCGGCCTCCCTGGCCGGCTTGGCCGGAACCGGCCTCACCACCCTCGTTACCGGCGTACTGCGGGTGTCCTTTCGACCATCCGTCGAGTTCGTCGATGTGGTAGCGGACATAGCGGCCGTGCTTGCGGAATTTCGGGCCGCTGCCCGTGAGCCGCATCTTTTCCAGCGTGCGCTGGGAGAGCCCGATATAGAAGGCGGCTTGGGCCGTGCTGAGAAAGGGACTGCCCTTTTTGGCGCGGGCCGCGCGTTCGTTTTCGTCGTCCATGGTGATCCTCGTTTCGCTTCGGACAAGCGAGGGCGAGGATGGTCGAGCGAGATCGCCTCCGGGACGGGCGAAGAGTCCGGGGAGAGTTTTCGCCGCCTTTTCGGGCGGACGGGTTTGGCTGGAGCGCCTGGGAATGAGCCCCGCGCCGGCTGGGGCGCGAGGCTCGGGTCGGCCGATCAGTCGGCCGGGTTCCAGATGATGGCGTAGGTGTCGTCATCGTCCTGGCCGGCGGCGCGGCCGAGATTGGCATAGAGCTTGCGCGGTCCGAACTCCGGCGCCGCAATCGACAGGCTCACATAGTCCTTGCCGGAGGTTTCGCCGGTGCGGATCCAGCCGGCGCCAACTTCGACCCCTTGCGTCAGCACCCGGAAGTCGGGATGGTTGTCGGCGCTCTTGGCCTGGTTGGGGACGATGTCGATGTCGGCGCGGACGCTGAGCGTCTTGAGCTGGCCCTTGTAGCCGCCGTTTTCCTGCTTGTTGACGTAACCGATCGCGGTCATTTCGAAGTCTCCTTTTGCTGTCGCCGGGGACCATCCCCTGCGATGGCGGACCGTAATGGGCGCGTCCGGACCGCCTGAACCCGACAGGGCCGAAGCGATAGCGGAGGACCCGAGCGGGCAGCTTTTTTGAAGCGAAGCGGCGCGAGGAAGCCGCCGCAGGCGGCGGGGAAAAAAGCTGATCGGCGAGGGTTTCGGGCGGCCGGATCCGCCCATAGGTCACAAGCCAGCCGCAGGGGAATGGTCCTTGAAGAGAGCAGGAGATCGTGGGAAACGCGGTCGCTACAGCCAGGCAGGAGGGGCGGGAATTTACAAGGCCTGCGGCTGATCAGGTGCCCACGCCGATCGAGATCGGGACCGCAGGTTGGGCGCAGATCAGGCATCGGGCGGGCGGGCCTATCCATGGGGATCAGGAGTTTGCCGGCCTGGATTTTGGTGCGCGATGCGGGGCAATGGAAGCTCGAACATGCAGCCACTGCGACCGGGGTTCAGTGCCGAAGGGCTGCTGCCGAGAAGCCGCGGCCCGGCCGTGACAGGCTATTCGCAGACGGACGGCGACCTGACCCGTGCCCATTGATCGGCGGTGCGGAAGCCGCCTCGATCAGTGTAGCTTTCGACCGGAATTTCATCCAGCACGGCAGCCAGGTCTCGACTTGTCTGCCGCCGACTTCGGCAAGCATGGAATTGGCAATTTCCTTGTCGCGCAACGAATCGAGAATGCGTCGTCCGGTTGCCAGCAAGCGCCGATGTCGACATTCAGATGCTTGCCGAGCGCCTCGATGACGGCGCTGCCGGCTTCAAGTGTCTCGGCAATGACGATGCTGAGAACGCGCACGACATGATCGTCGCGGAGCGCCAGGAGCCGCGCGAAGATGCTTGCCGTGCCGAGGTCGTCGCCATTGCCGCAGCGATTTTGCCATCCTCATCCGGTTGCCCAAACAGCGCCTAGACCTCGCGCCGTTTTTCGGCGAACGCGGCTTCCGCTGCTTCCGGCGAGGCTTGCGGCCACGATCTCGCTGCAAGCGCGCTACGGTTCGCGGCGAACCTGCCACAGGCCGGAACCCGCTATCGCATGCGCGACCATCAGGCGAAGTGCTTCGCTCGGATGGTCGAGCAGCCCAAGCGCACGCCTCTCTGATCAGCCGTGACAACGTCTCCCATTGCGACACTTCGTCGGAGTCGAGGCGGGCGACGTTCTCGATCAACGAGGCTTCGAGGGCATCGGCGTCCTCGCCAGCCTCCATGATGGCGCAGGGCAAGGGATCGGCTTTACCTCGCTCGTCGGCGAGCGATTTTGCGGCGAAATAGCGCGCCGTCCGGCGACGATCTCGAAGCTTTCCGGCGAGCCGTTGGGCCGCGCCAGGAGCGGCACGAGGACGCCGCGCGCGCGGACGGACGGCAGAATGTCGGACAGGTCGGGCGCGCGTTTTCCGTGGCGCATGTTGAGGCCGGAAATATTCAGTCGGTCGAGCGGAATATGGGCAAGCTTCATGTCTTTCTCCTTCGTTTGGGGTGCGATTGTCCCCGCCGGGGAGACCGAAGGCCGATGCGGCGGGGACGGGTTTGCGCCTAGCGGCGCTCTGGCTCCGCCGCGTCTGGCGGAAGCTCGGAATGGGATTTGGCAAGTGCTTCCGCTGCCTGCCGCAGAAGCCGCTCGGCTTCGGTGATCTGGCCGGCGCTGCGCGCGGCCTCCGCATAAACGGACAGCGGAAAACGCGCTATGAAACAAAGGTCGCGCTCGATGCCCAGTCCGAGCGGACCCTTGATGGACTCGAGTTCGGCAAGGCTGACGCTGCCGAGTTCAGGGAAGCCGAAGCCGAGGTCGCAAAGGCCGAACAGCGTGTCGCCGTCTGCATCGAGTTCGGTCAGAAGCCAGATCGCAGGACCGGCCGGATCGAACAGTTTCACGACGGGTGCGTGGTCGGTTTCGGTGTCGGCAGCGCCGTTGGCGAGGAGCCGGGCGCGCAGTTCATCGGTGATCAGGATCATTGCGGAATTCCTTCAAGACGGTTCGGGCTGATTGAGTGCGGCTTTTTGAAACAGGCGGATACGAGCGGCTGGTGCGCCGCGCGCGGGCGCGCATCGGCGCGCCGTCAGAAGCGCAAGGCGGTCGCGCATGGCGATGGAGCGCCGTCACGCGGCGATCTCGGCATTCGCCTCACCTTCGATTTCGGCATGCGCCTCACCTTCGACGTCGGTCTTAAGGCCAAGCAGGAAATCGGCGGCTTTCGAGGCGTGGCTGGCGGCGCGGAAAATGGCGCGATTGTCCTCGCGCAGCACCTTCAGCCATGAGCCGATATAGTCGGCGTGGCGCACCGTCGGCTCAATGCCGAGACTGCTGCAGACGAAAGCCGCTGCGATTTCGGCAACCAGTTCCTCGCGCGCATAGGCCTTGGAGCCGAACGAGCCGGAGAGGTCACGCGCAAGCCGCGTCGGGTGGCCGGTCCAGTGGCCAAGCTCGTGAAAGCAGGTCCGGTAATAGTCGATCTGGTGGAAGAAAGCCGGCTGGGGCGGCACCTGGATGGTGTCGCTGCCGGGCATGTAGAAGGCGCGATCGCCGCCAATGCGAAAATCAGCACCGCTTGCATGAATGAGCGCCTCGGCTTGCGGGACGATCTGGCGCGCGGGCAGCGGTTCGGCGGCGGCATAGAGATGTTCGGGCAGGTTATCGCACTGCGCGACATTGAAGACGGTAAAGCGCTTCAAAAAAGGCACGGCCTGCGGCTCGTCGCCATCGGCCTTGGCGCGTTCCTTTTCGACCTTGGGAATAAAGCGGTCAGCGTGAACGATGGTCGTGCCGCGCTCGCCCTTCCTGACATTACCGCCAAGGGCAAGCGCCTGCCGGAACGTGAGCCAGTTCTGGCTCGGGTATGAGCGCTCGATGACGGCGCCCCACAGGATCAGGATATTGATGCCGGAATAGCGGCGCTGGGTGGCTGCATTCCTAGGCAGGCCAGGGGCTGCCTTTGCCCTGCCCCAGGGCTTGACCCATGGCAAGGTGCCGCGCTCCAGTTCGGCAATGATGCGGTCTGTGATCTCCTGGTAGAGGCTGGCGCCTGAGCGCCCGCCCTTGCCCGTGCCAGCCTCGCGGCTGCCGGAACGCTTCTTGTTTGCACGCATTGTCTGGTCCTCCGTTCGCCAATCGCGCCCTCCCCGGAAGATCCCATGGGCGGTGGAGGCAGCGCTCGATCCCGATCTCGCGTGCCTGCCCCCGTGAGTGGGGTGGGCGGCAGAACGCGACTGGCTTGGCCCGCTGAACGAGGCAGGCCGCACCCGAAGGCTCGGAACGGAGTGGAGGATGTGAGCGGAGCGAACATTGCGGCCTGCCGCAGCGGGCCTAGAAAGGAGCGTCGCCCACCCCGCGAGCGGGGGCAGGCAACAACCAAAACCACATCGCGAAGCGATGACTGCAGCTGCGATCAACTCGCTTTGGCCGGCGTATTGCTCATGAACAACTTGGAGGGATAGAACACATGAAAGCTGAAAACGTGACTGAGATTGAAACCGATGCGGTCCACACGACACTCGGCGCTATCTTCCTGTCCCTGGAACTCAGTCGCTCGAGCTGGTTGGTGACAAGCTTGTTGCCGTGCAACGGAGAGAAGATGTCAAAGCGCGTCGTCAAGGCAGGCGATACGGCCGGATTGTTCGATCTTATCAGCCAGTTGAAGGCGACGGTTCGGCGCAGAACGGGCCGTGACATGCCGGTGATCGCAATCCAGGAGGCTGGCCTGGACGGCTTCTGGATACATCGGATCCTTGAGCGTGACGGTATAGAAAGCCATGTGGTTGATGCAGCATCCATTGCCACGTCACGCAGGATGCGCCGGGCGAAGACGGACAAGCTGGATGGCGAGACCCTCCTTCGCGCCCTGCTTGCCTACAAGCGCGGCGAGCCGCGGGTATGCGCCATGGTCGTTCCGCCATCGCCCGAGCAAGAGGACCGAAAGCGCAACAGCCGTGAGCGACGCGCTCTCATCGCGGAGCGGATCAAGATCGTGAACCGGGTCAAGGGGCTCTTGTTCTCGCAGGGCATCGTTGGATTTGAGCCGCTGAAGCGGGACCGCCGCACTCGACTGGAAGAACTTAGGACCGGAGACGGTCGTGAACTACCGTCGAATCTCAAAGCGGAGATTGTCCGTGCACTGGACCGGATCGAGCTCGTGCTTCGGCAAATCAAGGACGTGGAAGCAGCACGTGACGAAGTGGCTCGCAATGAAGGCGACCCATCAAAAGTCGCCAATGGAATGTCGATGCTCAAGCAACTGCGCGGCGTGGGAGCGGACTTTGCCGAGGTGCTTTGGTCCGAGGGTCTGTATCGCGAATTTGCGAATCGAAGGCAGCTTGCCTCCTATGCCGGTCTGACGCCGACACCGTGGCAAAGCGGATCGATCAGCCGGGAACAGGGCGTATCGAAAGCGGGCAATCCGAGGCTGAGGACCGTGATGGTGCAATTGTCATGGTTCTGGCTTTTGCATCAACCTCGATCGGCTTTAGCACAATGGTTCCAGGAGAGGGTCGCGCTCGACGGTGGCAGGCGCCGGAAGCCGGCCATTATTGCGCTCGCGAGAAAACTTCTGATCGCGCTATGGAAGTATGTTCATCATGGTGCTGTCATTGAGGGCGCTGTCATGAAGCCGGCATGATCAACGTACTCTTTTCCATCCGCCGGGATTGATCGCTCCCGGCTGATCCTGGGCGAACGAACCTCCCACCCCACTTGGCCTAAAATGCCGTCCGGAAGATTGGTCGCGTTCCCCTGAGCCTTACCGACGAAAGCGGGATGTTGGTGCAGCTGCCACAGCGCAGCGACCGTATGTGAGTTTGGACCGGTCTTATCACCGCGCCAAGACGACAGGCTCGGACCTAGGATCAGAACGCATTGAGGTAGATATGCGTAGACAGCCTTGACGACAAAGTCCCCATGTGAGCGGGGTGGGCGGCGAAAGCGACCGGAAAGGCCCGCCGTAGAAGGCGGACCGCATCCGAAGGACCGGAACGAAGAGGAGGACCCGGAGCGGCAAGCGGAGGGTTGCGGGATGCCGCGGCGGGCCTAGAAGGGAGTGCCGCCCACCGCGCGCCACCGGGGAAGGCCACCACAAAAATCGACGCCGGCCAGCTGGCCGGCGACCGTCAGCAGCCGACAGGCTGCCGGCGTCAAGGGGGCGAAGCCGGATGGCCGAGACCGCCTGAGCCTGTCGAAGAAAAAGCGGGCTCGGTGCACGAGCACCCGGCGCGCGCCTTCAGGCGCGCGGGCGCTCAGGACTCTGGTCCCGAGAGCAGTTGATGCGGTCAAAATGCCGATTTTGCAGCTGTGGAAGACTGAACCTTGGCGTTTGCGCGCACATCGGCGATGCAGATTCGCAGCCCGGCCGTCTCTACCACCCCGGCTATCACTTCGTCGCCGACCACCAACGCCGGCGTGCCGGTGATGTACAGCTCGTTCGCGAGCGCGCGATCGCGTGCGATGGCTTCGGTGATGGCCGGGCCTTCCATATCCCGCTTGAGCTGCTCAACATCGAGGCCGACACGTGCCGCAATGACTAGGGTGGTTCTTTGGTTCACCAAGCCAGGAAAAGCAAAAAGGGCGCGATTGAACGCCTCATATTTTCCCTGTTTGTGGGAGGCGAGCGCCGCACGCGCGGCGAATTCGGAAGCAGGTCCCAGGACCGGGAGCTGTTTACGCACAATCCTCAGATTGGGATCATGCTCGAGGGCTTGCTGGAGAATGAGGTCCATTTCCTTGCACGGCGGGCAGTTGTAATCGAGGAATGAGACCAGGGGGACGTCACCCTGCGGATTGCCGGCGATTGGCGAGGCGAGGTCGTTGAGGAGTGCGTCGCGATGCTGCGGAATGAGTCTCCTCAAGTCCGCCGCGAGCAAGGCGTTCATCTCCGAGCCGTTGCAGGTCGTCAACCTATCTGGCTGTCGCCTTAGCGTTCCCAGCACGGACAGGGCGAGGACTAAAAAACCGATTACGGCGACAAGGACGGCGTTTTGCTTTGACATGGGTCGGGCTCCAATCAGCCGTTAGCGGGGCGGCAACGGCTGGCCTTTTGGCGTGAAAGTTGGTCGTCGCTTTGGATCGCTTGCCCGGCAGTTCCCGCAGTATCGGCAGTCGCGGGGGGCTCACAATGTCGATGCCGGCGCCATCTGGCGGTTGATTAATGACGGCTTCGCTCCAACGGGCTGACTGCAATAGCTGAGCGGCGTTCGCGAGTTGCCAGCCGAGACCACCGGTCATCACGCCGGGCGATCTGCCCTTCAACGCCCGAGCGCCGAAGGACCCGCTCGTGAGAGCCTTTGCCAATCGTCCATCATCCGGCTCCCCCTGCTCCGGGCAACACGAGCCTTCCCACTGCGTTGCCGAGAAAAATGGTCAGCACACGGCACTCCGACACAAAGTGGTCGACGCCAAGAATAAGCGTCGCGCCGGCAGCTGGGGCGGTCGGAACGACAAAGAGCGCTGCAGCCAACGTGAGGAGGCCCGCACCGGTAATGCGAGTTGTTCCCTTCGAAGAGAGCAAGGCGACGAACAGCAGCAGGATCCGACCGCCGATCGACAGATCCGTGTTCGTCGCCTGGGCGAGGAAGAGGGGGACCAGCGTCATGTGGATATTGGTGCCGTGCAGATTGAATGAATATGCGGCCGGGATGCCGAGGCCCACGACCGAACGCCTGGCGCTCGCCCCTTCGACGGGCGCGGCCCTCATCAGAATGCCGACCAGCTTGAACACCGGCGCGAGGAGCGCCTGAAGCAAAGAAAGCACAGGCTTGCCCGTGTCGCCGACCATCGCCAGAGCGATGCCGAACAGCACCGAGAAGAACAGGACCTGCATGATGTCGCCTTCGGCGAAGGCACCGACGATTGACGGCATCAGCAAGCCGGTCACGAACTGCTCGTGGATCTTCGCCGCATAGCCCTTCACGGCCTGAGCATCGAGCGAGGCTTGATCGATGTTGAGGCCGGCACCTGGCTGAACGACATTTGCGACAATGAGACCGACAATCAATGCGAGGCTCGAGAAGGTGAGGAAATAGATCATTGCCTTGCCGGCGACCCGGCCGACCTTCTTGAGATCGTTCATGCCGCCGATGCCGGTCGCAATTGTCAGGAAGATGACAGGCGCGATGATGATCTTCACGAGCTTGATGAAAGCATCGCCGAGCGGCTTCAGAGCCTCTCCGGTCGCCGGATAGAAAAAGCCAACAGCGACGCCAAGGGCGACGGCGGCAAGCACCTGAACGTAAAGCCGCGCAATGTGGGGCTTACGAGGCCCGGCGTTCGCGCTGTGGACTTGTGGAGCTAACACCGTTTCTCTCCCTGCCGGATCGGGGCGGGCTCTTCCTCGCTTCAAGCCCTCTCACTGGCGGCGCTCCGGTCGAACGCTGCTGCCATCTCGGGCGCAAGCGCCGTGCCAAGCAGCGGCGGCGCGATAACGCGCAGGACCTCTCACGCAGTGCCGCATTCGCCGCAGGCGCGTCCTCTCTTAAAAACAAGGGCAGACCGTCGGCGGACATGCGGCCTGGCAGCGGCCGAAAGGTCGTCGAGGCAACCTGTTTGCCTTGGTGGCTGCGATCGGGATCTAGATGGTCAACATCTGGCTATGGCTATGTCCAAGCCATCGCCCAGTCGGCTGAGCCTGTCGGATATCAAACACCGCTGTGAACAGGCGATCGCTACCGCGACCCGTATAGTCTGGCGCTCCATAATCGACCGGGCGTGTTAGGGCATGGGCCCTGAGCTGCTTCTTCGCGCGCGATCGTCGTTCTGGCCGCACCGCCCGCGAGCCACAATAAGTTTGTCCCGCCCCTTACAATAATTCATCAAGGCGTCTACCTCGGCAATCACCAGATCGGGCGTGATGTCGAGCTTGCAGCGGACTTTGACCGGGCAGCGCCGCACCTTGTCCAGACCACATCCCCGACATTCAATAACGCTCATAAGCATGCTGACCAGGGGACCACGAAATCCCCAAATTTCCGGCAGATGTGACGCGGTGAAAATTCCCACAGTAGGGCGGCCAAGCTGGGCAGCGACATGCCCAGTGCCTGAATTGTTCGACACCACGAGCGCGGCCGAATTCATGAGATGATTGAATTCCAATTCTGACAAGTCGACAGCCGTTCGAATCTCCGCGGCCCCACGGTCGCGAGCTGTCATCGCGACCTCCTCAAGCGCTTCCCGGCTTTCGCCACGGCCGACGAGGATCACCTCACGACGGGTAGAAAGAGCAGCGACAAGTTTGCCAAAGTTTTCGATCGGCCAATCGCGCAGGCTGGAATTCGAAAACGGAGCCACGACGATCGGGGACTTGCCTTCTGTCGAACTCTGTCGGCGGCCGGCTTCAATTTCTGCGTCGAAACAGGCCGCTGTCTTTGCGACCAGAAAGAGGAGAATTTCCGACACATGCTGGAGACGTATCTGCTTACGGTCAACGAACCAATCAAGCCATGTGCGAGGGAATTTGTCGGCGATCCCTATTTTTTGGGCCAGCTTGTAGAGGATGGTTCTGCGCAATTTCAGATCGAATGGCGCTATCGCAATATCGATCTGATGCATTCCGTAAGGATCAACTATCGCCGCACGATGCCTGGCGGGGACTTCGAGCAAAATGGGCCTTGTCTCATCCGGGACACGCATATCAATGGCAAGATCAAACTCGCCGGTCAGCAGCGGCCGTATGTCGGCCGCTTTCTTGCGGGTATCGACCTTCGGGTTGCGAGGAAAGAAGTCAAAAGCAACGTAATCGTCGGCGAGGTTGAACTGTTTTGCAGTGTCGATGTTCCAGCTTCCGACCACCAGCGTAATGTGGGCATGCGCAAAGCGCTGACGCAGGACTCCGCTAACAAAGAGAGGTCGGACAGTTCGAAATCGTCGGCCTGCTGCAACTCATTCCCAGGACAATTTCCAGCGCACGTCTGAGCTCATGCAAAGATTTTCCCCTTCCGGGTCCCCTTTCACGCGACAGAGGCAGCGGATGGTCGATGCGTGCCGGTGCTGAGGTCAATGCGAGATTCCGGAAGGTTGAGAAAATCGTTTGTTTCGATGAAGCCCATCCACGCCATGGATAGATGGCTGCCAAGTTTGCGGCCACAATACAACGGAGCGGTAGCCTAGCCGCTCCGGTGCGCGCTCACTTTCGAAGCGCCCAGCACCATCTCGGCATCGAGCACCTCAGGAAGTACCCGGCAGCGCCGCCAAATGGCGGCGCATTTCCCGCACAGGCGCGACTAGACGCCTCTCCTGTTTCCCCAGAGCAAAAGGTGCAACTGCGGCAACACGCGTGCTTCGAACCACCTGTCGTGTGTCACCTTTTCCACAAGCCACTCCATGCGTTTTATTATTCCGTCCAGGTCGACAGGTGCGTCTTCATTGCCAGGGCGCGGTGGCGTGTGATTGCCGGGTTGCAGATAGACCGGAAGGTGCGGAAATCGCGCCGCGGCGTCTTTGGCGTAGGCGTAGTCTTTCTCGTCGAAAACAACGAGCTTGAGCACGATTTGCGGCTTCTGCTGCGCCGCTTCTATGCACGCCCCGAATGCAGCCCAATCGGCCCTCATTTCGCTTGACGGCGGCTTTGGGCTGAGAACCAGCACATCAAGATCCGCAAACCAGTCCCTGACCACCGAACCCTGGGTTTCCAGCGCAAAACGGTAACCTTCACCATGGCCTCGCTCGATCAGCGCACCGAAGGGCTGAATGGCCGGATTACCGCCTGACAGCGACACCATCACTGGCCGGCCACCGGAAAGCCCAACGATGCTTTGCCACACCGCATCGATTGGCATCATCTCCCATTCGTGGCGGAATTGACTGTCCACCGCATGGAGGCTGTCGCACCAGGAGCACCGGTAGTCACACCCGCCGGTTCTGATGAAGACTGTAGGCAAACCGATGAGCACTCCCTCGCCCTGGACCGTGGGCCCAAATATCTCGCTCACACGGATTGCGGGACGCGTGTCCGTCACGGCCGGTATTCCGCCCAGGTTTTCGGGGTTTCGCTCACCCGCACGGCCGCGGTTTCCGGCAGACGTGCCTTGCACCATTCATAGAAATGTCTGGCCAAGTATTCCGCCGTGACTTGCTCATGTCCCAGCACCTCGTTGAGGTGCCGATGGTCGAGGCTCTCGTCGATATAGCGTTTGAGCGGCGCCAGATCATGATAGTCGCGCACGAAGCCGTGCGCGTCCAGGTCCTTCGCCGAAAGTTCCACTTCGACGATGTAGTTATGCCCGTGCAGGCGGGCGCACTGATGATCCGGCGGCAAAGAGGTGAGCTGGTGCGAGGCCGAGAAGTGGAATTCCTTGGTGATGCGGAACATCAGGCGCTCCTCCTCCGCAGGGCCTCGAGCCAGAAGGCAGGGTCTTCGTAGTCGGTAGGATCAGCGTGCCCCGCGAGATGAAACGCCTCGCGCCGCTCCACGCAGGTACCGCACCGTCCGCAGTGACGCTCGCCGCCCTTGTAACACGACCAGGTCTCCGCAAATGGCGTTCCGTGTCTTGCTCCATCCCGGACGATGTGGCCCTTCGTGAGGTTGACGTAAGGCGTGTAAAGACGAATCTCTGCGTAGCCTTCCAGCGCGCGGTCTTGCATCATCTGGAAAGCTTCGATGAAGGCCGGACGGCAATCTGGATAGATGAAATGGTCCCCACCATGGACGGCCATCGCCACCGCTTCGGCCTTGTGCGCGGTGGCGAGACCGAAGGCAATTGCCAACATGATGGCGTTCCGGTTCGGCACTACCGTGATCTTCATCGTGTCTTCGGCGTAGTGGCCGTCCGGCACGTCGAAATTATCGGTGAGCGCTGAGCCGGAAAGGCCGCGGCCGATTTCGGGGATGTTGATGATCTGGTGCGTAGTGTTCAGTCGCTCCGCGCAGAGAGCGGCGAAGCCCAATTCTTTCCTGTGCCGTTGGCCGTAATCGAAAGACAGGAGGCCGGCGAGCTCGTGCTCCGCTGCCACGCTGTGAGCAAGGGAAACGGAGTCCAATCCGCCGGAGCAGATGACAAGAGTCTTCATCGTGGTATCCTTGTTTTGACCGGGTAAGGCTGCGACCGGAGATTTCTCTGCGGTCCCCCTACCCCAGCTAGTCAACTTTGTGAACCCGGTGGGAGTCTGGTCGCTGACGTGCCGTGGCGCAGCGGGCGCCGACCGCGGGCTCTTTCAATGTCCAAACAAGCATATGCTCAGAAGGACAAATGCGAAGCGACTCGAGGCATTGCTGGGGAAGAAGCTGACCTATCCAAATCTGCGCTACGGATGCTTGCACAGGCCACACGCGAATTGGCGAAGTAACGAGGAAGGTACGGAGTTCTTTAACGGCGGGAGTGCAGAAGCCCAAGTTCAAGGACAGTGCGCGCGCCCCGCTTCAGGATCAGTTCGATCTGGAACACGAATCCGCCGTTGCAATCACCCCTATATTGCGCGCAATAGCCTACATGGCGTTGGATGAACTGGATTTGGCGATTTTCCAGATGGCGGTCGAAAGCGTCCGCTCACTCTCCCTAAGCTTCAACGAAAAGGCCGCAGAGATAGCCACGAGGAGCCACGGTGTCCTGGTTTTCGACGTGCGGGGTCGATGGTGACTCGGAGGTCCAGCGGATCGCAGCCATCCGATATCGAGCCGACCAGACGGGCGTGGTCGCGTTGGACAGACAAGGCCTTGTTACCCGCTCTTGCATGGTCAATGGCACTTTCTCACATTTCATTTCGCCATTGGAGAACTGGGCCAGCATGCCCCTGTCAATGCAGGCCAAGATCGATGTCACCGTCCATGCCGGTCTCTTCCTAGGCGCCTTGCGAAATGCCGGTCATATGCTTGGCAGCTAGCATATGACCGGAATGCATCTGCGGATTTTTGGCTCCACCTGCGCGTCCGAGCGGCCGGCCACCGAGGCTCTGTGGCGCGCGGATGTGTCCGGGGAGAGCGCAACGATCTGCTGCACACGTTCAAATATACCTCACGTGCACGAGCCGCGCTCATTAGTTACCTTCTCCTTCACGTTACAGGGATTGCGCGAAAATATTCCGCCGGTGCGCCTGCTTGGCGGTTACGCCGCGCTTCTGCAGTTAATCGAGCAGGAAAATCGCGCAATCAGTGGAGATCCACGAGAACTGGCTTGAGGCGACCCGCTACCTCAACATGGATCATCTGCGCGAGCACAAGAAAGAGAACCTGAGGGCACTGGCCGCCTGAGACGCGGCCCGCCATGTCCGCCGCTCCGCTAACACGGGGGCTGCGCGGCGGACACGCCAACGTCACCGCTAATGCCACGCCATCTTTGCAGAACATGACGCACACAACTAAAGGGACGGCATGGCCGACATCGCCGCGACGCGTCGCTCTTAGGCCTACGGCAGCGTTGACCATGCCAGCACTTCTTAGATGGGAGCATGAATACGAACCCCGTTCGGCGAGCTATTGCGCGATTCACCATTCGTTCACTTTGTTAGCGCACGTTCATAAGCGGACATGTTGGTGTAGCTCGTACGTGCCCAAAGCCCCGGCGCATCGACCCAGCGCCGGGGCTTTTTTGGTACCAGAAGGCACCGCTGAGAGGAGCAATCGTCCAGCGGTGCAGGACTTGGCCGCTCTGTGAACGATCCCTGAGTTGCTGCTTTTTTGCGGCGTAAGAAATCCGGGGTTTTACGGCGTCCAAAAACTCGGGTGTCTGCGGCGGGGCGCGCCATTTGGCGTGGTAACGCCGGAATTGCGGATTGCACCTAAAAACTTCCTGGGCCCAGGTCGTGCGGGGGAATCGACCGGAATAGTCGTAAGCTTCGCACTACGCCGTCCGGCCAGCATATCAACCGTGCGTAGCGCCCGCCGGCAGGAGCATTGGTCAGGCTGAGCATCGTTAAGCGCTACGCCGACAGGCCGAGAACCGGTTGCCATAATACAGGTCCGTTCAGACGTCCCCTCCAGCGGATGCGCTTGAGGCTAGCGTGGGAAATCTCGAGAAAACCGGCGACCGCCTCCGTGTTACCAACCGGCTTCGGCTGTCCGATGCGCGTCAACGGCCACGTTGCGAGACGCAGGATCCGTTCCATGCGCGTATCGGTCACTGTCACAATCCGAGTGAGATTATTCGCCAAGCCGAATTCGATCATGCCGGCGAAGAGCTCGTATGTTGCTTGCGCCAGTCCGCCAGACTTAGGCGCTGATGGAGGGAGATCGAGTGCGAAACGACTGCTCTCCCAAATGCGGGCACTCGCGGGCGCCGCAGTCTCACCCAGCAGCATCGGAAAGGTATCGCGCAACATTGTCGGTCCGGTAGTCGGTAAAAGACGGACGCAACCGCAAATTCGCCAGTCGGATCCCTTGAGAAGCAGATAGACGGGGTTCAGGCTGTCAAATGCGTCTGTTTCCATCTCGCTTTCGGTCTGAACTTCCCAATCCAGCCTTTCCTTGAAGACCCGATGCCTGAGCCCGTGCATTTCGTTGAGCTCGTTTGGAAACTCGCCGTAGAGTTCAGGTGTTATCAGCTGCATCATCTGTCGCCTCCGTGCAGGATGTGTTCCCGCTATCGAAGAGCAAAGCCGACATTGATGCAGCCTGTAGACCTTTACAGCTTTCCAACAAAAGGAGGTCAGGATCTCCACTGACGGGAAGCAGTCAGCCGCGCTATGCCCTGGTTTATGGTTCGCACGCCAAGCTTTGCCTTGGCGTTTTCCAGATGGAAGGTCACGGTGCGTTTCGAGACGCCGAGGATCTGGCTGATATCCCAGGCGGACTTACCGCGCGCCGCCCATTTCAGGGATTCGAACTCCCGCGGGGTCAGCGTTATGCCATCCACCACGCAATCTTCGGCGAGCTGGCGCCGGGCATGTATATGAAAGTTGATTGCGACCAGCTGCAATGCTTTTTCGTAGCGAGTGAGTGACCGCAAGAGAGGCGGACGGGACTGGTCGGAAGCGAAGGTCAGCGCCGCAAACCGGCCGCGATGGTCATGCATGGACATGGTCAATCCGCCGCGAATGCCAAAGTGAGCTGCTTTTTCCAGGATTTCTTGCTGCGAGGCCGGCAGACACTGGCGGGGTCGATCCACGCCCCAATCAAAAGTATCCCAGCCTTGCAGCCCGCGCAGGATCACCGGATCATGGCTGTGGTAGCGCAGTTGCAGATAGTGCGATGTCCAGGATGAAGGATAATTTGAAATCAATCGCGGCGTCTGGCCGGAGACCGACGGGTAACTGAAATAGGCGAAGAGCGGAAAGTCGAAGCCGGCTGCGGCGGACGCCATCGCCTCATGTAGGTCGACTGCATCGACGCTTGCAGAGAGTTGCTCGACGAAGTTTTCGAACACGCGATACATCAGCCCTTTGCGCGACCTCCTCGAATGTTGCTCGATGCCAGGCGGAAACCTGGGTCTAAACGACTCTGCATCGATGCGACGCGGACGATTTGGTCGCCATCATCGCCGGCATTACTTTGCTGCTTCCCGGTGAAGCGAACCCCGTGCACCTGGCCGCTTACCAGCCGGGGATGTTGAGACGTTATCGATGAGCCGCGTGTCGCCGAGCCAAGCCGCGACAAGCAAGCGTGCTGGTCGGTCAAGCCTTGCTAGCGGCTGCAGGTCTGTTTCGCCGCGAAGTTCCAGGTACTCGACCTCGCGATAGCCTGTCGCCAGAATTGTTGCACGCGCTTCATCAAGCATGGGCAAGACAGGAGAGCCACGCGCAAGCCGCTCAGCCGTGTCGAGCAAGACCGAAGCCAGCTTTGGGGCAATGGCGCGTTCTGCTGGCGAGAGCCGGCTATTGCGCGACGATAGTGCAAGACCATCGGTTTCGCGGACTGTCGGACATGCGAGCACGGTGATCGGGATGTCAAGGTCCCGGACCAAGCGCCTGACAAGCTGAAGCTGCTGGAAATCCTTTTCGCCAAAAAAAGCTAAGTCAGCGCCGGTCTGCAGGAAGAGCTTGGCCACGACCGTCGCCACGCCATCGAAATGGCCGGGCCGGAAGGCGCCGCACAGGCCCTCGCTGAGAGTGGACACCGAAACGGCCGTGGCGAAGCCCGCTGGATACATCTCGTCTGCATCCGGTACATAGAGCAGATGTGCGCCTGTCGGCACGAGCTTGGCAGCATCTTCGTTTTCCGTCCGAGGATAGGCGGCAAGGTCGGCGGCACTGTTGAACTGCTTGGGATTGACGAACAGCGTCACGACTACCCGCTCGGCCTTCTGAAGTGCGGCCCGCACGAGACTCAGATGGCCTTCATGCAAGGCTCCCATGGTCGGCACAACGGCGACACGGGCGCCTGAGCGACGCCATCCCGCGGCAACAGCGCGGAGTTCGGCAACGGTTCGAACGATCGGCACGCTCATGTGACGTCTCCGGCCTTCGTCTCGTTGGCGTAGAGATGTTCGGCTGCCGGAAAGCGCCGTTCCCTCACGTCGGCGGCATAAGCCGCGATCGCCGCATCGGCCTGGTTGCCTAGTTCGGCGTAGCGTTTGACGAATTTCGGCCGGAAAGAGCCGAAAAGCCCAAGCATATCATCGCTGACCAAAATCTGGCCGTCGCAGGCCGGCGAGGCGCCGATGCCGATTGTGGGGACGGCGATCTCCGCAGTGATGCGCCGTGCGAGCGGCTCGGGCACTTTCTCCAGCACCACCGAGAAAGCGCCGGCTTCCGTGACCGCACCGGCGTCGCGCCTGATGCGCTCGGCATCGTCTCCCCGCCCCTGGACGCGGTAGCCGCCGAGAGTATTGACCGCCTGCGGCGTCAAGCCGACATGGGCCATGACAGGCACGCCGCGCGCGGCGAGGAAGCGGATCGTCTCGGCCATGGTCTGCCCCCCCTCGAGCTTCACCGCTGCACAACCGGTCTCCGCCATCAGGCGCGCAGCGTTGCGGAAGGCCTGCTCGGGGCTTTCTTCATAGGAACCGAATGGCAGGTCTACGACCATCAATGCTCGCACCAGACCGCGGCGCACCGCCTGGCCGTGCATGATCATCATGTCGAGAGTGACGCTCAGCGTCGACGAGAGGCCGTGCAGGACCATGCCGACGCTGTCGCCGACGAGAACGATGTCGCAGTGTCGATCGGCCAAACTGGCGATCGGCGTGGTATATGCCGTCAGGCAGACGAGTGGAGTCTGGCCTTTCCGCATCCGAACATCCAGCGGTGCAATTCCCTTTCGATCACCAGCTGCGCTCAACCCATCCCTCCTTCCCTTGCGTTACCCGCCGCGGGTGTCGCGTTTGGCACATTTTTGTGCAAGTGCGAAGAGCTAAAAATGGGGATGCAGCTGTGCGGTGTTGACGTGCGGACAGCCTCGCTTACATTAAATCGATTAAGGCTCCCGGGCTCGGGTCAACCACTTTCACGAACATGGACGATCAGGCAACAGGAACCAGGAAAGACAAAGCCGGCAAGGCGGACCAAGTCAAAGTGGACCTGATCGCCGTCGTCGTGGCCGTAAATGAAAGTGACCCCTGTCTCCTAACCATCGGCCAGGCTGACACCCTGCCGTCCGGACCTTTTGCGCTTGAGCACCGGTCGCCGCAATCCGGTTTGAGGGGGTGGGTCGAGCAGCAGACCGGCCAGCCCTTGGGGTACATCGAGCAGCTTTACACCTTCGCCGATCGGGACCGAATCGGCGCCGAACGCCAGCAGCGCGTCATCTCCATCAGCTATCTCGCTTTGACCAGCAAAGAACAGGCAACGGGCTCATGCAAGTGCGGCTGGCAAAGCTGGTACGACTATTTTCCATGGGAGGACCACCGCTCCGGCACCCCGCCGGTGGTGCTGGATGTTGTGCGACCACGCTTGATCGGTTGGGCAGACGGAGCGAGCGACGCGGCCACGCGACGCGAACGCCGGCAGCGGGCGGCGATCGCCTTTGGCTTCGACGACCGTTATTGGAATGAGGAGCTCGTGCTTCAGCGATATGAGTTACTTTATGAAGCAGGCCTGGTCCAAGAGGCCGGAAGAGGACGGGAGACGCCGCTTCCCCTGGTGCCGAGCAAATCCATGGTCGCTGATCATCGCCGTATCGTGGCAACGGGCATTGCGCGGCTGCGCTCCAAGATCAAATACCGGCCCGTCGTCTTTGAGCTTATGCGACCGACCTTTACGCTACTGCAGCTGCAGCGAACCGTGGAGGCGCTCGCCGGCAGGCTCATCCACAAGCCGAACTTTCGCCGCCTGATCGAGCAACAGGAACTGGTCGAGGAGACCGGCGAGACCACTGCGGAGACCGGTGGTCGGCCGGCGAAGCTCTACCGCTTCCGCCACGCCGTTCTCGACGAAAGGGCCGTCGCCGGGACAAAATTGCCGCTGGCGCGGGGTTGACATCCCTTATACTCACGGCAAGTATATGCCGGTTATCTTCAACTAGAGTATAAGCGGGGGCATCAATGAGCGCCGTGCTGCCTACGGCCGCGTTCCTCTACGAGCGCGTCCGGCGCGTGATCCCGCCGATTGAATGGCCGTCTTTCGTGGACGATATCGAAGCCATCCTTGCGCTCAAGCGCGAGCGCAATGCCATCATCCTGGCGCACAACTATCAGACGCCCGAGATCTACCATTGCGTCGCAGACATTGTCGGCGACAGCCTGGCGCTGGCCCGCAAGGCTGTGACAGTCGAGGCGCAAGTCATCGTCGTTGCCGGCGTGCATTTCATGGCCGAGACGGCCAAGCTGCTTAATCCGAAAAAGACCGTGCTTATCCCCGACCTGGGCGCTGGTTGCTCGCTGGCCGATTCGATCACGGCACAAGACGTGCGGCTGATGCGACAGAGTTATCCCGGCGTGCCCATTGTCACCTATGTCAACACCTCCGCCGCTGTGAAAGCCGAGTCCGACATCTGCTGCACCTCGGGCAACGCAAAGGCGGTGGTGGAATCGCTCGGCGCGCCGCGTGTGATTATGCTGCCCGACGAATATCTCGCCAAGAACGTCGCCGCCGAGACGAAGGTTGGGATCATCGCCTGGAAGGGTCGTTGCGAGGTGCATGAGCGCTTCACCCCGGCCGATATTCGCGAACTGCGCGCCGCACATCCGGGTGTCATCGTGCTGGCCCATCCCGAATGCCCCCCGGACGTTGTCACAGAGGCGGATTTTTCGGGTTCCACCGCGGCCATGTCGGATTATGTCGAGCGGGAAAAACCACCCCGCGTAGTGTTGATGACGGAATGTTCGATGAGCGACAATATCGCGATCGCGCATCCCGACGTCGAGTTCGTCCGCCCCTGCAATCTCTGTCCGCACATGAAGCGCATCACGCTGGCTAACATTCGCGTCGCACTCGAGGAGAACCGGCATGAGGTTCGGATCGATCCCGGGATTGCAGGGCGCGCGCGCCGCTCGGTCGAGCGTATGCTTTCCATATGAGCCTCGACGTTCATGACATCGGCGGGGCCCCGGTCATCATCGGCGCCGGTGTGGCAGGCCTGATGACGGCGCTTCATCTGGCGCCGGAACCGGTTGTGCTTCTGTCCAATGCGGGGCTGGGAACCGGAGCCTGCAGCGAGCTCGCCCAAGGCGGTCTTGCGGCAAGTGTCGGCGGCGAGGACAGTCCCGAACTTCATCTTTGTGACACCGTCGCGGCCGGCGACGGTCTCTGCGACGTGACGACTGTGCGGCGAACGGTCCGAGCTGCACCTGAAGCGATCAGGACTCTAGAGCGGTTCGGTGTCGCATTCGATCGACGCGCTGACGGCGCGTTGCGGCTCGGGCTTGAGGCGGCGCACTCGCAGCGGCGGATCGTGCATGCGGCGGGCGATGCCACCGGTCGCGAGCTGGTCCGCGCGCTGATCGCCGCGGCACGGCGCACAGCCTCCATCACTATCCTGGAAAACGTGGAGGCCCGCCGGCTTGTCGTGGAAGACGGGGCGATTATCGCCGTGGTCGCGGCCGGGTGCACGGGCGCAATCGCCTTGCCAACGCGCCGCGTGGTCCTGGCGACCGGCGGCATCGGCGGCTTGTTTAGCGATACGACAAACCCTCCTGGCTCATGTGGACAGGGGCTCGCGCTCGCCGCCTGTGCCGGGGCGGAGTTCGCCGACCTGGAATTCGTGCAGTTCCACCCGACCGCCCTCGAGGGTCCGCGGCGGCCGATGCCGCTGGTGAGCGAAGCGGTGCGCGGCGAGGGTGCTGTGCTCATCGACGAGCAAGGAGAGCGTTTCCTCGCTGAAACCCCCGGGGGCGAGCTTGCGCCTCGCGACGTGGTTGCGCGCGCGGTTTGGCATCAGCTCGCTGTCGGACGCCGTGTGTTCCTGGACGCAAGGCAATGTCTCGGCCTCAGATTTGACAAGCGCTTTCCGGCGATCGCCGATTTGTGCCACCAGGCCGGCATCGATCCCGCGACCGACCCGATCCCGGTGCGCCCGGCGGCACATTATCACATGGGCGGTGTCGCTGTAGACGCTGCCGGCCGCAGCTCCATCGAGGGATTGTGGGCATGTGGCGAGGTCGCATGCACCGGTCTGCACGGCGCGAACCGACTCGCCAGCAACTCGCTTATCGAAGCGGCGGTCACAGCGAGCTGGGTTGCTGAAAGCGTCGCCGACGTATCACACACCCGGCGTCCGCGCGTGTGTTCCGCATTCGTGCCTCGACGGCCAGACGCCTCCGGCATCCGCCCAATCGTCTCGGCCGCGCTCGGCATCATCCGCGATAGCGAGACGCTACGCGACGGGGTGGCGACCCTGTTGCCGATCGCAGCTCACGACAGCGCTGCCTCCGACCCCGCCTTGGTCGCGCTGATGATCGCCATTGCGGCCCTGCGGCGCGAAGAGAGCCGCGGCTCGCACTATCGTTCCGATTTCCCCGGACGCGATGCAGATGCGCGCCAGTCACGGCTGACACTGTGCAGCGCAATACAGACCGCCGTCGCACTCAGCTGGCGGGCGCCGATACGGAGCACCCTGACATGAATTCGTTCTCACCCCTTCCCTCAACCCTGATCGAGCCGATCGTGCGCGGTGCTCTTCTCGAAGACCTGGGCAGATGCGGTGATCTGACCAGCGACGCCGTGATCCCGCGTGATCGCACGGCCACCTTGGTGCTCAAGTCGCGACAGATGGGCATCGTTGCCGGTCTCGATCTGGCCGCCTTCGCCTTCATGCTCGTCGAGCCTGCGATCGACATGCACATCTGGCGAGCTGACGGCAGCGATGTCGCGGCGGGCGAGACTATCGCCAAGTTGTGCGGACCGGCGCGAGGCCTGCTCACGGCCGAGCGCACGGCGCTCAATTTTCTGTGCCGCCTGAGCGGCATCGCCACTGCCACAGCGGCGATGGTCGAGGCCGTGCGTGGCCACAAGGCGAAGATCGTGTGCACGCGAAAGACCACGCCCGGCCTGCGCGCGCTGGAGAAATATGCGGTACGCGTCGGCGGCGGCGCCAATCACCGCTTCGGGCTCGACGACGCCGTGCTGATCAAGGACAACCACATCGCGATCGCCGGCGACATTCGCACGGCAATAGAGCGGGCGCGCGCCGCCGCAGGCCACATGGTGAAGATCGAGGTCGAGGTCGACACGCTGGAGCAGCTCGATGTAGCGCTCACGCTGGGAGTCGACGCAGTGCTGCTCGACAATATGTCGGTTGAGGACCTTGCGCGCGCCGTGGCAATCGTCGGTGGCCGCGCCATCACCGAGGCTTCCGGTCGGGTGACGCCGAAAACGGCTCCGTTGATTGCTGCGACGGGGGTCGACCTCATCTCAGTCGGATGGCTGACACACAGCGCGCCCATCCTCGACATCGGCCTGGATATGCCGGCGCATCAGCGCGCGCTTGAACTGATGGAGATGGAATGAAAGGCATTCCCACCTCCGCTGGAGCGCGCCGACGCAGGAACTGCTCCATGCGAGCCTGCATCTTTGTGCGGCGCACCCTCCAACTGGTTCAGGCTCATCGGGCTGATCGACGATCATAGCGAACCCGAGGAGGGTCGACAGACTCCTGCACGCGCTGTCGGACCAGCGACAAAGCTTTTGATGATGACGATTGGAACGAACTCGGAGTGCGACGTGAAGCAAGCCATGCAATCGATCGAGGGGGCACTATCCCGATGGAACCGCAAAGAGGCCGAGGCTATCCACGGGATGCCGTTCAATGACCTGCTCTTCCTGGCTCAGACAATCCACCGCCAGAACTTCGATCGCAACCGGGTGCAGCTGTCGCGGCTGCTCAGCATCAAGACCGGCGGATGCCCGGAGGATTGCGGCTATTGCAGCCAGTCTACGCATTACGAAACCGGCCTGAGGGCGTCCAAGCTGATGGAGGTGGAGCGTGTCATTGCCGAAGCGATCAAGGCGCGGGACGCCGGCGCCACCCGCTATTGCATGGGCGCCGCATGGCGCAGTCCGAAGGAACGCGACATGGGCTCCGTGGTCGCCATGATCGAGGGCGTGAAGGCGCTCGGCATGGAGACGTGCATGACGCTCGGAATGCTGGACCTCAGTCAGGCGCAGCGCCTGAAGGCGGCCGGTCTCGACTACTACAACCACAACATCGACACGTCCGAGCGCTATTACGGCGAGGTTGTTTCAACCAGGACCTTTGCCGACCGGCTGGAAACACTTGGGCACGTGCGCGAGGTTGGCATGAAGGTCTGCTGCGGCGGCATTGTCGGGATGGGAGAGGAAAAGGCCGATCGCATCGACATGCTGGTCACACTGGCGAACCTGCCCGAGCCGCCGGAAAGCGTGCCGATCAACATGCTCATCCCCATCGAAGGCACGCCGCTTGCCGAGGCCGAGCCCATCGATCCGATCGATTTCGTCCGCACCATTGCGCTCGCCCGCATCATGATGCCGAAGTCCTATGTAAGGCTCTCCGCCGGCAGGACGGCGATGAGCGACGAAACGCAGGCGCTGTGCTTCTTTGCCGGCGCCAATTCGATCTTTGTCGGCGACATGCTGCTGACGGCGGACAATCCCGGCGAGGACAAGGATAATCGTCTATTCAGGCGTCTCGGCATTGAGCCGATGCCACGCGAGGCAAGATGAACGAGCCGCCGCTTGCCCGCTATGAAGCAACCTTGCAGGGTCTGGCACGCAAGGGCCGGCTGCGGACACTGGCGCCGCGCGCCGGGCTCGACTTCTCGTCCAACGATTATCTCGGGCTTGCTGCCTCGAAGAGACTTGGCGATGCAGTCGCGGCGGCAATCGAGGGGGGCACCCCGGTCGGCGCTACCGGATCGCGGCTCCTGCGCGGCAACGCGCCGGAGCATGAGGCATTGGAGGCAGATGCGGCGGCGTTCTTCGGGGCCGAGCGGGCGCTGTTCTTCGGCAGCGGCTACATCGCCAACTTCGCCCTGCTGAGCGCCCTGCCGCGAAAGGGTGACCTGCTGATCCTCGACGAACTCGCGCATGCCAGCATGCATGAAGGGGCGCGGGCTGGACGCGCCGAGTTCAGGCCGGCCACGCACAACGACATAGATGCTTTTGAGGACGCGATCAGGCGCTGGCGCGCCGAAGGTGGCATGGGGCATATCTGGATCGCAGTCGAAGGCCTGTACAGCATGGATGGCGACTGCGCGCCGATGGAGAGCCTGGTCGCGCTTGCCGATCGGTACGAGGCATTCATAGTGGTCGACGAGGCGCATGCCACCGGCGTCTGGGGACCGGACGGCCGGGGGCTGGCCGCCGCTTTCGAGGGCCGCGACAACATTGTCGCGCTCCACACATGCGGCAAGGCGCTCGGCGCATCCGGCGCACTCGTCACTGGGCCGGGAGTGCTGTGCGACTATATTGTCAACCGCTGCCGGCCCTTTATCTACGCCACCGCGCCATCGCCGCTAATGGCGGTGGCGGCGCGCGAAGCGCTCGCAATCCTGGTCGACGAGCCGATGCGCCGCGTTCAGCTGCACGAGTACGTTGCCTTCGCGGGCCGCCAACTGGCCGAGCGCTGTGGCGTGGCGCGCAGCGGCTCGCAGATCCAGCCACTTGTCATTGGCGACGTCAGCCGCACCATGTTGATGGCGGCGGCATTGCAGGCCCGCGGCTTCGACATACGCGGCATTCGCCCGCCGACCGTGCCGGAGGGCACGTCGCGGCTGCGCATTTCGCTGACGCTGAATGTCGGCAAGCCTGACATTTCGGCCATGGTCGAGACGCTCGTCGAGGTGTTGGCCACGGCATGACCACGCGTATCGTCGTCACCGGAACAGACACCGGAATAGGCAAGACCGTGTTCTCGGCTGGGCTGGCCGGGCTGCTCGACGGCTTTTACTGGAAGCCGGTGCAATCTGGTCTCGATGAGGAGACCGACAGTGAGGCGGTTGAACGGCTCGCCGGCCTGCCGTCAGGGCGCGTGCTGCCGGAAGCTCACCGCTTGAAGAGCCCGCTGTCGCCGCATCGTTCAGCCGAAATCGACGGCGTCTCGATTGAGGCTGCCGATCTTGCATTTCCGGTCCTGCCGACACCGCTCGTCATCGAAGGCGCTGGCGGACTGATGGTGCCGATCAACCGACAGACAAGATTTATTGACATCTTCGCTGAATGGCGGCTGCCGGTCATTCTGTGCGCCCGCACCGAGCTCGGCACGATCAACCACACTCTGCTGTCGATCGAAGCCCTGCGGGCTCGCTCCATCCCGCTGATCGGCATCGCCTTCATCGGCGAAGAGGTAGCCGATACGCAAAGGACAATCACCGAATTCGGCGCGGTGCGTCAGCTCGGCAGGCTGCCACACCTCGTTCCGTTGACGCGCGAAACTCTGCGGAAGGCGATGTTTGCCGGCTTCGACCTCGCCAAGATTGCCGGAGGCGAATGATGTCGCGGTCGCCGGTCTGGCATCCATTCACCCAGCACGCGATCGAGCCGGCCATGCCGTCCGTTGTCCGCACGGAAGGGGTTTGGCTAGAGACGAATGACGGAAGGCATATCCTCGATGCAATCTCCTCCTGGTGGGTGGTCACCCACGGGCACCGCCATCCACGGATCATGGAAGCAATCCGGAATGCGACTGAGATGCTCGACCAGGTGATCTTCGCCGGTCTCACCCATCAGCCGGCAGAGCAATTAGCCTCGGCGCTGATCGAAATAGTGCCGGCAGGCCTCGACTGGGTCTTCTATTCCGACAGTGGATCCACGTCCGTCGAAGTCGCGCTGAAGATGGCGCTCGGCTATTACCGCAATATCGGCGCGCCGCGTTCGCGCATCGTCGTCATGGAACACAGCTATCATGGCGACACGATCGGCACGATGAGCGTCGGAGCCCGCGGCGTGTTCAACGCCGCCTACGAACCCCTGCTGTTCGAGGTCGACACCATTCCGTTTCCGGCCGCAGGGCGCGAGCAGGAAACGCTGGATAGATACGAGGCTTTCTCTCGCGACCGCCGCGCCGCCGCGCTGATCCTCGAGCCGCTGGTGCTCGGCGCCGGCGGCATGCTGATGTATCCGGCCTGGGTTCTGGCCGAATTGAAAAAGATCACTGAGGCCTCCGGCACGCTGCTGATCGCCGACGAGGTGATGACCGGCTGGGGGCGCACCGGAACCATGTTCGCCTGCGACCAGGCATCGATTTCTCCTGATATCCTGTGCACCTCGAAGGGCTTGACTGGCGGCGCAATCCCGCTGGCGGCCACGCTTGCCACCGACACCATCTTCCGGGCCCACTATTGCGAGGACCGGAAGAAGACCTTTTTCCACTCGAGTTCCTATACCGCCAATCCGATCGCTTGCGCGGCAGCATTTGCCAATATCGAGATCTGGCGGGACGAGCCGGTGGCCGAGCGGATTGCGGCCTTGAGTGCCGGGCTGGCCGTCGGGCTTCGACGCTTTCGCAACAATACCAAGTTCACAGATTGCCGGGCGACCGGCACGATCGCAGCTCTCGATCTGCGCGCCGGCTCAGCCGGCTATCTGGCCGAGATCGGGCCAAAACTGCGCGCCTTTTTTCTCGAACGCGGCCTGTTGGTGCGCCCGCTCGGCAATGTCCTTTATCTTCTGCCGCCCTACTGCATCACCGGCAACGAGCTGGACAGGCTCTATGATGCCATCGAGGAGGCCGGCGAACGCTTCGGTTCCCGGCCATGAAGAGATCGTCGACCATTCTCGGCTTGGGTCATGATGCGCCGTCGCGCAAGGTCGAGAATCCGGAAATCGAAATCCGTCTCGGGCTTGAGCCCGGCTGGATCGAGCAGCGGACCGGGATACGCTCGCGCTTCTGGGCAACGGACCAAGACACGCTGTCGGGTCTTGCCGCGCACGCCGGCGACATGGCGCTGGCGAATGCCGGCATCGACCGTGGCGACATCGGTCTTTTGCTGCTTGCCACCTCGACACCCGATCACCTTTTGCCGCCCAGCGCGCCGCTGGTCGCGCATCGGCTGGGGCTCAGCTGCGCCGGCGCGGTCGATCTGACCGGCGCCTGCGCCGGCTTCATCTATGCGCTGATGTTCGCCGACAGCTTCACCCGTCTGCACGGGAAGGCGAGCCTTGTCATCGCCGCCAACATCCTCAGCCGCCGCATCAATCCGGCGGAGCGCGCCAGTGCCGTGCTGTTTGCCGACGCCGCCGGCGCCGTGGTGATTGCCCCGTGCGATGACCCGGATCGGGGCATTCTCGGCGCCGCGTTGGCTTCGGACGGCTCGCGCTACGGGCTGATCCAGATTCCCGCCGGAGGAAGCAACACACCGTTCCACGGCGGCATGGACCTCGGGCAGACCCGCATGACGATCGCCAACGGCCGTGAAGTGTTCAGCAAGGCCGTGGACATGATGACGGCCTGCTCGCAGGACGCGCTCACTTCTGCCCGAATGCTGCCGCAAGACATTGATCGTTTCGTGCCGCATCAGGCCAATGCTCGGATTTTCGATGTGGTCGGGAGGAACCTCGGAATAGCGGATCAGGCAATCGTCAAGACGATCGCCGAGTACGGCAACTCTTCCGCCGCGACCATCCCGCTCTCGCTGTCGCTCGCCCATCGGACGCAGCCGTTTCGGGCGGGCGAAAAGATTCTCCTTGCCGCGGCGGGTGCCGGCCTCACCGGAGGCGCCCTCATCCTCGGAATTTAGCGGTACGACGGCCATGCACAGGATTTGTCACGAATGACACTAGCAAAACGGGCCCAATGCGAAAAAATAGACGCCGGCAAGCTGCATGGGCACTGGTTTGATGACGCGAGATCGAAAACCCTGCAGACGATTTCTCGAGCAGGACGATCGGCAACGCTACTTTGCTGGGCGAGGAGTGGTTGGCGCCAGTCCAGGAGAGCGGAGGTATCCAACTCCTCATTGCGATGAAGTCATCCTCGATATGTCGGCCCTTATTGGTCAACATCGTAACAGCAGTAGTGGCAGCCGTGAATTGAATAACCGGCCCCCCGAAGGCATCAACCGTCATGCAGTCCGAAAAAAATGCTCATCTGCCTGTCTCAACAACGCTGGCTCCATTTCGGAACCCGGTGTTTCGCTCGATCTGGACGGCCACACAAATATCCAGCCTCGGGTGGCTCGTGCAAACGGTCGCCATCAGTTGGCTGATGGCCACGATTTCCGCTTCGGATCTGATGGTTGCACTCGTGCAGGCCGCATCCACGTTGCCGGTATTCTTCCTCTCAATCCTGGCCGGAGCCATTGCCGACAACTTCAGCCGCCGATGGGTAATGTTTGCGGGGCACTGCCTGATAGCATTGGCATCAACGACGCTGATGATTTCTGTGGGTCTGGGATTTGCCGGTCCCTGGCTAATTCTCGGATTAGGTTTCCTGGCCGGCTGCGGCTTTGCCTTGAATGATCCGGCCTGGCACGCTTCTGTCGGCGATATTCTTCATAAGCGCGACATCCCGGCTGCGGTGACGCTTATGTCCGTCGGATACAACATTGTGCGCAGCGTTGGTCCGGCTTTGGGGGGCGTGGTCTTGGCATTTCTTGGACCGCTGGCCGCTTTCGCGTTGGCAGCGCTGAGTGATCTGGCGCCGCTGACCGCAATATGGCGCACTAGATGGAATGTTCGCACGTCACCTCTCCCTCGTGAGCGCATGACGATGGCAATTCATGACGGAGTGCGCTTCACCGTAATGTCCCTGGAGATCAGGGCAGCGATTGCCCGTGCAACCTTTTTCGGGTTGGCAAGCATCTCCATCCTTGCGCTGCTCCCTTTAGTCGTCCGGGATCAGCTGAAAAGCGGCCCAATCGTCTACGGCATCCTGCTGGCGGGCTTCGGCATGGGTGCTTTCGTCGCGGGCATGAGCAATAGCTTTCTAAGGCGGATCACGTCTCAAAACAGGCTGGTATCGTTCGCCTCCGTTGCTTGTGCAGCATGTTGCCTTTCCCTTGCACTCACATCATCGGTCGCTGTAGCGGCCATTTCGCTGGCACTTGCTGGCGCGGGTTGGCTTATCACCTGGACGGGCATCGACGTGTCGGTGCAGCTGGCAAGCCCAAGGTCGGTCGTCGGCCGCACACTATCGATCTACTACGCCTTTAGCGCAGGCGGGATGGCGGCAGGCAGCTGGATATGGGGTACTGTCGCACAGAACTACTCCTTAGCCTGGGCTTTGCAGGGCGCCGCAGGCGCTCTGTTGCTGGTTGCAGCTGCGGGAGTACTGTTACCAGTCCGTCCATGGGAAGAAACGGATCAGGAAAGTTCGGATTTTCACGCGCCGGAGCTGGCACTCGAGTTGAAGCCCAGGAGTGGCCCCATAGTCGTCAAGGTCGAGTATCTTATATCCGAGGAGAATATCGAGACCTTTCTGGGCTACATGCGCGCAAGGCGCCATGTTCAGAGCCGTGCCGGTGCGCGAAACTGGACACTGCAGCGAAATCTTCAAAAGCCTTCGATTTGGACAGAGACATTCCGCACGCCAACCTGGATGGATTTTCTGCGGCTGAATCATCGGCTCACGGCAGCGGATAAGGAAATCGGCCAGCGTCTCCTGGCACTGCATGATGGAGAGCGTCCTCCGCACACAGTGCTGTCGATCGAACGAACGACTGAGGCAGCTCGTACCCGTGCCTCAACAATCTTTTCTCGTCCTCCCAGGTGACGTGATCACGAAAGCGATCGCATTCTGCCGCGCCAGTCGATTTCAAGCAGCGCGCAGGCCGCATCGCCAGTACGCGGAGCCTATGCGTCCGGCGCTCTCTCGCGAATACCCATGCCGCCGCGGGGCTCGAGGCCGGGGGCAGGAACAGTCCGTTCTGGGCCATCTTCGATGCGGCGCGCGACGGCAAGAAGGAGGGTATGGGTTTCGAGCGCTGGTAGTCGCCCTGCGCACAAGCCGATCAGCATCACGTTCGACGTGCGCTTCAGCAGCGCTGTGCGGCTCAGAGACTGGCAGAAGAGTATCTGACTCGTTAGCGGCTGGCGCTGGGCCAGCCGGAACCAGGCCTGTTCGAAGACGGCGCTGGCGCTCGACCTTTCGGCGCCGGACATGGAGTGAGGGTAGGCGAAACGGAGAACCAGTCGCCTTGACGCCCTTGCAGGACGCCATCTTAACCGCAAACGGCAAGCTTTCAGGGATCATTTCTGCGCCGTTGGGCGGCTTGCCGTTCCCGATGTTCGAACGCGTCGGTGAAGCTATCGAGTTCTTGGGGGGTCATCCCAAGCGCCCGCCCCTCCTCCCGCCATGACGCGACCGCCTTTTCGACTTCTGCGAGTATCGTCTTCGCTCGATCACTCCTGATCCGGAAATAAGCGATTACCGACATCAGTGCGTCGACAGTCGCTTCGGGCCCAGTTTCCTCGGATATCCAGGTTTTCAGCTCTCGCACGCGCTCAGGGAACGGGTTGATGTCGAATGCAGGCGCCAGGCGCCATTGCCCGTGATGCACATGGAGAAAGCCGTGATTGTGGAGGTGGTCCTCGACATTGGTGATAAGGATCGAGAACGCGATGCGCCGCCAAAGCTCTTCGATGTTGGCCGCTGGCTGGCTGCCGTGCTGACGAAGCACATCCACAAGTTCAGTATAGCTATGCTCGCCAACGTCCCCTGACTCTGCGCCGATCATCGTGGCGGCCGAGATATACATGAGTCGATTGCCGTTCGGAGTCCTATCGAAACGCCGTATGAGCGCGACAGGGGCGCCGTCGCTGTCGAGCAGACGTGTCTCAGCAGCATCCACGCCGGCTTTTCTGGCCAAATTCATAGCGAGCACTTCGCCTTTTGTGACAGATCGATCATCGGCAACGCTCGGAAACTTACCGATAGCGAGGCGTCCGTCATCGTCGACGACAGAGCATTTCGGACGAAGGCCCCCAAGGGACGTGCCACGTCCACGCAAATAGGCGAGATCCGTTGCCGTCTCGGTGTTCGTCTCGACGGCGTGCGTGGCTGCGAGAAGTTGACCGATTTCAATGAGCGGCGGCGTGGTGCGTCGACCCTCCTCGGTCGTTCTTTGGTAACGCCCTTCTTCGTCCTTCAACCGGAGCGCACCAATGCGGCTCATGTCGTCCACTGCCAAGAGGTAATCCATCGCGTTCAGAGGCCGCGTTTCGGCGACATTTCCCGCCCGGCGCGCCTCTTGGCGACGCTTGGCCTGGTCGCGCTGGATTACACGCCGGCCCCATCCGTCCGGCTCCGTGTCCGCGATCGCGTTGTGGAACACGGATCCATCGCCGGTCTTTCGATGGAATTGAGGGCCAGTAACGAGTGGCAGACCGGGTTCGATCGAGAAGCCTTCCGCTGCTCTCAGCCAACCTGCATCATATTCAAAGGCAGCGCTCTCGCGCGCACCCTGCTGATCATAGCACAACGTACCCAGTAGCATCGCTTCTTCGCCAATGTGAACAGCAATAGAACGTCTCATATTGCACCCGGTGGCTTCCGCACCCTTACCCTCTTGGGCAAACGTTCAGCGTCGAGGAGCAGGCCTTGCTCATCGCGATGCGCGTCGATGATCTGCGCCAAAGCCTCATCAAAGCCCAAAACGAAAAAGGTCATGGCGTAGGCCCCCATAGCGACGGTCGGGTCTCCTTTTTCGATCTTCAGATAGGTGCTCTTTGCGACACCCAGTCGTTCCGCCATCATCATCACGGTCAGGCTGCGCTTCTTACGGGCGACCGCAATGTCGGCGCCGAGCTTGCCAAGCGCCCTCTTGACTCTGGGAGGCAATGTATCTGTCACTGTTGAGCGCATCTTTGTCTCATAGAAACGACCTTAACTCTCTCTAGGGCGCTTATATAAGACCTAAGCCGTGATCTGTCGAGAGTTGGCCTGTTTGACCGAACAAGGCGGTGGCCCTGCAACCAACCACACTACTCTCGTGAGCATGCATCCATCCGATCCGCAATGGGCGCTAGGTGAGTCGCACGGGGGTGTGAACGATTGCGCCGCTGCAAAACGAAACGGGCCATCCTTGGCACGATCCAGTTGTGCGCTGCAGCGAGGCTCCCGCCTGACGTGTACCGAGCGGCGCCGCCGCATGCTGTCTCGACCCGAGCTTCACAGCAAACAGGTGCTGTCGGTATCGAACGAAAGTGTCATATATCGAACATACGAACCGTGTCCCAAAACGTCTGCTCGGTGCTCAGCTGACCCCCAAAAAGCAAAAAGAAAAGAGCGCGACGAAGTTGCGCCGGCCAATTTAAGTGTCAGCGCGGAGCTACCTCTTCAGGATGGCACGTCGCTTGCTGCTCCGCATCGAACGCCGACGGCCAACTCACAAATAACGGAGATGAATATTGGTTCAGAAATGCTGAATCCCCGATGTACTGAAAGAATGAGGAACGCTTGTGGGAAGCGCGGCAGGGCAACAGGCGATTTTGCCTTTTCTTGGATCCGGACGGAAGTCGAATCTCACCTCCTTCGGGCAGTTGATAGCCAACCACAGTTGTTTCTTCTATAAGTCGAACTGCTATAAAGAAATGTACAAGTATAACTTGACTTACTCACACCGGGACTACACAAGTCAACATAGTATCGGGCATTCCTCAGGTACGAAAGAGGAGCGAGATGCACATGTTTTTGGTCCTGGGACAGGCCGCCGGTTCGCCCTTTGACGCGTCCGCCTTTTATTCTTTGAACTGGAGATCCAGAATGAACGTAAGCAGGCTTCTTCTCGGCTCAGTTGCGGCCCTGATCTCCGTTTCCGTCGCTCGCGCGACGGACGAAGTCTCCGCGCCGGGTCCGACCGAATATGTCAATATCTGCGACGTCTACGGTTCGGGCTACTTCCATATCCCCGACACCGAGACCTGCGTGCGCATCGGCGGCTACATCCGTTACGACGTCGGCCTCAGCGATGTCCGATCGTATGACGGGATAAGAACCTCCGATGTGAGAACTGGCGAGGCTCAGGGCACCTGGCGAAACAACACGCGTTTCACGTTCAAAACTTGGACGCGCCAGGAGACCGAACTAGGCGCACTGAAGACCTATACTGAGACTCGCGTGAACTTCGGCAACCACAACGCTTATCCGGGTCCGGAAAGCCCTCACAACTATAGCTTCAACAGCGGCGTCAAGTTGTCTTCCGCCTGGATCCAGCTTGGTGGCCTCCGAGTTGGCAAGGACGAGTCGGCCTTCGACACGTTTACAGGCTACGCCGGAAACGTACTCAATAACGTACTCGCTCCGTACGGCGACTTCGATACCAACGTGGCTCAGTATTACTTCGATGCCGATAATGGCTTTTCGGCTCTGGTTTCACTTGAACAAGGGTCGGGTGTAGTCGGTACTATCGACAGCTATGTTCCGCACGTCGTCTTCGGCGTGAAACAGACGCAGGGCTGGGGCGCGATCACCGGCGTAATGGCTCCTGACAGCGACTACGAAGCTTTGGCCGGCAAGCTCCGACTCGATGTCAATGTCACAGATGACCTGTCGCTATTCGGAATGTTCGGCTATGGCTCCATTGGCAATCTCAACGATGACCCAACCAACGCGCTCGCCGCTCACGGTCGCGGCTTCTACAAAATTTGGAGCGGCAACTGGGCTTTCTGGACGGGCGCCACTTACACGTTAAACGAGAAAACTTCGTTCAACCTTCAGGTCTCGGGTGATCAGCTCAGGAACTCCGGACTGGCTGCAAACGTCGCCTATATGGTCATTCCAGGTTTCACAGTCACAGCCGAAGTCGATTATGCCCATTACGCCAAGTTCGCTGCCGTCGACCGTTCCGGAACGAACCCGGCTCACGTCGGCAAAAGGAACAGCCTCGGCGGCGTGCTGCGATTCCAAAGCTCGTTCTAACGAAGCGAATCTGAATGTCGGAGGCCCGACTGGAGGCCTCGGTGTCTGGCTTTACGATGTTCAAGATGTGGTCCCGGACGATCATGCCCGGACATTGGTTGCCGGACTTCATAGCCTGATCAGCGAGGCTTCCATAGAGCGCTTAGCAATGCCACTGAATAACTCGTCCAAGACATGTCTCTCGGCCCCATCTGCATCCCTGTTGTGCTACCCTCATTGCGATGAGCGCTCGAGATCGAGAGCTTCGGAGGCACGGCAAGAACGGCTGAGAAATGCCTGGACGCTTCGTCCAAGCACTCGTCAAGTTTCCTCAGTGGTTCAGAATCATCTTCGGCGACCGTCATTGCAAAATTAGTTCGGTTCAGTAAGATTCTTGTTCTGTTTTGGGTCATCTTGAAGAACTACTCCGTGTCTGAGTCGCAGCGGACCGCCCAGAGGCGCGCAAGCCTTTGGTCCTGATCGAACGCGTGACAGCATAAGCTCGATCTTTAGTCCACGGTGGTGCAACCTTGCCTAGTTCTCCGGCGCGTGATTTCTCGCCGAGATATGGCGGATCGAGCCGGCGTCCTCAGCAGCACCGCAAATTGCGCGTGATTGCATCCATGTCGTGGATGTTCTTTATCGAAGCAATCGATTTCTCTGGCTGTCCGATGATGAATATGAAGCGTCACTTGGCGTGGTGGGCGCCATCGGAGTAGTTGCATGGAAGTTTGTCCAGTGTGGCCCGGGTGCCGAGGCGTTCGGTGAGGTCGACCATGTGATCAGCAATCGAACGGCAATCGGCGGTCGTGGAGACAATGAGCACGCATTCGGCCAATAGCTGGGACTATCTACCTGATAATAGCTGCTACAAACCGCATGTGGTCGGCGAGCACGGCCGCGCGCGGGAATGTCCTATGTCGGTCGACCTGAAGCCGCGATGGTGGCGTACCGAACTGTTCGCCGCAAATTGCGACGATGTCGCCCACATCACAGCTGCGACTGCAGTTTCTCATGCCAGCGCTAAATTGAAGTGTTCAGTAGGAGCCAAAGCAATATGCACCGTCGTAATCTGATCAAAGGATTTGTTGCACTCGGCGCGTGTCCTATTTGCGCTGAAGCCGCGCGGGCGGCCAGCACCGAATGGGGATATGCCGGCCTGGTCGGACCCGAACAATGGGGGCATTTGGACAAGACAAATTTGGTCTGCTCGGCGGGCATGCAGCAATCGCCGGTCGATATCCGGGGCGCGGTCAAAGCGGATATTCCGCATATCGCCATAGGCTGGCACAAGGGCGGCGGCAGGATGGTGAACAACGGCCACACCATTCAGATCAACCTGCCGCAAGGCAGCACGCTCACTCTGGGGGATCGTGTCTATGAGCTGCTACAGTTCCATTTCCATGCGCCAAGCGAGCACCACGTTGCAGGCAAGAGTTTCCCGATTGAAGCGCATTTTGTCCATAAGGACCGCAACAGCGATACTCTGGGTGTGCTGGGCGTGTTTCTGACGCCAGGCGCGACAAATGCCAGTTTCGCCAGGCTTGCTGCAGCATTTCCGGCAACGTCAGGCGAAGAGGCAGCGGTCGACGACGTCGACCCGAACGGGCTTCTGCCGGCTTCGCTTGGCTACTGGACATATGAAGGATCTTTGACGACACCACCATGCACCGAAAACGTCGACTGGATGGTGGCGACGGAACCGGTTGAGGTCGACCCAGCAGACATCGAGCGATTTACCTCGCTATATCCCCGGAACGCGCGCCCTATCCGTTCACCCAATCGGCGCTTCATCCTGGGCTTCAGCTGAGGGTCCCTGAAGCCGCGAGGGGTCGAAGCATCGCGTGCGCGTTGTATTCATCTGCTTCCAAGATCGCAACGATGTGCTCCGCATCGCGGGGTCCTTTGGGCGCTCATTCTCGTTCTGGAAGCGGGCCAAAACCAAGTTTGGCAACGGTGTTGAACCGTCCTCATAAGGGGAGAGGTAGGCGTGGCTTTCCTATTCCAGCAGCATCCGGCCGCATACCGAACCCGTGGCGAGCTGGACTTCAGGTTGGATCTTCGCAAGGCGTGCACCGCGGATCAAACGCCGTTTCCTTGGGAAACACGGCTCAGTTCCGACAAAGCAATTGTAATCGCCCTAGCCGCCTCGATTGCGCTCTTGGTCGGGACGCAGGGGCAGCCCCCGCAGATCAACGACGCGATCCTAAGCCAACTGCGAACGATTCAGATCAACGATGCATTGCTCCGGCGCGACGTCGCCCGCGCCCGGACGGATATGGTATTGGACTCCCGATCGGTTGCTTCTACCGGACAGGCATTGCAAAGGAATCGTGAAAACTTGCAACGCCCTCCCGAGACTTCGCCCGATGAGAGCTCCGGGCAATCCAGATTGCGCGCGCAGCTCATAAACTCGATCGAAAACAAAGAGGCTGCCGTCTCAGCCTTGGTCAAGCAAGATCAGCTTGTGCAAAACTGTCTCGCAGATCTTGCTCGCTCGCTTGGTCGCCTTGGGGGGGCATCGTCGCGCAGAGTTGCACTGTCTAAGCTGATCGCGTTTTCGGCCGAACCGGGGCTCACCCTTGCATCACAGATGGATCAGCCTCCCGACCGATTTGCTCCGAGCCAGGCCCGGGCTGCCGCGGATGCTTTGGGCATTTTCCGCAGTCTCCTGTCTTGTTTATGGAGGTTGGACCAAGCTGCCAATCAGATCGCATCCCTCGACACGTCCTCCAGGGCCGCCGAACTGGAGCGAGAGCATCTGAAAGGCTACAGCTTAGCCAGCGCGCAAGCGCAGCGTACGCGATTTTTCTTTGGCTTGCTGTCCATATGCCTCTGCTTGTTTGCGATCATTCGGTCCTCCAGGCAGCATCTGCGGATGAACCGGCTGAAAAGGCGGTTGCAGCTTGAAGAGGCAATGCGTGAGATCGAATCTCTCTTCAACGATAGCAAAGCAAAGAACGCCTCGGCGTGCTTTTCCACCGAAGCAGCGCTTAGAGTCGTGCAACGCGTTTTCGATGCGCATCAATGCGCGCTTGCTCTGGTGGATCCGAGTCTCAGCAGGCAGACTGAGTGCTTTGTGGCGAACACGTGCATACCCGTCTGGAACGTCGCGCTTATTGATGAAGTCGTTTCACTTGTCCGTGCCGGACGACCAGTGTTTCGCGTCGTTCCGGCGGCGGAAATGGTTCGGACCGCCCTAGGCACTTCCGGTGTTTGTCAAATTGTTGCTTGCAGGGCCTCCGATCAGCAGGCTGTGGTTTGCATCCTTGTTTTTGAACGAGATCGCTCACTCCCCTCAGCAGACGACCTGCGGGTTCTTGCCAGTGCCATTGTGCGTTTGAGCAACCATCTTGAAATGCAACGAGTAAATGCCGAACGCGACCTTCTGGTGAGTCGATGGGAGCATGTGGAAAGGCTGAGGACCGTCGGCACGATCGCAAGCGGCGCCACACATGAATTCAACAATATTTTAGGCGCAATAATCGGATATTCAGAGATTGCCCAAGGGCTGGTGCGTCGACCCTCTAGGATTCGGAACCACATCGACCAAATCATCTTAGCTGGACACCGAGCCAAGCTGATCGTTGACCAGATCTTGTCACTCAGCCGAAACCGGAAGCGCGTGGCAGTGCCTATCAGCGTCTCCGAGATTGTTATGGATCTTGCGCCATTGCTGAGGGTTACAGTTCGTGCGGGTGTTCAGTTGAATTTCAAGATCAATGAGTGGCAAACGGTGGTCGAGGGCAGCCCAACCGAGATACAGCAAATCCTTATGAATTTGTGCAAGAACGCGTCGGAGGCTGTCTTGAACCAGGGCCGTGTCGAGATTAGCGTTTCCCGCGCCCAAGTGTGCCAAACAAAGCCACTGGCTCGGGGCACCTTGAGACCTGGACACTACGTTCTCCTCTCCATCAGCGACGATGGCCCGGGAATTGCAAGTTCGATACTTCCGCATGTCTTTGAGCCCTTTTTTACCACCCGCTCTCGCCTCGGCGGGACCGGGCTGGGTCTTTCTGCGGTTGACAGGCACGTGAGCGCGCTCGCAGGATGCCTTGACGTCACCTCGGCTGTTGGCCGAGGTACCCGCTTTGATATCTACTTACCGGCCTCCGAGGAGGAGCCAGTCAGCGCTGACATCGCTGTCGGCCCATACGACGGATCACTTGGCAACGGAGAAATCATTGCAGTCGTGGAGCCCGACCCAGCAGAGTTGGAGATCTACAAGAAGAATATCGCCGCGCTGGGTTATAAGCCGGTCGGCTTCGCGACCTTCGAAAGCCTTTGCGGCTGGATCGAGAGCGGGAAAGCAGCCGACCTGCTGATCTTGGATAAAATGCCTTTCCTCGAGCGAGAACAGGCAGAATCCGCATGCCCCACCCTCATGACGGTGCCTGTCATAGTCGTCGGTGAAATCGACCTCATGCCGGTCACATCTGCTAATCAGGCCTTCGTCCTTTGGCTAGCGAAGCCGGTCTCGTCCAGGACAATGGAGCATGCAATTCGTACAATGATGATGGCATGATGCCGCTGACTCGCTCAGGCTACCCAAGCAATCTGAGAAAGCCCGTCAAAGAGGCATCGAAGCAGAACAAAATGACGCGTCACATCACAATCGACCTATCGAGCCCGAGACGTTGTTCTAGCCTTAGTGCTTGTTAAGAAGGTCGGCTACTGTCTCTCCCCGTCGCCGGGCATCGGCGGCGAGCCATACCTCTCCCACCTCATATACTTCGCCTTGGGTACGGAACGGTACAATGACGTCAATGGCAGCCGACAGCATGTCAAGAAGCGTGCGGTCTTCCACAGCGGCTCCTTGCGGGCTGCTCTTGACGAGTGAAAAGAGCTTTTTAAAGCCTTGGACCGGATCTGCCCCGTGAATCGTTGATATTGATCCCGCATGGCCGGAGACGACTTCGCTGAGGTAGGCCCATGCAGCATCGTCGCGCATCTCACCCAGCAATATTCGATCAGGGCGCATGCGCAAGCTGGCTTGCAACAGTTGCTCTGCCGTCACCGCACCTATGCCTGCCTGGTCTTTTGGATAGAGTAACCGGACATGGTTCTCATGCGGGATTGCAAGTTCGAGCGTGTCCTCGATACTTATCAGTCTCTCTTGCGGGGGTATAGCGTTGATCAAAGTCTTGCTCATTGTCGTTTTGCCGCTTCCAGTAGGTCCGCAAAGCAGCATCGTGAGCCGCCCGCAAACGCACGCTCGCAAAAATTGCTCCAAGTCACCATGGTCGTAGTGCTGAAGAATCGTTTCGTCCTGCCGCTCTTGGCGCTCCTTTCGTGACCGCCATTGATTCCAACGCGAGTATTCGTAGCGAGAAGAAACTTCCTTAAGCTCGGTCACACGACTTGAGGGACGCCGTATGGTCAGGCTTATTGTTCCTGAGGGAACAGCGGGCGGCAAACAGATCTGCAGCCGCTCTCCGTTCGGCAGCTCAGTCGCACAGAGGGGGCTTTGCGGTCCGACATCTTGCTTGCGCAGCGCTCCAGCGAGGATCGCGATGTCCTCCAGATCGTCATAAGATAGCGGTAGCGGATGTTTCGTGAAAACGCCGGCCTGTCGGACAAAGGCTTCCCCAGGCCGGTTGATAGCGACCTCTTCGGTCCTTGGCTCCTCAAGCCATTTCAGAACGGGGTCGAGAAGCAAACGCAATTGAGGATCAGCCTCCGATCGCATTTTTGTCTCTCCGGCGTTCGCGATGTTGGGGGGCTGGCGCCACGGCGGTCGCTCTAAGTTCGTATACATCTGAGAAATCGAGGTCCCGAGCCACAAAGATGGATACAGCATCTCCCTGGTTTTTCTTCAGAGTTGGCGGAAGATTGATCGTCGCTCTCAGTGTCGTCTCGACGGCTTGTCCACCATTGCTCTGGAAGCTGTTGATGCCGCTTCCTTCGCCAGAGCTAGCCGCATATTGACCGGCCGCCTGAAACGCGCCTTGAAGGACGCTCATGAGCATTGCTCCGCCAAAGCGCTGCCAGACGTGATTATCCACCGTGCCAGGCATACCGGAGCGGCCGAGTTCGTCAGCGCCCGGCGATGCTATCGACACGAGGGCATGGTCAGGCGTTTCGATGCGCGTCCACAGCACGAAGACACGCGCATCCCCCTGTTGGAGACCGCGCTGGATCTCGCCAATCACGGTCGTCCCGCGATCCAGGAGCACGACATTGTTGGTAGCGCCGCGGACGTCTTTAGGTAACACGCACTTCACATAACCCGGTAAATTTGTGTCGACTGCCGTTTGCAAAATGCAGGGAATGATCGTTCCTTGAGTAATCACTAGATCAGGGTGCGGCAAAAGTGTAGCCCGGCTTGGCTCCTGTATATCTGGCTTCAATCGCCCTGACAGATCGCCACCGATTGAAATCTCATCCTCGGTCGCGGGAGCATCCTTATGGTGGTCTTCGCTCCGCTGACCGTCGTCGGGCATTTGACTGCTGCTACTGTAGGCGAAAATTGGTGTTTCCTCCGGCGGCGGATCAGCTGGCGCCGGTGGCGGCGTGGATGGCGCAGAATCTGCCGCCTGCGCCGCCTGTACGGGTGCTGGAGGTTCGGGAGCAATCTCGATTGGCACAGGGCGGTATGGCTCAGCGTTGGGGAAAATTGGCGGTTTTGGCTGAGGTGGTTCATCTTGTGTGCTGGGACGACCTCCGAGCCAGATGAGCGATAGAGATGAGATGAGAACAAGACCGGCGACGGCCAACTTCTGCGATCCCGATAGATGCCGGCGGGCCGGCTCCGAGACGATCGATCTGGATGCATCGACATCGTGTACCGACTGTGGGCCGGTTTCATTCATCGGCCCGAGCCTTTCAAAACGCGCCACACATCGGGTCTCACTGTACCGGTCTTTGGCGCTCGTCCCACAGGATCATAAGCCCTGTTAAAAATGGACAAGACCGTATTGCCATCTCTCAGACGCCATTCCCGCGCGACTGCGGATACTTCAACATAGTCCCCTTTGACTGTGTAGTTGGCAGCGGCTTCCTTGCCGTCGGGATTGATAACGTAGAGGGAGGGTATGCGGGAATTGCTTGCGAATCCAAATACGGTCGTAAAGCCATTATCGAAGACTTCCAGCGGCGCCAGCGATCGGTCGCCCTTTGCGACGTAGTGGAAATTGCTTTCGTCCGGACTGGCAGTTGCGGCGGGCCGATTCAACAAATCCTGAACTCTGTCTTCTTGCAGCACTTTCGCCCGGGCCTGACCAAGAATCGAGCGCCTTTCTGCTTCCTTTCTCTGAGCAGCAGCCTCATCAGCAGGATAGGTGAACTGCACACTGTAGTATAGGTCAGGTTGCTGCTCATCGAGTTTTGGCATCGCTCTCGTTGAAATACTGAATACGTATCTCCGTGTACCGGACTCACTCTCGGCCAGCACGATGACCGGCTGCGGCGGGAGCATCCGGCTAGCCTTAAAAAAGAGATAGTTGGCGCGCGGGAGCGCAGCCAGGTCTTTGCTATTGGAAACGGCCACGGCTGCGACGGTCTCGTTGGTCGCGAATGTGACAACCAGCGTTGCCCCCACTGCGGTCGATAGACGCACCACTTCGTCGGGACGGTAAGCCAGGTAGCGCATCCGCGCATCATGCTTGCCGGCAAGTGGTGTGTCTTCCGCGGACGCCTCGATCGTTAAGAAAAGTGAACAGGCCAGCGCGAGAAACGCTCGTTTTGTCATGGCTGTACGGGCCCCGGGATTGATACACTATCTTCCGAGGCTTGATAGGAGGTAACGAGTAGTCCTCCCGGATTGGTCAGCCTCGATTGCCCAGGCAGACCCGTCAAGCGCTCGTAGCGGATGGTTGCTGTCCAGGTGGTCACCATCGGCATCTGCCCATCAACGATAAGAGTGCGTTTGTAGCGGATCTGTTGAACGTCCGGACTGATGTCATTTGAGGAAATGTGCTCGACCTCGAGCTTGCCGCGCTTGCCGACCGTGACTTGCGGCGAGGTGGGATTCGGATAGTTGAAGTAATCTTGATATTCCTGTCGCACAGCCGGTGCGCTGAAACTGGATACGAGATCATAGCCGTATTGGGCTGTATCTGCTGTGTAGCCCTCGCGCAGGCGTACATATTCCCACAGCGAAGCATTTACGACGGCCCGGTCTTGGGTTGCCGGCAGTTGAGAGACTGACACTTCGCTGTCAACTGTCCCATCCGGCCGTACCCAAAGGAACACAGGCACGAGCTTGGTGAACGGGACCATGGCAGCGATGGTAAATGCCTGCGCAACGTTTCCTAGGACCGCCGCCGCCGCAAAGGCTATAAGGGTCTTTGACAGGCGCCGCGCAGACTTCGCTCGTGACGTTTGAAACGCTTCCACCTCCTTGTAGTGGGCGGCTAGCGTTTCTCTCTCCACCAGAAGGGCATGTTCAGGAAACTTCACTTGGGCTCTTCCGCGCAATCGACCTGAAGATCCTCAGGGGTGATTTCCCATTGTCCCACGTTCAGTTGGAATGGCGTACCCGCACAGGTCGCAAGCCCATCGGTTGTCTTGCAGGCGGCCAAAGCTAGGATTGATAAAATTAGGCAATATTTCATTTTGGCACCGCGCTAGTGATTGATTAACGACCCGCCGTTTTGGCAGGGGGGCGAGTGAGGCTGCTAGGCAGTTGGTTCGTACCTGCCCAAGAGCCGCCGGCGATGCTGCTGGCGATCGCCGGAAGCGCGACGATCAGAGCGTCGCCAGCTAGGAAAAGCATGTCGAGTTCGTAAAGCCCGATGATCTTGGCTGCTGTCGTACCGGAGTTTTTGATCACCAAAAGCATGACTCCCAGCGAGGCTGCTTCGGCAGCGATAACTATCGTTGCAACGATGTTGAGGAGGAGAAGCAGCAGCCCATACGAGAGCAGTTGGCCGATCCATTTGGTAGCTATGTCTCGAGTGTGATCAAAAAGATAGCCTACAAGAACCAGGGGGCCGATCGCCAAAAGCACCTTCGTCAGAATTCCGACGGCATCATAGATCTCGAACGCTGTCCACAGCGCGCCGTAGAAAATCCATTCCGCTCCCTGGAAAGCAAGTATGTCCTGGCCATTCATAGGCCCAATTTCGGAAGCAATCACCTGAAGGCTATACTGAGTCAAAGCAAACATCATGTCGAGCTTCTGGGGGATACCGATGAAGGGCAAGTCGCTGCCACTGATCTGGTGAGCAAGCTCTGGAATCGTGTCGTCGAAGACCGATTCAATGTACTGCTGGTAGTTGGCCTGGCCTAAGATAAGGCCAACGACAATCGATACCATGATTACGCGCGAGATACCCCCGCGCGCATCGACTTGACCACGCATGACCAGACAGCCTTGGATTATTATCCAAAGCGTAACACACGCAACCAGAGGCGCGCTGACCGCCTCTTGGATTTTTTCAAGCACGTTGTGCAGCCCTAACGTAAAGGCCTGATGAAAGATCGTGTGTATAGCCGTGAATGGCGCGTGAATTTTGAAAGGCATGGCGTGAGCCTGATGTGTCCCTGATCAGCGCAGCTGAGCCGAATGAACTCTGCGTGGTTTACGGGAGGATGCTAAACATCTTGGCGGTGTCCTGGCGTTCGCGACGCTGCGTGGCGGCCTCCTCCACGGCGTGAAGGCTGCCTTGTGCAGTGGCCATTGTCAGCAGACTCGTGGCCTGGACATTTTGGATGATCGCATCGTGAATCTGCTTTAGGACCAGACCGTTGGTCACCGTGGCCTGCACAATATTTCTCGAGCTGGAAAGCTGACCAAGCGTGTTGTCGTTGGCCTTAAGGCGCTTGTCCATTACGTCCAGAGTGTCGGCTGCAAGACCTGCGGCATTGGCGGCACCAGCGATTTGCCTCTCTAACAGTTTCCCTTCTGCATCGGTGCCGGTGACTATCCGAGTTGGGTCCTGCGCAATGTTACGCGCTATGGTCGAAACTGGCGCCCGAGCATCAAACATCTGCCCCTCCAGCTTATTGCTCGACGGGTAGTGATTTCCTTGGTTCAGTGCGCCCAACAGTCCCATGACACCGAATGACGACGTTAGCATATCCACCATTTCGATCGTGGCAGCGAGCGTCTCGGCTGACTTTATAAGGATCGCCGCAGTGGAAATCGCGGTCGCGGTCGCTTGTGCTTCTGTTAGAGGGTCGCTGACGACAAATTGCGACCTGGCCTGTCCGTGAAGCAGAAGGGAAGCAGCAAGCGTCGTTGCTGCAAGCTTAGCAAATCTCATGAATATTCCTCCGTCAGTCTTGAACTTCGTGGTAACGAGCCATGAACTTATCGAGCCACCCACTTGGGGCATCTCCGTACTGGTCACGAAGCTGGTCGGCAAAGCGCACGGTGTTGGCCCGCCCCGAGAGCACGGCTACGTACTCGCGCATCTGGCCAAGGTCGAATTCGCAAACAACACTCCCGCTGTCGCGCTTGAGCAAAAACTTGCGGCTGCCAATTGCCATTCCCTGGCGGATTGCCTCGAACTCCTGAGTAGTGCACTTCAAGCCATCGACATACGCGGCCCGGTCGGCCGTCGGTGATGGGTAGAAAATCTTCGTCATGCATTGTGCAACGAGACTAGCTCCGAGTGGCGATTCCAGCACGTGTTCAGGCTGCTGCGTTGCGAGTATCAACATCCCGTTGTTCTTGCGAACGGTGAGCAAGAACTTGTCGATAACAGCCGAGAACTGTGGGTTGAGCAGATAGAAGCGAAATTCGTCGCAGCTCATGACGAACCGACGGCCATCGACAACAGCGCCCACGCGGTGCAGAAGATATGCGGCGGCCGGCGCACAGACCTCCTCAAATTCCAGGAGCTGCGTCATGTCGAAGCCGGTAATGGAGGCATCAAGCCTTACTTCGTCGACATCGCCGTCAAAGGCCCATCCAAGCGCATTCCCTCTACACCACCGCTGCAGCCGCGCTCCTGCGCCCTCGGAGGGGCCGTGCAGCAGGAATTCGCGCAGGCCCGCAATTGAGCGCATGACGGGCTCGAACGAAAGTTGACGAACAATGCCACGTTCCAGTCGACGGCTTTCCTCCGGCGAGATCGGACCACGGCCGTCACTCTCGATTAGGGCCATCAACCATTCGCGCAGAAAGTCCAGCGAGGCGGAGGTGTTGTCCAGTCCACGCAGAGGAGCCAAGCCGCTCGGAGCGCCTCTGCGCAACGCTAGATATGTCCCTCCCGTGGCTCGCACCAGCAGTTCACCACCCCGGTCCTTATCGAAAAAGACGATGGCACCATCGCGATCGACCACGCTTTGTTCAAGCATCGCGAGGATAAAGGTCATCAGCGTCGTCTTGCCTTTGCCGACGGGCCCGAATATCGCCGTCATGCCGACGTCATTCTCATGGGGGATGTAGTCGAAAGAAGTTCCACCGTTTGTGCGAAAGCGCGCAACAGCTTTGCCCCAATGGCCGGAACTGCAACCGCTTGGGAAGTTCTCAAAAGAGACAAGCCCGGCAAAATTGTACGAGGTGATCGCCCCGGGGCGCGTGCGCCACCTGTTGTTCCCCGGAAGTTGGGACCAGTACGCGGCCTCCATGCCGATACCCTCTTGGACGATTACGGCGCCCGCGTCGGCCAGCCTTGCGCGCGCATTTGCTGCGCGATCTGCAAGGCTATTGAGGCTGTCGGCATAGACGCACAGGCTCAGATGATGCGAACCCATGACGAACTCGTTGCTTGCCAGTGCGTCCTCTGCTTCGGCAAGTTCATTGATCTGGGTGAGAGCCTTGTCGCCGGCACTCGTCATCTGGCTGGACTTAAGGCTAAGCTTCGCATGAGCTTGTGGCCGAGTGAGGAAGGAAAAGCTCTGGCTGAGGACAAGCGGGAAGTTGGCGGACAGCAGGGGATTTAGCATGCCTGGCCGCGTCGTCGCCGGATATTCACGGAACGAAAACAATGATCCCACGGAGCTATCCCCGGGCCTTCGAATCTCAAGCGCCCGTTTCCCGCAGATGACCTGGTCAGTGTAGATCGAGGCGCCAAGTGAGCCGGTAACCATCGGAACCGGAAGAAACCGGCAAGTCATTATCAGCCGAAGCGCCTCCCCAATTTCCGTGAAGAGCACGTTGCCTTTCTCACGAATACCCAACCGGCGCAGACCGTAACCGCCGAGTGAGCCAGCAATGATCTGCCAGAGGTCTTCCAGGCTTCGCATTTGTGTGGCCAGATCGTTGTCATTCCATCTGGGGGATTTGGCAATGCGCCAGCCGATCTTGCCGATTGCGGTGCGGGGGAACACGATGACAGTCAGGAAGTGGTCGTTGCGAAAGAGCTTTCCCGACAGCACACGGCTCTCATAGGCCTCGCTCAGACTGCCAGCGAATGCACTTTGAAACTGGCGCGATGCCGGCTCCGGCACATCGTTGTTCCGCACAAGATGCGCGTATAGCGTGACATTGTCATCGGCGATGTTGCGCAAGAGAGTGTTGAACGCGCGGCAGCGCGAGTTGCGCATCTCAGCGTCTTCCAAATCAAACGGCAGCCCGTTCACATGTGCCATGGCCATGATCGATCCGTCCTCCATAAGGACAACCTGATCGCTTAGATGACCGACATACGGAAGGTAGATCTCGCCAGATCTCTCGGTCCTGCCACTGGCGCCAAACATTACACCATTCCTCTTCCGCGTTTCGGCACTCTGATCGGATTGGCGCTGACGCTCGCGCCGCCCCAGACCGGCCCGTCCACGCTTCTGCCGGCAGTCTGCAAATAGAGAAGCGCGACGCTTGCGGCGTTATAGTCACGCTCAACAACCAGCCGTGCTCCGAACCAGAGTGGCACGAGCACGATTTCGTAGAGTGGATTCTGAAGGATAATGATGACGAGCCCAGCCAACATCATGAGCAATCCGGCCAGCGTCAGCGGCACCCCCAGGAATAGTGCGGGGCGTGTCGCCGCCACATAGAGGGTGCTCACTTCCAACCGGTCGCTCATCAGCCACCGCCTATGAGCGCCTTGCCCAGGAAGCTGGCGCCGAACATGATGACGATCCCTCCAACGACACCCGCAACCAGGCCAAGTGAAGCACGACCGAACATCCAAGAGATACCGATGGCCACGAGTCCGAGCACGGCCAGTGATTGTCCGAAGGGGCCAAGTATGAAGGTGCAGATATTCTGGACCATCTTGGCGGGATCCGTCCCTCCGGTCACCTGAGCCGCGGCTGGCCCGATGGAGAAGACCGTCCACGCCGCGCCTACAGCAGCGGCCGGTACATATTCAGCCGCCATGCGCAGCATGGAAAAAGGCGAAGGAACACGCGTCTTAAACGTTCGAAGTATTTTGAGTGGCTTCATCATTGCATCTCCATGATTCAATCGAATACGAGTTTGTTCGGGTTCGAAGGTTCCCGCTCTTCCGCAGCCTGGCTGCCTGTCGGACCGGAGGGATCGGCCCCGGAGCGGTTTCGCTGATAGGAGCCCCAAACGTCCCACGAATCTTGTGCGGGTTGCTTTTCATTGGTCTGTTGGCTCTGTTCGAGCAGAGGGGGCACGGTTTTCGGACCGGCTGCCTCAAGGTCTGGCACATCTTGAGCGGTCGGCTCCAGCGTTCGCTCAAGGAGACTTGAGATGTCCTTTGCGGCCGACTCGACCTTGCGTACATAACCGTTGGTGAAGCCACGCGTGACGTCGCCCGTGTTATAGGCCGAGATGGCACGGCGAAGCGCAAGTTGCTGCGCCGGAGCAGTCGTGCCGCCGGCATACCGGCTTTCAAGCAAGTGGGCGGCAGCCGAAAGCGAGGCGCAGGGCTCGAAAGCCTTTTCCGGCGTGAGATTGAGCATGGGAAAGTTGTTGCTGTTTATCTGCATCAATCCAACGTCGACAGAATGTTGTGCTTCGAGGCGGTGCTTGATGCCTCGCGTGGCTTCCAGGTGATCTATCCAGCGAAGCTGCTCACCTGTGGTGTTGTCATGAGCCACCAGCGGTTCAAAGCCACTTTCAATCTTGGCAATCGCGGCGAGGGTGGACGGCGCAACCCATGGAGCGCATTTGCGCGACAGGCTGTGGAACTCACGGGGAGAAAGTGGCGCGGGCTCGGCTGGGAGTGACATGGATGTCAACAGGACGATGGCCAGGGGCCAAGCTGCAATAAACATTCCCTATCACCTACCTTTCCAAGCCGCCGGGCGAGTTCTGCCCCTGTCCGGCACGCGCTTATCGGGGAGGTCTGTTACTCTGTGATGTTCAATTTCAGCTTTTCGGTTTCAACTGAAACAAAGACCGTGTTCGTGTTAGCGTAGGTGAGCAGCTTGCGCATGCGTGGGCTGGCGCGGGCCCGATCAGCCAGCGACATCCGGAGCATCTTGGTACGATGACTCCTGTGCGGGATTGCTCGTCCCGGCCGTCCGTTGCTCCTGGACCGTGGCCCGCGACTTCGGCGCCATGGATGGTGATGGGATCTTCTGTCATCGCTAAGCCAAGGACAAAATGGGAAGCTTGGCGGGTTTCTTCAGGCTAGGGATCACCGTGGGGAATCGACGAAGGCGCTAAAGCAGCCCAACTTTGCCGATATGCTGCCGTGCTTTAAGAGACAGCCATGCGCGGCCCTGCACACTCAGATCATTGTTTGAGACCGCGAGCTCGTCCGCGAAGCTGGCTCGAAGGCGCAAATCCGCGGGGGCGAGGGTCAACTGGGAAGACGTGGCGGCGCAGCCCATCCTGGTGCGAGCCTGGTTCAGCTGTTCGGCCGCGCCGCTACCGGGTGGATCATGCACTGTCCCATCGGCAGAAAACCGCATGTCATTGACGGAGTCCGACGGCGCAATGGACAAGCATAGTGACACGCTCAAGATGGAGGAGTTGCAGTAACCGAGAAATGTTAGCCCGGACGTTCGGCGACCTGCCGGTCGCCCGAACAGCATTTTGAGGCCGCCGGCCACCTTGGACGAAGCCGGCTTGGCAGGAGACCTACTATTTGGCACAAGGCCGCTGCAGCGAATCACGGTCTTCTTCCGCCGACCGCCTCTCCGATCAATTAAACGCCGCGCTGCTCAACCATGTCCGAGCTGGATCCACGAGCCGGAGGATGTCGAGATGATCCAGCCGCACGCAACGGCGAGTGGTATTAAGGGGCAGCTGTTCTGCGTCGGTGCCCCAGGGTTGCTCGGCAACAGGTTTAGACAAGGGGATACAAGATTGAAGGTGTGCCGTTGAAACATGTTCTTGTCATTGACGATGATGCCGCAATGCGGCGCCTCATCGCCGAGTATCTCACGATGCATGCCCTGAAGGTAACCGCAGTCCACGATAGCAAGCAGTTTGACCATGTTCTTTCACATGAGCCAGTCGATCTCGTGGTTGTTGACCTTAACCTAGGCCGGGAGGATGGACTTGCGATTGTCCGCAATCTGGCGACAAAATCGGATGTTCCTATTATAGTGATCAGCGGCGACCGGCTTGATGAGGCGGAAAAAGTGGTTGCACTGGAGCTCGGCGCAACCGATTTCATTCCAAAGCCTTTCGGGATGCGCGAATTCTTGGCCCGCATTCGAGTAGCGCTACGCGAGCGCATGTCTAGTCCGCGAACCAGAGATCAGCGCTCATTTCGCTTTGGGGCCTGGAAGCTCAGCGTGAAGCAGCGGCGACTGATCTGTGCGGAGCGTGGCGAGGTCAAGCTTACCGCATGTGAGTTCAATCTCTTGATCGCATTTCTGGAGAACCCCCGCAACGTACTATCCAGAGAACGGCTTTTGCTCGCGAGCCGTGTGCGTGGAGAAGAGGTGTACGATCGAAGTATCGATGTCCTAATCATGCGCTTGCGCCGAAAGCTGGAGGTTGATGCGGCCAATCCTCGCCTAGTCAAGACATGCCGTGGTGCAGGGTACTTCTTCAACGCTGACGTAGACGTTAGCTACGGAGGTACCTTGGCCGCGTGACAGGAGCTATTCAGGAGAATCAAGCGTAAGACCGTATGTCCGCCTCTGCCGATGAGGTGGCTCGCCCTACACTGCGCGTCCGAGGGTTGCTCGGCGGGCCGAGCCGATCCTCACCACAGGAGGACGAGCCGTGGCGGATTATAGAGAAGCATTTGTCGGAATCGATGTTGCGAAGCTGAAGAACGCTATTGCGATTGCGGAGGCAGGCCGGGAAGGAGAGGTTCGGTTCTTCGGTGAGGTCGACGCGTCGGCGACTAGCATGCGGCGGGTCATAGGCCGGATCGCCAGCCGCTTTGATTACGTGCATTTCTGCTATGAGGCTGGGCCGACCGGGTACGGCCTTTATCGCCTGATCCGGTCGCTCGGGCACGAGTGCACCGTGATTGCACCATCATTGATACCGAGGAAGCCCGGCGATCGGGTGAAGACGAACCGTCGAGACGCCATTTCCCTTGCCCGGCTATTGCGCGCCGGCGAGCTGACCGCGGTGTGGGTTCCCGACGAAGGGCACGAGTCCATACGGGATCTTGTTCGCGCGCGGGCGGCCGCGGTCGAGACGCTGCGGGTCCATCGCCAGCAGGTGAGCGCATTCATGCTCAAGCACGGCCGTAGCTATCCGCGAAAGAAGAGCTGGACGATGCGCTATCTACGCTGGCTTCAGGAACAAAGGTTCGATCATCCCGCGCATCAGATCGCACTCCAGGAGATGGTCGAGGCGGTGCGCGTCTCGAAAGAGCGGGTCGAGCGGCTGGAGCGTGTGATCGAAGAGTTCGTCCCGGCCTGGTCGCTGGCACCGATCGTGTGGGCGCTTCAGACATTGCGTGGGGTAGACCTAATTGTCGCCGTGACGTTCGTCACCGAAGTCGGCGACGCCAGCCGGTTCGAAAGCCCACGCCAGCTCATGGGATATCTCGGTCTGGTCCCCGGCGAGCGCTCAACCGGGGAGACAGTCCGGCGCGGCGGCATCACAAAGGCAGGCAACGGTCGGGTTCGCCACATGTTGGTCGAGAGCGCCTGGACCTATCGACATCCGCCCAAGGTCGGGAGGAATGCCGCCAATTCCCCGCCATGTATGGTGTGTGCGGTAGCTGCGGGAATGGCGCCTTCGGCACGCAGCACTGCAAGCAAATGCGTGATGGCCGCCCTGAGTTCGTGCGGCAAGCGACGGGCCGGATAAGGGCAGTCACAGACGGGAAGATGCTCGCTGATAAACCGAACTCGCGCGGCTTCGCCTGTGGACTCTAACGCGAGCCGTTCGGTCGAGATCCAGTGGGCGAAATGGGCAATGCAGCACAGATAAACACGTGCGGTGCTGGGCGCATAGCGGGCACGGCCCAGGTGCTCAAGATAGCGCTCCGAGAATGGCCCAACGGGCTGTTCTCAAGCCACTGACGGGGCGCCGGCTGCAGTTTGATTTGGTTCATGACGATCTCCTCTACGGTTGGCGCGCAGAGGAGATCAGGATTATGTAAACCTACGGTCGCCCGGCCTGCTGGGGGATGCCCGGCATCCGCTCGCATCCCGAACGTCGCGCACACAAACTGCGCATAATCCGGGCCTGAGCATAATTGCGGTTGAGCGCGATCGGACGGATTGAGCGCTCGACGGTGTTGCTGTCGATCTCGATGCGGCCAAGGAAGCGCGAGAGGCCTTCCCAGCGTGAGAGCGTAGCGGATTGCCTCGGCGAGCTTGATCTTCTGACTGATCAGCCCGAGCTTTTCGCGCAGTCAAGGTTCAAGATCGGCGACAATAGCGCGGCTATTTTCCTGACGCATCGCACGGCGTTCATTGGCCGATCGGCCGCGGATATCGTCCTCGATCTTGAGGTCGGCGATTGTCTCAGCGCCTGGCCGGCGATCGGCGAGTTCCAGGCCTACAATCGCCTGCCAACAGTGCCAGCCTGATCAATTACGGCGAGAGCTACCGGTCCGGAGATCGCATCAGCCTCTCCGTCGCCAAAGAGCTGTTCTGCTTCATCCCGGCCATCGAGCTCAACGCCCCGCGTCGGAGCGCTCTCTGCTTCTGGAGGAAGCCATGAGGTCCGCTCGGGCTTGATCGGAGGCTTGCCTGATGGGCGTCGTGGTTGCTTCGCTCGCCTGCCGCCCCGTGGCGAGGGCTTGCGGATTATCGGTCCTCTGCCTCTTCGCCGGTATCAACAGCGCTGTGTAATGTTCATTGTTTATGATGACGCCTCCGCTGTTCACGACAAGTGTACTCGTCAGTTCGTCCTGGGCCTCGCGCTTCTTGCCCAAGTGCCGTTCAAACGGCGCTGGCGCGACTTGTCGGGCTTGCTGCTCTTGCAAGACGGCGTGTTGCACCTGCGACCCGGCTGCTGCAAAAGCGTCGGCGGGGATTGCGGCAAGCTCGTGCGGCAAGCGCTCCTCCCTCAGTCGGTTTTGCAGCGCCTGCCGATCGGCAACGAGGTAGTTGAGGTCCAGCGGCAGCTGCGGGACTGGCCGCTCATCGTTCGCCAATCGAAGAACCAGCTCGCGCGTGCCGTCCACCACAAAGACGCCGCAATCAACATCGTTGTTCTGCTGCGCCATGGCGGGTGTCACCATGGTGGTAGCGTCCAGTCTTGTTGCGAGCTCTAGTGCAGGCGCGTTGTTGTATCCCTGTCGATTTTGCTGGATGGAGTCGTAGTGATAGGCGACCGCTCTTTCCGGGTCACGGCGATCAACGAGCAGCAGCGACCAATGGGTGCCGCTCTCACCAAGAGTGCCATCATTCACTGGCAGGAACAGGAAGTCGGGTGGGCCGGCGTTTCGATTATAAATCGACTGCAACGTGCCTCGCGCGTCTTGCTGCTCCATGTGGCGCAGCAGATGGGAGACCGTCGGATCCACCAGCCGCATCTGGGCGGCGAGCGCTGGATCGGCCTGCTGCAGGTCCTGCTCCAGCAACCGGTAATCCCTGTGGATATGGGCGTCGCTCAGCAGGTCGGCGCCGAGCACCGCCCCCTCGGGGAGGTTGGACGAGCCTGACGGAAAAGCTTCGATCCGAGCATCGGAGGAGGTGGTCAGATGGACCAACGGAACACCGCGATAGGTGTCTGACAGCCTGGCGGTCGCTGGCGAGGCGGATCCTGGAGCCCTTGCCGGTACTGCTGCCGCTGCAGCTTCACTCATCGGACCGCGATGGACGAGCCAAAAGTCGTTGCGCCCTTCTGGCCTCTCGGCGGCGTAGCCGTGACCTTCAATCTCGTAGTTCCATCCCGGCTTTTCCGCATCCGGCAAGAGGCCATAATGGTCCAAGGAAGAGAGCATCGCGTCGCGTTGAATCCCATGGGAGAAGCCTTTGGGGACGGCGAATGAGACGTTTATAGAGTTCTCGATCGCAGCGGGGGGTGCCTCAGACCTTGCGGAGGGCGCGGCCTCCGCATGCAGCCTCCCGATGTGTTCGGACCATGTCCCTTGAACGGTTACCCCTTCCAATGGCAATTCACCCAACTGCTGCATGGGGGGCTGCATCGGCACGCGGCCGCCTGAATTGCCGATTTCGCTCAGCGGCTGCTGAATGGCGGCGGCTTGCGGCGTATTCAGGGCCCTCTGCCTCTCCGCTGGCCTCAATAGCACTGTGGAATGTTCGTTGTTGATGATGACCCACCCGGGCACCTGGTTGCCCTGGTCAAGCGCATCCGGCGAGGGCCGGATCTGCTGTTGGCTGGCTGCTAACGCTGGCGGGGCGGCGGCCTCAACTCCGGCGTGCCCAGAGCCGGCCGCTGCGAAAGCGTCCGCCACGATGCTGTTGAGGTCACGCGGTCGAGCGGGCATCCCTGGGTCGCTGAAAAAAGACGAGGCGGCTTGATCATCCTGCCGTCGCTGAAGCACTTCGCTCAACCCCTGTTCCAGTCGCAGAAGCTCCTCTCGACTGGTTGGCGACTCATCAGCTTGATCGAACAGCCTCCGGGCCGTCTCGAGACCCCCGGCTGACGCGGACTCCGCATCGCGAACCCGTTGCAACGCGAAGATGAGATTGCGTTTGTCTGGAAGTAACGTCTCGGCGAATTTGATCCGCGAATCGTGATCCAGCCCAGAGATCGTCAGGCCCCGACTCTCAAGCGCCTCAGAAAATCTGCGAAGACTACGACCATAGACAACACGGCTGCTTAAGGCCAAGCTGCTGTCACTGGTCACTTGTTCTAAGACACGCGCGTCTGCCTTTGACGGCACTGCCGGCCGGGCAGTCGCTGAATAGTCCGGATCATGATACGCACGGAGGAAGTTCAACGCCGTCTTTAGATCACCGTTTTTCGGAAAGAAAGCATCGACGTGATCGACCAGGGATTGGTGATTTTTTAGATCAGTCGCTTGACCACGAGCGCCGAGATCATTCGCCAATCGGCGAAGCGCATTCGCGTATATTCGAAGCGTCGCCGCGCTATGGTGTTGCTGAGCCGCAGCGTGGGCGATCGCCGTATCAATAACGTCCCGGTGTTCGCCGGACATATGGGGATAGCGGGCATCACGGGCGCCACTCGCGACAGGAGCCGGATCGGCTCGGCGCGGCTGGGCCACGTGCTGCTCAAAACTCACTTGCCGGGCCTGGCCCGCATTCGGCAAGGGGTCGTGGCGGTCCGCGAAAGGGAGCATCGCGTCTGGGACGCGATGAGTCCAATGGGAGAAGCCTTTGGGGACCGCAAATGAGACGTTTATGGAGTTCTCGATCGCAGCGAGGTGCTTCTCAGACCATGCGGACGGCGCGGCCTCCTCATGCAGCCTTCCGATGTGTTCGGACCCTGTCCCTTGAACGGGTACCCCTTCCAATGGCAATTCACCCAACTGCTGCATGGGGGGCTGCATCGGCACGCGCCCGACTGAATTGCCGATTTCGCTCAGCGGCTGCTGAATGGCGGCGGCTTGCGGATTATCAGTCCTCTGCCTCTTCGCCGGTCTCAACAGCGCTGTGGAATGTTCGGTGTTGATGATGACGCCCCCGGTGTTGCTCCTGTCAGGTGTACGCGTCAGCTCGTCCTGGGCCTCGCGCGTCTTGCCCAAGTGCCGTTCAAACGGCGCTGGCGCGACTTGTCGGGCTTGCTGCTCTTGCAAGACGGCGTGTTGCACCTGCGACCCGGCTGCTGCAAACGCGTCCGCGGGGATTGCGGCAAGCTCGTGCGGCAAGCGGCCCTGCCTCAGTCGGGTTTGCAGCGCCTGCCGATCGGCGACGAGGTCTTCGAGGTGCAGCGGCCGCTGCCGTTCCGGCCACTCTTGGTTCGCCAATCTCTGAACCAGCGCGCGCGTGCCGTCCACGACAAAGACTCCGCAATCGACACCGTTGTTCTGCCGGGCCATGGCGGGTGTCACCAGGGTGGTCGCGTCCAGTCTTGCTGCGAGCTCTCGTGCAGGCGCGTCATTGTATCCTCGTCCATCGCGCTGATGGATAGAGTCGTAGTGATAGGCGACCGCTCTTTCCGGGTCACGGCGATCAACGAGCAGCAGCGACCAATGCTCGTTGCGTCCATCAGTCGCCACCGTAGCCAAAGGATTGCCACTGTTCACCGGCAGGAACACGAAGTCGGCTGCGACGTCGTTTTGATGATAGATGGACAGCAATGTAAGTTGCGGGTCCCGGTCGTGACGGCGCAGTTGCTGGGAGACCAAGGGATCCACCAGCCGCGTTCGGGCGGCGAGCGCTGGGTGGGCCTGCAGGCTCTGCTCCAGCAACTGGTAATCCCTGCTGATATGGGCGTCATCCAGCAGGTCGGGGCCGAGCACCGCCCCCCGGGGGAGATTGGACGAACCTGACGGAAGCGCTGCGATCTGTGCATCGGAGGAGGTGGTCAGATCGATTAACGGAACACCGCGATAGCTGTCTGACAGCATGGCGGTCGCAGGCAAGGCGTGTCCTGGAGCCCTTGCCGGTAATGCTGCCGCTGCAGCTGCACTCATCGGGCCGCGATCGACGAGCCAAAGGTCGTTGCGCCCTTCTGGCCTCTCGGCGGTGTAGCCCTGACCTTTAATCTCGTAGTTCCATTCCGGCTTTTCCGCATCCGGCAAGAGGCCATAATGGTACAAGGAAGAGAGCATTGCGTCTGGAGCGGGTTGAGTCCTATAGCCTTCAGGGAGGGTGAATGAGACGTTTGTGGAGTTCTCGATCGCAGCGGGGGCTGCCTCAGACCTTGCAAAGGACCCGGCCTCCGCATGCAGCCTTCCGATGTGTTCGGACCATGTCCCTTGAAACGGCAGCCCTTGCAAAGGCAATTCACCAAACTGCTGCATGGGGGGCTGCATCGGCACGCGGCCGCCTTCGCTCAGCGGCTGCTGAATGGCGATGCTTTGCGGATTATCAGTCCACTGCCTCTCCGCTGGCCGCAACGGCGCCGTCGAATGTTCATTGTTGATGAACCGCTCGGGTGGCAGGAGGTTGCCCTGGTCAAGCGCATCCGGCCAGGGCCGGTGTTGGCTGGCAGCTAACGCTGGCGAGGCGGCGGCCTCAACTCCGGCGTGTCCAGAGCCGGCCGCTGCGAAAGCGCCCGCCACGATCCTGTCTGACGCGGGCTCCGCATCGCCGACCCGTTGCAGCGCGGAGCGGAGATTGCGATTGCGTGGAAACAACCTCTCGGCGAATTCGATCCGCGAATCATGATCCAGCCCAGAGATCGTCTGGCCCTCATTCTCAAGCGCCTCAGAAAATCTGCGAAGACTGCGACCATAGCCAACACGGGTGGTTGAGGCCAACCTGCTGTCACTGGCCACTTGTTCCAAGACATCCGCGTCTGCCTTTGACGGCACTGGCACTCGCCACCCGCGAGTAGCTGAATAGCCCGGCTCATGATACGCACGCAGGACGTTCAACGCCGCCTTTATATCCTCGTTATGCGGAAAGAAAGTATCGACGTGATCGACCAGGGATTGGTGATTTTCTAGATCAGCCGCTTGGCCACGAGCGCCGAGATCATTCGCCAATCGGCGAAGTGTACGCCTGTAATTTTGGAGCGTTCTCACGCTCAATTTTTGCTGAGCCTCAGCATGGGCGATCGCCTTATCAATCACGTCCCGGTGTTCGCCGGAGAGATGGGGATAGCGGGTAGCACGGGCGCCACTCGCGACAGGTTCGGCGCGGCGCGGCTCGGCCACGTGCTGCTCAAAGCCCGCTTGCCGCGCCCGGCCCGCATCCGGCAAGGAGCCATGGCGGTCCAAGGAAGAGAGCATCGCGTCTGGGACGCGTTGAGTCCCATGGGAGAAGCCTTTGGGGACGGCGAATGAGTCGTTTATGGAGTTCTCGATGGCAGCGAGGGGCTCAGACCTTGCGGAGGGCGCGGCCTCCGCATGCAGCCCTCCGATGTGTTCGGACCCTGTCCCTTGAACGGTTACCCCTTCCAATGGCAATTCACCCAACTGCTGCATGGGGGGCTGCATCGGCACGCGGCCGCCTGAATTGCCGATTTCGCTCAGCGGCTGCTGAATGGCGGCGGCTTGCGGCGTATTCAGGGCCCTCTGCCTCTCCGCTGGCCTCAATAGCACTGTGGAATGTTCGTTGTTGATGATGACCCACCCGGGCACCTGGTTGCCCTGGTCAAGCGCATCCGGCGAGGGCCGGATCTGCTGTTGGCTGGCTGCTAACGCTGGCGGGGCGGCGGCCTCAACTCCGGCGTGCCCAGAGCCGGCCGCTGCGAAAGCGTCCGCCACGATGCTGTTGTGGTCACCCGGTCCAGCGGGCATCCCTGGGCCGCTGAAAAGAGACGAGGCCGCTTGATCATGCTGCCCTCGCTCAAGCCCTTCGCTCAATTGTTCAAGTCGCAGAACCTCTTCTGGATTGGTTGGCGACTCGTCCGCTTGATCGAACAGCCTCCGGGCCTCGGCAAGGTGCTGCTCAACGCCCACTTGCCGGGCCTGGCCCGCTTGCCCTTCTTGCAAGCCGGCGTCCTGCATCTGCGACAAAGCTGTTACACGGGATGGATTACTATTTCGCGGGTCCACACTAGCCTCACATCAAACTGTATCGTCAAAGTCCTGCGCCAATCCACGCAGCGGCTCATCGGGTTGAGATTCTGCCGAGAGCCCCTCGTCTGCTATCGTCAAGGGTGCCGGCTCCGGGAGGGCGCCTGTCTGGCTTTCAAAGATGCGTTTCAGGATGCGATCCGAAAAATATCTGACCTTCCTCAATTGCAATGGTGGCAGACCTTTGATGAGGAACGATCTCGTACTCGTCATTGAGCAGCCGCACCTGTTCGGGACGCAACAGCGGTGCATCTTGATTGAATTCTGGATGTTCCAATCGAACGTTCGCGCCTGGCTGTAGGAAATCGATTGGGCTTGAAATGTGTATTCACCGATAGCTTTGGAAAAGTAGTTCGGAGTCTCGTCATCGGCAGTGGCCATGAACACTTGCAGTCCGGTATTGCTGAGAAAATTCTGCTTGCCAGCCTCGCCATAAGCCCCCGTCAGAGCCGAAAGGCTTTGGATGATGAGCATGAAGCGACCCTTGTAGCCCGCGATGGTCGTAATTGCGGTCTCGATCGCCTCCAGCTTACCCAAGTGCTTGAATTCATCGTGCAGAAAGAAGTGCAACGTCCTGAACTGCACGTCGCGCTTGCCTCTCGGCGGATTTGAAGCTCCCAAGATCGCGTGCTGTATCGCGCGGGCTAGCGGTTATTACCCGCTCTGCAACATTGGTCAGTGGCCCGTCCGGAAGGTCAAGGCGGTTACGCCGTTCCTCGGCCCTCCTTCCGTCGCGGGATGAACTTCCAGCTGCACGTGTCCGCTTGCTATCGCGATCCATTGCTCGGCTTCCAGAGTCGTATCTCTACCCCATGAGGTTACCACCGAAGCTTGATCCGCTAAACCAATATGGTGTTACACTTGTAGTCTCGCAGAGGCTTCTCCCAGCTCTCTGGGTCACGCCGAGAGCCGTCGATGAACAGGTGAGCACAAGGTTCGCGCCCCTCTGGGGAACAAATCTGTAGACCGACGTTCCTCACTGCAATCTTATGCGACTTTTGGGTGAACAAACACCAAACAACACTACAAAGGCTCCGCTCAAATTCTACGGAATCCAAGAGACAAGATACAGACCGCTGATGGGTCCGACGCGGTACTCTAACTTGGGACGCGATGTCGGATGAGCGTGAGCCCTGTCGGCCGAAGGGCATTTACCGTGAGTCCTTCGGCGAGGACAAACCCATCGTCGTTCTTGCCGGCAAGCTCAATGCCAATCGCTGCCATGGCGCAGGTCACTGGTCTCCTCTCGCTGCGGCGCCAGATCATCGCTATCGACGTTGAAGGCCACGGCCAGGTCTGCGAGACACGCCCATGAACCGCGAAAGGAACGGCGATGACGTTGCCGCAGTCCGGCGCCACCTGGGGATAGTCCAAGCCGACGTAGCAGTTTGGCCGACCATCTGCACAACGGTAACATTTCCGTCGTTTCCGACGATTATAGGTTGCGCATCACTTCTGATTCGGCGGACCAGATGGCGGATTAGCGCAAGAAGCAAATCTTTCGTACGAGCAGCAAATGGCGGTGGAACGACCCGACGCCGGCCCCGTGCCTAAGAGCGCTACGGACTGGGGCATCCAGGGTCTGGCCATCCTGCCCGGTGATGTCCAGAAGACCCGACGCATTCGAAGCCCTAAATTTGAAGGTCTGCCGGCCGACGCCAGCACCATGTTCGAACTGCTGTCCGTCACCTGGAACAGGTTGTCGGCTCCAACGATCTGCGCCCGGCCTGGTGGCTGGAGGAAGGCGCAGCTCGCTCGCGCGCCGTTTGCAAGATCGACGCTTCTGGCGTCGATCTACAAAGGGCGCTCCGGCACTTGGAGCGGGTCCGGTTTTCTGGTCGCGCCGGGTATACTGTGCACCAACCATCACGTCCTCAACAGCAAGGAGGTCAGCGCGCGCTGTTCGATTTCGCCGCCCTTCCCGACGGGACTGTGCGACAGGTCTCAACTTTTCACCTGCGTCCCGACCACCTTTTCTGGACCAGCCCGGTCGTCGCAACCGGCTGCAAGGGCAGTCTCGATGTCACATTTGTTGCCGTCGAAGGCCAGCCCGGCTCGACCTTCGGCAGCATTCCGCTTCTGCGGCAAGCCTTTGTTGTAGCTGACGAAGACAAGCTGAATGTCATCCAGCACCTAAATGGACGCCTCAAGGAAGTCGCGATCCGCAACAACACGGTGGTGTTCCAAAACACCCAGGTCGTCCAATATCGGTCGGACACCGAGGCGGGCAGTTCGGGCGCGCCGGTAATGAATGACGGTCGGTAGCTCGTAGCGCTTCACCATGCGGCGAAAGAAGACAAGTCGAACGAAGGCATCAAGTTCTCGGCGATCGCCGCTGCTCTGGAACTGGAGGCGCAAACCGGCAACGCGAGATGCACCCGAACCGACAATGGCACTTGGCCTCGATCCTGTCGGCCCTCTACGAGCGCCTTGACGATGTGTGATCCCGATCGGCGGATGCACGCGGTCGGGCGACCTCAAGTGCCTCGCCGTCAGGCCCGCAAACAAGGCCGTTTCGGGCGGCAAACGTCTCGCACCACTCCTTCATCGCGTTCAGGACCGGCGCGAGCGTCTTCCCGAACTCTGTGAGGGAGTACTCCACGCGGGGCGGCACTTCGGCAAAGACCTGGCGTTCGACCACGCCGTCGGTCTCGAACTGTCGGAGTTGCATCGCGATGGAGCGCTGGCTCGGCTCGCCCACCATGCGCCGGAGTTCACCACGTCGTGGGCCGTTGAGGAGTTCGTAGATGATCAGCGGTTTCCACTTTCCGCCGGCCACGTCGACCGTCACCTCCACCGCACAGTTGTAGGCGAAGCTTCAATGATGTACTTTATACACCTATAGGCAAAAATATTGCCTACTTGCAAGAACACTTGTGGCATCGACATCCCTTTGGTCATTGGCAAATGTCAGGAGACCGAGAATGAGAGCTGCTTTCTACGACCGGCAGGGCGCCGCGAAGGACGTCCTCCAGATAGGTTCTCTTCCTGATCCCGAGCCCCAGTTCGGCGATGTCCGGGTCAAGGTGGCCGTCTCCGGCCTGAACCCCTCGGATATCAAGACGAGAACGGGGTTCGGCGGCAGGCCGATGCCCTTTCCCCGTGTCGTTCCCCATCAGGATGCGGCCGGGATCATCGACAAGGTTGGGCCGGGCGTGTCCGAGGAGCGGATCGGTGAACGGGTCTGGGTTTTCAAGGCTCAGACAGGCCAGGCGTTCGGATCCGCGGCCGAGTTCGTGGTGGTTCCGTCCTCCCATGCGGCCCCTCTTGCCGAGAATGCGTCGTTTGATGTCGGGGCTTCACTGGGCATCGCGGCCATCACCGCCCATCGCTGCCTCTTCGCCGATGGTGATCTGCGCGGAAAGCGCGTTCTCGTCCAGGGCGGCGCGGGAGCCGTCGGCACGGCGGCCATCCTCCTCGCCAAATGGGCGGGCGCCTGGGTCGCGGCGACCGTGAGCCGCGAGGAGCAAGCCACGGTGGCAGCGGCGGCGGGCGCCGATCTCGTGATCAACCGTCATCAGGAAGACATCGCTGAACGGATCAGGGCCGCGACCGGCGGCCGTGGCGTCGAGCGTATCGTCGACGTCGATTTGGCAGCCAACGTCGAGGCCGATATCGCCTGCCTCGCTCCGAGCGGCGTCGCGACGGCCTACGCGACGGAGGATCCGACGGTCAGGTTGTCGATGCCGTTCCTATCGACGATGTTCGGGGGCTATGCCTTCCGCTTCGTGTTCTTCTACACGATCCCTGAGGATGCGTTCCGCCAGGCAGTCGAAGAGGTCTCCGCCTGCGTGGCGGCTGGGGCCTACTGGCCGCAGATCGCGATGAAGCTGCCGCTCGACCGCATTGCCGAAGCGCATGAGGCACAGGAGAGGGGCAAGGCAGTCGGCAAGATCCTGATCGAAATCTGATCTGATCTTGCATTTTGGCGACGGAGCGTGCCACCCATCCCTCACTCGGGGTCGGGGCACATGTGCTGATTTCCTGCACGGCCTAAAAGCGGTCGTTCAGGAGATCGTCAACGGGCGGCTTCGAAAGCGCCGCCGGTAGTCGTTGGGCGTCAAGCCGACGATCCGGATGAGCACTTTCCGGAGGGCGCCGGGATCGGATGACCACCGGGGTTCAGCCGCAGGCCAACACCATGTCGGGATACGAGACCCAGTAGGTGCTGGGAGGATGACCTCGTCGCTTTCGCCGACGGTGCCACCAAGGCGTTGTAGATGACCTGCTTCGGTCCCAACCGTCACCTGATCGAGGTCGCAACGGAGCTTTGCGATGATGGCCTGGCGCAGCGCCGGCGCATCGTTACGGGCGTGTACCGCGTCTTGCCTGCTGCGAGCGCGGCCACGACCGCATCCTTGGGCCTCCTGTTGGCGCACGAGCGCGAGCAGTTCCGGAGCGACCGCGCGATCGAAGGCCGCGACGCCATCCTTGTCGCCGAGAACGACATCCCCGGCATGACCACCATGCCGTTGGCAGCAACGGGAAGGTTGATCTCGCCGCGCAGCGAGCAAAGCGTTCTTCCTCAAGGCACTCGAACCGCTCGGTGTAGCTGTTGCCTCGGAGGGGACGCCGACGTACGGTGTCGAGCTTGGCCCGAAGGGTAAGGCTTCATTGTGCATGTACCAAACCCAGGAGAAGCCGGCGCATCTTCACGGCCGAGAATCGCCAGCAAGTCGAACTTTCTATCGCGCGGCTCTGGAGGCAGGTTGCAAAGACAATGGTGCGCCTGGTCTGCGCCCGCACTACCACGCGACCTACTATGCAGCTTTCGTCATTGGTCCGGACGGGCACAACATCGAAGTGGTTTGCCACGAACCCGATGCCTAACCCTTCCATCCAGGGGACGTCCACAAGCGGGGCTTCGCTGACTTGCGGCCGCCCCGCATAGCAAACGTCGAATATGTGCTTCCAGCCCAGATGCATTTGACTATCGCCAAAGTGCGTCTAGCTGGACGCGTCACAACGTCCGCCCTTGGAGACCAGACGAGGCCGCCTGATTACTGACATACGGCGCGAAGCGGCCATTCACCTGCAGGAGACAAAGGTCGCCTTCGGTGAGGGGCGTGAATTTAACGACGTCACTGGCTCGGATCGGCGGAGACACTGCGCTCCAACCCATCGCACAGTGCCGAGGGTCATATAGACCAACGCGCCACGGCTCACCCCGGTTGTTCGCAAGCAGTCCTCGAGTTGGCCCGCGTGGATTCGCATGTCCTCCTCCGATGGCGCGATGTCGCTTTCCAATCAAGAACGACCGAGACGCGGCCATCGTCCATAGCGACGGCATCGATCCGGCCGGCAAGCGCTGGTGTGGTCGCTCTCGATTTCCATCTCAGGTCTTGCAGGATCGAAAGTGTCCGACGTGCAATCGGATGCGTGTGTCACTTGGCAGTTAATGAGGGTCTTCCTCAATTTGTGTGGTTCATCCGCTGTTAGCGACGCTATCGCTATGGGCGGGCATGCGAACGAAATCGAAATGGTCGCCCGGCCCAGGGGTCAGAATTCTGGGTGTCGCGCTCACTGATGATCACAGTTGGGTTGTTTCCGCTGCCGGACCAGCGATCGGCATTTGCCCGATTGCGGCCGGCGAAGCCGAAGTCGGCATGGCTGGTCCAACCGCACCTTCAGGATCTGCCGGTCCAGGGCAAGCCCGTGACGGTGAAGCTCCTGCTGAGCCGCTGGCGATGTGCACATCAGAAATGTGAGCGACAAACGTTCACTGATCGACTCCCGACGGTTGCTTCCCCTTATGCGCGCAGGACAACGAGGGTCGTGGAGATTGTCGGCTTGCTCGGCCATAGCACGGGTGGACGTCCTGGCGAACGCCGCATGCAACGGCTCGGCATGCCGGTCAGTGACGGTCGGAAACACTGGACCCCTGGATCGACGATGCAATTGACTCCGACATCATTCCGATCATGCGATACGCCCGTGTTTTGCGCAGAGACATCGATGCCGTCAACAACGCCATCGAGCTGCCCTGGAGCAACGGACAGGCCGAAGGTCAGATCAACCGCCTCAAGACCATCAAGCGCGCAATGTACGGCAGGGCAGGCCCCGAACTGCTGAGAGCACGAATGCTGCCACCGCGCCACACAAATTGAGGAAGAACCCAGTTAACTGCCAAGCGACAGCAGAAAATCCTCCAGCGAAAGTACGTCCTCGACCATCCCGATCCGCCCCTTGCGGCCTTGATAGTTACATTTTCGATAGTTACAAACGCAACAACTTGGATCGTCAAGCCTGTCTGCGGGCGGCGATCTGTCGAAACCTGAACGGGAGGTTCACATGCTGGTCAATGACGTCTCCCTGCGCGGGCTGATCCCGGTGGAGCTTGCAAAGGGATTCGGTTTCTTTCAGTCAAAGCCGTCTTCCGCCTTCTCACCGGTGGCGGTCACCCCCGGGGAGCTGGGCGATGCCTGGGACGGAGGCAAGCTGCACCTGCCGCTGGCCGTGGACTTGAACGGCAAGCCCTTCGGCCGCGCCAACGCCGCCATCGACATGACCTTCGATTTCCTACGCTAATGGCCCACGCGCCGAAAACACGGCCGCTCGCCGCCGGCACAATCATCGGCTCGGGCACGGTATCGAACAAGCTCGGCGATGGGCCGGGCAAACCTGTCTCTGAAGGCGGCGTCGGCTATTCCTGCATCGCCGAGATCAAAATGATCGAGACTATCGAGCAGGGTGCGGCAAAGACACCTTTCATGCGTTTCGGCGACACGGTCCACATCGAGATGAGAGACAAGGCCGGCCACTCGGATCTTCGGCGCGATTGAGCAGACGGTGCCGCAACACAAGAAGGAAGCCTGAGACCATGGCCAAGCAATTCGCATCTGTCGGCGATATGGCAGAGAAAAAGATCTCCTTCACCGAGATCGGCCGCGACTTGTGGGCCTTCACCGCCGAGGGCGACCCGAACACTGGTGTCATCATCGGCGACGAATCGGTGATGGTGATCGACGCTCAGGCCACGCCCCGACTGGCCGGCAAGGTGATCGAGAAGGTCAGGACCGTCACCGACAAGCCGATCAACTATGTCGTGCTGACGCACTATCACGCTGTGCGGGTTCTCGGCGCTTCGGTCTATGGCGCGCAGCAGACGATCATGTCGGAGAAGGCGCGCGCCATGGTCGCCGAGCGCGGGCAGGAGGACTGGGACTCCGAGTTCGGCCGGTTTCCGCGCCTCTTCCAGGGCCACGAGTCGATCCCCGGCCTGACCTGGCCGACGCTGACCTTCAACGACCGGTTGACGCTCTATCTCGGGAAGCGGCGGGTGGACCTTGAATTCCTTGGCCGCGCGCATACGGCAGGCGACATCGTCGCCTTCGTGCCCGACGCCAACGTCATGTTCACCGGCGACATCGTCGAGTACCATTCGGCCTGCTATTGCGGCGACGGCCATTTTGCCGACTGGCCGCGCACGCTGGAGGCGATCCGGTCGTTTGACCTCGACGCGATCGCGCCGGGACGCGGCGACGCGCTGGTTGGCGCGGAGAAGGTCAATGCCGCGCTCGACAACACTGCCGATTTCGTCAGTTCCACCTACCGGCCGGTGGCGCGGGTGGCGCAGGGCGGTGGCTCGCTGAAGGAGGCGTGGGACGCGGCGCGCGCGGCGTGCGATCCGAAATTCGCATCCTACGCTATCTACGAGCACTGCCTGCCCTTCAACGTCGCCCGCGCCTACGACGAGGCGCTCGGCATCGACATGCCGCGCATCTGGACCGCAGAGCGCGACCGACAGATGTGGGCGGAACTTCAGGGCTAGCAGTCCGGATGCGACCCGGCGGGAGGACACATGGCAAAGATCTTCGAGACGCCGCTTTATCCCTACAGGCGCTCCCCTGATCAGGACGCAATCGCGCCAGTGCGCCGTCCGGTTGTTGTGGTAGGCGCCGGGCCGGTCGGTCTAGTCTGCGCCATCGATCTCGCCCGCCAGGACATTCCCGTGGTGGTGCTGGATGAGAACGACAAGGTCAGCTTCGGCTCGCGCGCGATCTGCTTCGCCAAGCGGCCGCTGGAGATCCTGGACCGGCTGGGCTGCGGTGAGCCGATGGTGGAGAAGGGCATCGTCTGGAACGTCGGCAAGGTGTTCTTCGGGAACCGCCGGGTCTACGAGTTCAACCTGCTGCCGGAGGCCGGCCACAGGCGGCCGGCCTTCATCAACCTGCAGCAGTACCATTTCGAAAAATTCCTCGTCGACCGCGTGTGCGAACTGGAGGCGGAAGGCAGGTCGATCGAAATCCGCGGCAACAACAAGGTCACGGCGGTCGAACAGGATCGCGACGGGGTGATGCTCTCCATCGACACGCCGGAAGGCCCTTACCGCCTGCGTGCCGACTGGCTGGTCGCCTGCGACGGCGCCAACTCGCCGATCCGCGCGATGATGGGGCTCGACTTCATCGGCCGCGTGTTCGAGGACAATTTCCTCATTGCCGACGTAGTCATGGACGCCGAGTTTCCGACCGAGCGCTGGTTCTGGTTCGACCCGCCCTTCAACCGCAGCCAATCGGCGTTATTGCATAAGCAGCCCGACGGCGTCTGGCGCATCGACCTCCAGCTCGGTTGGAACATCGACAAGGAGCGGGAAAAGCAGCCGGAGAACGTCATCCCGCGGCTCAAGGCAATGCTGGGCGAGGACGCCAAATTCACACTCGAATGGGTGTCGATCTACACCTTCCAGTGCCGGCGCATGGAGAGTTTCCGCCACGGCCGGGTGCTGTTCGCGGGCGACTCGGCGCATCAGGTCTCGCCTTTCGGCGCGCGCGGCGCCAATTCCGGCCTGCAGGATGCCGACAACCTGGTGTGGAAGCTGAAGCTTGTGATGGACGGCAGGGCGCCCGAAAGCCTGCTCGACAGCTACGATACCGAGCGTATCCATGGCGCTGACGAGAACATCCTCAACTCCAGCCGGTCGACTGACTTCATCACGCCGAAGTCGGAAATGAGCCGGATTTTTCGCGATGCCGTGCTAGATCTGTCCGAGCACTTCGCCTTCGCGCGGCCGCTGGTCAATTCCGGGCGCCTGTCGGTGCCGTGCACCTATGGCGGCTCGCCGCTCAACGGCCCTGACGCGCAGGGGCTGCCGCCGCGCACCCAGCCCGGCTCGCCGGCCGTCGATGCGCCGATAAAGGGCGGCTGGCTGCTCGACCGGCTGGGCGACCGCTTCCAGCTTCTTACCATTGAAGCCGAGGCGCCCGACCTGATCGAAAGCGGCGGCATTGCGGCCGAGCGGCTGGCCCTGTCGGCTGCGGACGATCCGACCAACGCGCTGCGAGAGCGCTATCTCGGCGATGCGGGTTCGGCGGTCTATCTGTTGCGCCCCGACCAACACGTCGCCGCGCGCTGGACCGCGTTCGACTGCGCGGAGGTCGAAGCCGCGCTTGCGAAGGCCACGGGACGCTGACGGGAGAAACCGGCGATGACGACACTCAATACGGCTCCGAACATTCCGCAGCCGGACGATTTCTACGCCGAGCTGCTGGCTCTGCACGACGGGCGAAGCAAGGCCGAAAGTGACGCCATCAATGCGCGGCTGGTTCTGCTTCTGGCCAATCATATCGGCGACGGCCGGGTGTTGAGTGATGCGCTTAGGGCGGCGGCGGACCCACCGCAATAGGAATGATGACAAGGGAGGACGCAGCTCCGGGTGGAAGTGTCCGGAGCAGGGCCAAGGCAGAGAAGCCATTCCAATGAACATCGAGAGAATTCACCACGTCGCCTATCGCTGTAAGGACGCGAAAGAGGCCGTCAACTGGTATGTCAACAACCTCAACATGGACTTTGCTCGCCATCGCCGAAGACCAGGTGCCGTCGACCCACGAGCACGACCCTACATGCACGTCTTCCTCAACGCGGGCGACGGGTAACGTGCTCGCCTCTTCGAGTTGCCGACCAAGCCGGAGATGGGCCGCGACCCGAACACGCCGAAATGGGTCCAGCACATCGCCTTCAAGGTCAAGGATCGCGACACGCTCTTGGCCTTCAAGGACAAGCTGAAGAGGGGCGCCACATCGCGGGATCGGACCCCGCGATGAGCAAGCCTGTCCTCTACGACTACTGGCGCTCGTCGGCGAGCTATCGGGTGCGCATCGTGATGAACCTGCTCGGCATCTCCTGCGAGACGGTATCCGTGCACCTTCTGAAGAAGGAGCACAAGACGCCGCAGCATCTCGCTCACCCGCAGGGACTAGTGCCGGTGCTGGCGATCGACGGGCTGAGGCTGACCCAGTCGCTCGCTTCATTGAATATCTGGACGAGACACGCCCTGGCTCCGGCCTGTTGCCGCCGGACCCAGCCGGGCGCGCCCGTGTACGGGCGCTGCTGCCGACATCCATCCGGTCTGCAACCTTGGCCCTGTCAGCCATGTGATGGCCCTGACAAAGGGGGGCGAAGAGGTACGCGTCGCGTGGATGCGGAAGTTCATCGGCGAGGGGCTGGCCGCGTTTGAAACGCTCCTCGAGAGTCCCACGACAGGCCTCTTCTGCCACGGCGAGCTGCGGCACCAGGCACAGATCGCCCATGTGTAACGCCCATCGCTGGAATGCGGACATAGGCGCATTGCAGCGCGTCAACGCGATCGCACAGCGTTGTGCGAAACTTCCGGCGTTCGAGGCCGCCGCTCCCCGAAACTGACCCAACCAAAGCGCACTCTGGCAGACCGTCGGCAGCGGGTCGAACCGGATTCGTTCCGCTGTGGCGACGCCCTGTCAGGCGGCGCTTTGTTCCAAACGCTGCTCGCGCATGCCCATGTACCAGTCTGCGAATTTCGAGATGCGCTTTTCCTGGGTGGAGTATCGGCCAGGCCTGTAAGCGGAGGAATTGACTCCCTTCGGCTCCGTCAATGCACGACGAACAGGAACCTCGAACCCCTGAATGTGCTGCTCTCCGGCGGCCATCACACGGGTGCTCCGCCGCCGAAGGAGAAGAAGGAGAGGAAGAAACTCGATGCCGGGAAGGCGATCGACAGGCCGAAACGATCTGGATCAGCCGGGCGGAACCCACCTGCCATGTCGCCAAAGGCAAGGGTCAAGCCCGTGGTAATGATGATGATAACCGCGACGATCTTGGCGACGGGTCCCTGCACCGACTCCAGGACCTGCTGCAGCAGCTGTTCCCAAGGCAAGCCGGAGCCCGCCGCGCAAGCTGGGACCGTGAGAACAAACGCGAGCCCGGCGGACCAAAGAAACCGAAGCTTCTTGCACATGAATTCCGTTTCAAAACAGCTGAAGTTGCGGGAGCGTCAGTTGGGTGACGGCGTAATCGCCGCTGGCCTCTGACCGCTGGACCATGGTTCGTCCGGTTTGACGACCGACTTTTCAGCGCCGTCGGCTGAAGCGTCGCCCGCCGCCACCGAGACCGGCAACTGCTACGCAGAAGGACGAAGCCGATGCCACACATCCATTTCGTAAATCTTTCTATCTGCCAATTCGATTTCCCCGATTATCTGATGAGGAATATGAGGGCGCCAGGTGGCGTGGTGGGTTGCATCATAAGGAGTATCTGCGATGGCAAACATCATCGAGGGTAAGTCCTCGCGTCCCGAATGGCTCATCGGCACCGATCTCGAGGATTGGATGGCGGGTGACGAGGGCAATGACCGGTTTGAGGATCGTCGCGGCAATGACAAGATCGAAGGTGGCGATGGCGATGATCACGGCATCGGCGGCGAGGGAAATGACCGAATCTGCGGCGGAACGGGCGACGACTATCTTCGCGGCGACAACGGCCGCTTCCAACCGCGCCTCGTCGGCGAGAATCATGACAAGCTCTCCGGCGGTCCCGGAGACGATGTCCTCTACGTGGGTGATGGCAAAGACGATTTGACGGGGGGCCGGCAATGACACGCTTCTGTTCCAGTTCCACAATCCGATCCACGGAGTAGTCGAGGGGACGGCGGACATTACCACTATCAGCGATTTCAACGCGAAGGAGGACACTTTCGCCTTCGATGAGGTGAGCCGCGGCGACGACGGTTTTGGCGCGAACTTCGTCAACAACGCCGCCGCAAAATCTGGCAGCCTGGTGAGCAGCTTCTACAGCGGTCCGTCTGCGGTTGCGAAGGGCGAGCATGTGGTGGTGATCACTGACGACTCTTTTGAGACTGCCTCCGACGCAGCGCGTAAGATCTCCGGCGAGGCCGTCGGCGACATCATCGTCTACTACTGACACGACGATTTAGCAAAATGGCAAAGCTGGCGTATGTCACCGCCCGCTGACAGCAACGCCGCTGATTTGCGCATCAACCGAGGAGTTTCCCCAACGTGTTCGTATCCTTCTTCCCGCAGCCGAAGCCTTTTTTCATCTCGGCCGCCGTCTGGAGCCTTCTGCTCGTCCTCCTGTGGTTTTTCGGCGGCGAGCACCTTGGCACGATGCTCGGCATGCCGCCGGTCGACCCGCAGGCCGCCCCTATCATCAGCCCAGTAAGATTCCTGACGCCGGCATTTCTCTGGTTTCATGGATATTTCTTCGCCGGTATGGGCGTATTCTACCTTTTCTGGGCGCTGTATTCCCCGCATCGCTGGCAGAACTGGTCGATCCTTGGCTCTGGTTTGATCATTTTCGTCACCAATTTCATCGTCCAGCTCAGCGTGGCGCTCAATGACTGGCGCGGCATGTTTTACGACATGGTGCAGAGGGCACTCACCACACCGGGCTCCGTTTCCCCTGCCGAGCTTTACTACGGCGTATGGCAGTTTCTGTCCTTGGCCCTGGTCTATATGAGCATTGCCGTTCTGAACGTCTTTTTCGTCAGGCACTATGTGTTTCGCTGGCGCACCGCGATGAACGATTATTTTACCGCTTACTGGCCGCGGCTGCGCCATATCGAAGGGGCGTCGCAGCGCGTTCAGGACGACACGATGCGCTTCTCCGGCACAATGCAGGGGCTCGGAGTGAACTTCATCGACTCCATCATGACCCTGATTGCATTCCTGCCCTTGCTGGCCTCCCTTTCCCTCCATGTCTCGACGCTTCCAATCGTCGGCGCAATCCCTTATCCGCTGGTCATCGCGGCGGTCGGGTGGTCGCTGTTTGGCACCAGCTTGCTGGCAATCGTCGGCATCAAGCTTCCCGGCCTGGAATTTCGCAATCAGCGGGTTGAAGCCGCTCTGCGCAAGGAGCTTGTCCTCGGCGAGGACGATACGGCACGCGCGCAGCCACCAACGCTGGCCGAGCTTTTCAGAAATGTTCGCAAGAACTATTTCACTCTCTATGCGCACTATGTCTATTTCGACATGGTCCGCTATCTCTATCTCCAGGTCGACAACGTTTTTGCTACCTTCCTTCTTGTTCCGACCTTAGCCCTTGGCAAGATAACATTTGGCGTTTTCCAGCAAATTGTCACCGCGTTTTCCCAAGTCGCCAGTTCGTTCCAATATCTCGTGAATTCCTGGCCGACCATCGTCGAGCTGATATCCATCTACAAACGCCTGCGCGCCTTCGAGGCGACGCTTGAAGGGGCGCCGCTAACGAAAATCGACCAAGACTATTTGGCGCGAGAGCGGGCCGGCTTGCGCCTTGAGGATCAGCCGGTAAGCTGAGCGTGGCGGGCGGCGAGCGCTTCTAGTCAGCCGCCCACCGACCTCTGCTTCGCCGTCACGTCGCCGTGAAACATAGTCGCGGTAGCTGATGCACTCGACATCGCGCTTGGTGCAGACCTCGCCGGCAAAGCGCTCCAGCGCATGCCAGTAGGCGCCGTCATTTATCGGCGTGAAATGGAAACGAGTTCCAGCGGAATGCGTTTGCCCTGGTACTGCATGTCGAAGGCGGTGCGGAAGGCGTCTGTCCGGTCGGCGAATTCGTCCGCCTTGCTCGGCCGCTCGAAGCCGCCGGAATGCCTAAAAGAAGATTGTAATCCATCGCGATCACCCGCCTTCCGGCAGACCGGCAAGTCCAAGAGCTGCATATGGCGTTGGCAGAGCGCTTCGCCGCCGAAGGCTTCAAGGGCTATTGCGCGACGCGGCCCTCGCGTATTGCGGCTCTCGGGCCCGAAGCCCGCCGAGAGGTAACGTCGTGAGAGGAACCCGGCGACGGGCCAGAAGTGTGAAATATCGCGGCATTATGTAATTTTAGAGATCCCAGTAACAAATAAAATTAACATTCTTTTCACTTGTATTTTGGGTCTTCTTATTCAACAATTAGGCGGCCGACCCGCGGCAAGGTCAAGCGGGTTAGTCGAAATCCAATTTTGCTGGTGCTTGTTGAGGGATGAGACGCTACGCATTTTGCGCGAAGCTGCAAATGATTTCGTAACTATTACATAATGGTTCTTTGAGGAGTTGTTCGCATGCGCGTAAAAAACGATCATTGCGATGTGATCGGTGTGTCGGTCGCTCCCACGCAGCTTGATAATCTGTCTTCTGCGATTCTGCAGCAGGGGATGGCGCGAGTGTCGCTGCCAGGCGATGTGGTGACCTGGGCGGCAGGCCGTCACCAGACGCTCAGGCGGATGCTTTCCGACCAGCGTTTAGAGATAAGGAATTACGTTCCGTTTTTCACGTCGATGGGAAAAATCGGGATGTTAGCTGCATGGAAACGAAGTTGACGGTTTAGGAGCGGGATGCGGCCCCAAACGCACGCCGGAACCAGCCGAGGCGCGCTCGTGGTTGGGCTTAGCCGAGAAGGGAATCCGCGAAGCACAGCTCCAATTAACCAAGAGGTGAAAGCCGCGCCAGGGTATCTCTCCGCCTGTCGCTACGAAGCTGCTGTAGGCAACGCTGTTTCAAACGCAAGAACTCGCCGGACGCGATGATGTCAGTGGTCCTCGGCTTCTCGAAAGGCCACATTGATTTCTTCGTGGATGCGACCTGGCTGTGCACTGCATGACGATGATTCGATCCGAAAGCAGGAAGGCTTCGTCGATGTCGTGACGAAGACGACCGTCGTTTTGAACTGCTCCCAAACCTCGAGCAGCAGTTCCTGCATCCTGAGCCGTGTAGCCGAACGGAGACAGTCGAGAATGCTGCCAACGGAATTGTGCGCGGGATCAAGGAGCCTGCGAGGGCTGGAGCGCGATCGGTGAGTGGAGGGGTATTCCTCTGAGCGTCTTCCTCCAGCATGTTGGCGCGGACATGACAGCCAAATATGTCGGCTTCAAATGCGGACCGCTATTATTCCAGTATCGATATGCCGACAGCACTGCACCCGCAAACCATCCTGTCGCTCGATTTCGGGAAGGATTCTTGCCGCTCAAATATCGTTCACCGATGAAGCTTAGGGTGTCGACTAAGCTCGGCTTCAAGAACCCCAAAGCATATCCTAGAGGTGTTCGTCGCCAATGTATCCGGGCTACTGGGAAGACAAGGGCTCCAACTGGGTTCAGTGGGCTGTGAACAGCTCCGCCGCCAGCCTTGGGTGCCGTAAACTTCCACGATCGATTGATAGGCTATTGACCCGCGGCGGGTGTACCCTCAGCGATCATGCGAAGATCGTGTGACTGTCCAAGTTTCCCAAAACGCAGGCATCCCACAGATGGGGCACTCGGCTGCTGCGGGTCACCGTCGACGACAGTCCCACTTACTGATCTCGATAGTGATTGTTGAACCTCGGTCTTAAGAGCAGCAGTGCTGACCTCAAGCTCCTGAACCGATGTCGAAATGAGTTCGGCCGCATGGCACGCGCAAGCGGAGCACCCTGGCCAGCCATTGTGCTCCAATCCGTGCCCATTCCTTGCTTTTGCGGCAGCATGCAGCGCCTTTCCAGCATCGTAGGCGATCTCTGGGCAAACGGACTCTACGAGCTGCCATCAAGATCCGCCGACGATTGCGTCTGACTGACCCCTTGTTTTTGCTCCACCTTTCCTAAGCCCGCTGCAGTTGTCGCACCGGCTCTGGTCTTGCCGGCTGAGGCCGTGAATGCGCCTCAGACGCCACCGTCATGAAAGCCTGAAGTGCCGCGGAGAGATACTCGTCGCTCCGCGTCACAAAAACAGTCGGCGCCGACCGCAGATTGTCAGGTAGCTGGTGTATGATGACCTGTCCGTCGGCTGCCGCATCCTGAACGACCCCCCGAGGTAGCATGGCCATCCCTACCCCGGCGGCGACGCAGCCGATGATCCCGTCCATTGTTCCGAGTTCCATCCAGCGGACATGCGTTACCCCACACGCCGCCAGGAACGTGTCCATGCGCCGGCGATAGGAACAGCCTGATCTGGCGAGGCGGCGGCCTCAACTCCGGCGTGCCCAGTGCCGGCCGCTGCGAAAGCGTCGGCCACGATGCTGTTGAGGTCACCCGGTCGAGCGGGCATCCCTGGGTCGCTGAAAAAAGACGAGGAGGCTTGATCATCCTGCCGTCGCTGAAGCACTTCGCTCAACCCCTGTTCCAGTCGCAGAACCTCCTCTGGATTGGTTGGCGACTCGTCAGCTTGATCGAACAGCCTCCGGGCCGTCTCGAGACCCCCGGCTGACGCGGACTCCGCATCGCGAACCCGTTGCAACGCGAAGATGAGATTGCGTTTGTCTGGAAGTAACGTCTCGGCGAATTTGATCCGGGAATCGTGATCCAGCCCAGAGATCGTCAGGCCCCGACTCTCAAGCGCCTTAGAAAATCTGCGAAGATTACGACCATAGTCAGCACGGCTGCTTGGGGCCAACCTGCTGTCACTGGTCAGTTGTTCAAAGACATGCGCGTCTGCTTTTGAGGGCACCGGTGCTGGCCGCCCGACAGTAGCTGAATAGCCCGGCTCATGATACGCGCGGAGGACGTTCAACGCCGTCTTTATATCATCGTTTTTCGGAAAGAAAGTATCGAGGTGATCGACCAGGGATTGGTGATTTTTTAGATCAGTCGCTTGGCCACGAGCGCCGAGATCATTTGCCAATTGGCGAAGTGAATACGTGTATTTTCGGACCGTGCTCTCGCTATATTTTTGCTGAACCGCAGCGTGAGTGATCGCACGATCAATAAGGTCCCGGTGTTCGTCGGACAGATGGGGATAGCGGGTAGCACGGGCGCCAGGTGACGCGGGCTCCGCATCGCGAACCCGTTGCAACGCGAAGATGAGATTGCGTTTGTCTGGAAACAACGTCTCGGCGAATTCGATCCGCGAATCATGATCCAGCCCGGAGATCGTTAGGCCCCGACTCTCAAGCGCCTTAGAAAATCTGCGAAGACTACGACCGTACTCAGCACGGCTGCTTGGGGCCAACCTGCTGTCACTGGTCACTTGTTCAAAGACATGCGCGTCTGCTTTTGAGGGCACCGGCGCTGGCCGCCCGACAGTCGCTGAATAGCCCGGCTCATGATACGCACGCAGGACGTTCAACGCCCTCTTTATGCCGTCGTTTTTCGGATAGAAAGCATTGACGTGATCGACCAGGGACGGGTGATTTTTTAGATCCGTCGCTTGGCCACGAGCGCCGAGATCATTCGCCAATTGGCGAAGTGAATAACGTGTATTTTCGGACCGTGCTCTCGCTATATTTTTGCTGAACCGCAGCGTGAGTGATCGCCTTATCAATAACGTCCCGGTGTTCGTCGGACAGATGGGGATAGCGGGTAGCACGGGCGCCACTCGCGACAGGAGCCGGATCGGCTCGGCGCGGCTGGGCCACGTGCTGCTCAAAACTCACTTGCCGGGCTTGGCCCGCATCCGGCAAGGAGCCATGGCGGAAAGAGAGCATCGCCTCTGGGACGCGTTGAGTCCCATGGGAGAAGCCTTTGGGGACGGCGAATGAGACGTTTATAGAGTCCTCGATCGCAGCGGGGGGCTTCTCAGACCTTGCGGAGGGCGCGGCCTCCGCATGCGGCCTTCCGATGTGTTCGGACCTTGTCCCTTGAACGGGTACCCCCTGCAATGGCATCAGCGGCTGCTGAATGGCGGCGGCTTGCGGCGTATTTAGGGCCCTCTGCCTCTCCGCTGGCCGCAACAGCGCTGTGGAATGTTCATTGTTGATGATGACCCGCTCGGGTGGCAGGTGGTTGCCCTGGTCAAGCGCATCCGGCGAGGGCCGGATCTGCTGTTGGCTGGCAGCTAACGTTGGCGGGGCGGCGGCCTCAATGTGCCCAGAGCCGGCCGCTGCGAAAGCGTCGGCCACGAAGCTGTTGTGGTCACCCGGTCCAGCGGGCATCCCTGGGTCGCTGAAAAAAGACGAGGCGGCTTGATCATCCTGCCGTCCCTGAAGCACTTCGCGGAATCCCTGTTCCAGTCGCAGACGCTCCTCTCGACTGGTTGGCGACTCATCAGCTTGATCGAACAGCCTCCGGGTCTCGGCAAGGTACTGCTCAGCGCCCACTTGCCGGGCCTGGACCGCTGGCCCCTCTTCCAAGCCGGCGTCCTGCACCTGCGACAAAGCTGCTACCCGGGATGGGTTACTATTTCGCGGGTTCATACTAGCCTCACATCAAACTGTATCGTCAAAGTTCTGCGCCAATCCGCGCAGCTGCTCATCGGGTTGAGATTCTGCCAAAAGCCCCTCGTCTGCTTCCATCAAGGGTGCCGGCTCCGGGATGGCGCCTGTCTGGCTTTCGAAGATGCGTTTAAGGATGCGGTCCGAAAAATATCGCACCTTCCTCAATTGCAACGGTGGCAGGCCTTTGATGAGAACAATCTCGTAGTCTTCATCGAGCAGCCGAACCTGTTCGGGACGCAACAGCGGTGCACCTTGATGCGAAATCTGAATGTTCCAATCGAACGTTCGGAAATGGCAAGGCCGTGAACGGAATTCGGGGAGAAGGCGTCACTTACCATGGCCGAGACCTCAACGGCCGGAGCGATCTCTGCTTCTGGAGGCAGCCATTAGATCCTCGCGGGCGTGATTGTAGGCGTGGCTTATGGACTGCCCGACTTGACCACCCCGCCGCAGCTGTTCATAGGAGATTTGTGCACCTGTCGCACGGACTTCAGCCGCAAGACCTGCTATGTGGCCGTCCAGATTCACATTCCGTTCCTCTGCTGCATGCTGCGGCGGAGGCATGTGCGGCAAGATATCTTGCATGCCGGGAACTGCGTGAGCTTGGGCCTGTTGATTTGCGTCGAACTGGTGATACGCCGCCAATTCCGGCGGCTCGACAGGAGGCCGGGGCAGCGAGTCCAGTTGGTTGGCGGCCACCAGAACTGATCCCACTGCGTCTTGGTGCGTGCGCGAGGAAGGATCCATTCCGTAGGCTTCCTGAATCATCAGTGATGCGATTTCCCTTTGTTGGCCTTCAGGAATACGGGACAATGCGTTGCGTACACTATCGGCGAACTCGGGTGAGATCACCTGTACTTCTGCATATTTCTCCCACGATACGGGTGCGTTTTGCTTGCGGCGCAAATCGTTGGCAGTTTGTTCATTTGCGTCCGGATGCACGAACGGAATTAACCCCTCAACACGGTTTTTCAGGAATTCGGCGGTGCTTTTGTCCATCGACCAATGACCTTCCTTGACCGGCACTCCGCTCCATGCGCTGTCTTTCAACCGAACAGCGGGACCGTTGGCCCAGGCATCCATAACCACGGTCGACCTCGCGTCGCGGCTTCCGCGCCGCAGTTCGTTCCAAATGTGACCCGTCTTGACTGGGATCTCATCACCTTGGTCGGTTATCTCTTTCATTGACACGAAAGCACTAGAGGTCATACTCCGCTCGTCGGTCGCCATGTGTGGGGCGTGGACGATAGCGGAAAGGGGAGCGGTCTGATTGCAGCACGCCGCTCCCATGACGACGGCCACTGCAACCTTAATGTTGTCGTCTGCTCCCCTCATTGCAACCGACGATCCGATGCTGTTGTGGCCGTGAGAGGGAATGTCGTCCACCTTAACGTTTCCCCGGCCATGCTTGAGCAGCAGGCGAACGTCGTGAACTGTTTGCCCCGCTGTCGCGAGTCTTATCGGGCTGGTGACGTTGTCACCGACGACACACGCTCCCATATGATAGGCGGCCTGCTGGATCTGATGTGGCTCCAGAGGCGCATCTCCGCCCCGTCGCAACCTGTCGGCAGGCGTGCCCAGGGAGACCCTCAGCGCTGCCGTGGATTCTCGCGGCGACTCTTCCGCATGTCGAGTCGATCCGGAGGATTTGGAGATGCAAATTCCCATAGCCGTTCACCTGTAGTGGAGTTTCTGATCGCCGAGGGACGGGATACGCGAGACGGGCGCTTAACCGTCAGTGTCATCTGGATGAGCTTCCATCAAGGGTGGCGGCTCCGGGAGGGCGCCTGTCTGGCTTTCGAAGATGCGTTTAAGGATGCGGTCCGAAAAATATCGCACCTTCCTCAATTGCAATGGTGGCAGGCCTTTGATGAGAACAATCTCGTAGTTTTCATCGAGCAGCCGAACCTGTTCGGGACGCAACAGCGGTGCACCTTGATGCGAATTCTGAATGTTCCAATCGAACGTTCGCGCCTGGCTGTAGGAAATCGACTTGGCTTCAAACGTGTATTCACCGATGGCTTTGGAAATGTAGGTTGGGGTCTCGTCATCGGCAGTGGCCATAAACACTTGCAGGCCGGTATTGCTCAGAAAATTCTGCTTGCCAGCCTCTCCATAAGCCCCCGTCAGTGCCGAAAGGCTTTGGATGATGAGCATGAAACGCCCCTTGTAGCCCGCGATAGTCGTAATTGCGGTCTCGATCGCCTCCAGCTTACCCAAGTGCTTGAACTCGTCGAGCAGAAAGAGAACCTCGTTCTTTTCATCTTGGCGGGGCAGCGACCGCTGTAGAATTGAAACGATTTGCTGAAAGAACAGGCGTATCAAAGGCGCGATCACCTCAAGGTCGTTCGGACCGACGCACAGATAGATGCACGTTCTGCGACGGCGAAGATCATAGACCGAAAAGTCCGAGCGACTTGTAGCTGCCTTTACAGCCGGATCCGCCCACAGATTGAGCCCGCCATCGCCGAGGACGGACGTGTAGGAGGTCAGGATTTTTGTATCGTTCCCCGCCATGTCGTCGAAGATGCGTTGTGCCTCTTTGTTCCGGGTCTCCATGGCGAGTTGCGCGAAGAGCTTGAACTTCTCCCCCGGCTGGGCGAAGAGGTCATAGACGGCGCCGATTGTTGGCGTGCCCCGCTCGATGCAGGCAAGGATCCCCGCGACAAAGATATCTCGCGCGCCGCTGACGAAACCTTCCGCGCCCTCCCCCTTGGCCGTGATCAGGTTTGCGGCCAAGCGGCGGGCTTCGGTGAATTGCAGCTGTGGAGGCAGCGCTATAAGATCCAACAGCGGATTATAGCAATTCGTGCGCCGCTCCGAATCCAGCGGCGCAAATTTGAACACCTCGTCGCCCGCGGCCTGGCGCGCCCTCGAGGTGAGCTCAAAGAGCTCCCCCTTGACGTCGAGAGCTATCACTGAGCCTTTGAATGTAAGTAGCGTTGGAATGACTATGCCGACGCCCTTACCAGCACGGGTCGGTGCAACGACAAGGCTGTGAGGCTGCTCGCCATTGGTCAGGTAGTAGCCAGGCCAGAAAGGGCCACTCGTCTTCCCAAATACCGGGCCTGTCACGCCACGGTATCGTCGCAGATATCCCGTGCGTCGCATTTCATCCACTCGAGCCCAACGAGCCGTCCCGTGGTGTTCGAGCTTGCGGCGTAATACAATTCGCTGAATCAGCAAGACGACCGCGGACGTCGAGAGCAAGATAGCTGCGCCCCGATAGAAGACGGGGGTTGCGAAACCCAGATAGAAGGGCGTCTCAAACCAAAAGGCACGGACGTCAAACGTCATCAAAGCCTCGCCGCTACCCCCGTGGCGGAACGTTGCGTACAGACTTGCCGCGCAGAAGCCCAAGGCGAGCGAGCACGCGATGCTAATGGCTATGTTTGGGGGCGTCGTTTTTGTTGAAGGCATTGTTCCATTGCCGGATTAGCCGTAGCTAATGCTGCGCTTTTCTCAGACACTGAACCGACGTCGCGCGATGTCGCCGCTCGACAGATCGATGCCGCAACGGGTGGTGCGATGCTTGCATCGCACCACCCGGAAGACGTGGTTTTTGAAAGTTACACTAAGCAGGTACGTCAACGGCCAGCGAATTGGAAACGGCAAGGCCGTGAACGGGATTCGGGAGAGAAAACGTCACTGTACCATGGCCGAGACCTCAACGGCCCGAGCGATCTCTGCTTCTAGTGGCCTCCATTAGGCCCTCTCGGGCGTGATTGTAGGAGCGGCTTATGGATTGCCCGACTTGAGCACCCCGCTGCAGCTGTTCATAGGAGGTTTGCGCGCCTACTGTATCCCGGACTGCAGCCTCAAGACCTGCTATGTGGCCGTCCAGATTCGCAGTCCGTTCCTCTGCTGCATGTTGCGGCGGAGGCATGTTCTGCAACAGGCCATGCAGGTCGGGAAGTGAGCTAGCTTGCGCTTGTTGATTTGCGTCTAACTGGTGATACGCGGCGACAATAGCATTTTGTGCGGTCGCCTTGACCATGTGGTCCTGATGAGGATCAGCAGCCAATTCAATGGCCTGCTCAAAAATGCGAGATTTATTTTGATCATTAAACTTGCTGAAGTTTTGCGCCACAAACATAACTCCAAGCGCTTGCTCCATTGGGTCCATGTTGCCAATGCGATTAACAAGAGCAGTCTGCTTCTGGGGCCCTAGAAAATGGCCTACATTACTAGCCGCTCTGACTTGGAGCAATGCTACATCATCCGAGTTGAACCCCAATCCGGCTGTCAATTTCTCGGCCAGATCGATGGCTGATCGTCCGAGCTGATTAGCCCGCCGTTCAAATGTCGCGAGGTCAGTTTCTGGCCCGGGTTGAGTGCCCCGAACGGCTGTTCGCTCGTGCGTCCCGAGGGCTTTGAAGCCCCCAAGATTTCGCGCTGTGTCGCGCGGGTTAGCGGTTACTAGCCGTTCTGCAACATCGCTCAATGGCCCCTCTGGAACGTCACGGAGGGTACTGCGTTTCCCCACGCCTTGGGATGAACTTGCAGCTGCGCGTGCCCGTTCATTGTCGCGATCCATTCCTCGGCCTCCAAAGTCGTTTCTCTACCCTATGAGATTAGCACCGAAGCTTGATCTGCTAAACCAATATGGTGTTACAGTTGTAGTCTCGCAGAGGGTTCCCAAGAGCCCGTCTAAGCCAAAGAAAATACGATGAAGCTGACATCAAATGCGATGAGTGGGGTTCTGCCTGATGGCATGAATGGCACGCCGACGGCCTACTCCTTCCGGTCCTTGCAAGAGCCCGGCATGATGTTCCCCCGCAGCAGCTTCTCCTTTGAGCGCAGGCTTGCATGCTCGAGGGTTTCGATGACGGCCATCGCCCACTCCGGCTGATCAGCCGCGGCCGAGCTGTCCTGCTTGCTTGGCAAGGAAATCAGTCGCGACCTGATCGGCAATTTGAGCAGGGCCGCGCTAATAGCATCGCTGTACCATGCCACCACCAAGGCATTCCTGCTGCAGGTCGGTGGCTTCCCGACCCAACCGGCGCCAGGCGAGGAGCAAAGGTCCGACTAGGAAAATCGCGCGCGGGCGGGCCGCACGGTCGCGCAATGCCGCCCCGTCCTTCACCCGGCCGTGTGTCGTCTATGAGTGCCGCGGTCGTCAGCACCAGCCGGTGGCGAGCCAACCGCCGCCTGGGCGACGCGACGTCTTCAATGCCTTTGTTCCGGGGTTTTCTCAACGCAGGCGCGCCATCGACTAACTTGCTTGGCTGCAATCCCCTCGCCTTCCGCGCCCCTGGACGGTGCAGGACTCACAGAAACCTTCAATCCCCAAAGACGGTCGGTTTCTCGCGCTCGTATCCGGGGCCAACTGTGGATGCTCCTACGATCGGGTCAAAAGAGTTCGATGGATGAGGGTGTAAGTGGCGCCGACGCGCTCTGCTTGTCAGACGCCATTGGTATTACCCGCGGGAATGCAGCCATCCTGACACCATGCCTGTTTTTCAACGTATCGCGTCTTTGCCGAGGCCCCCGCGCCTCGTCGCCGAGTCAGCTCTGGCTTGCGTGGTCCCGACCGAAGATCTCAAGCCTATGGCCAGCCAGAACGACAGTGTCGACTTTGCAACAATGTCAGAGGTCCGGCTGACACGGGCGGCCCACAACCGTGCAGTTGAAAGCTTTTCTCCTTTGGCACGCTTGGTGCAGCAGATGATCCTCAAACGTTGCGCGGAACCGCGATACACCGACCGGGGAATCCCAGGAATGAACATGACAGGCATCATTGCGTCGGTCGCTGTCGACTTTGTCTGGCTGCCAGCGGTTGGAAAAAATGGACGTAGGCCTGATATCGCTAGAGGTCGATCCTACAAAGCGGCATTTCACGTCCTGGGCGAACCCGATGCGGAGAGCACCATGGCTGTCAGGTTTTTCACGTGTGAAAGCCTGGGATGCGGTTCGAACTTTGTTCGACCGCAACCTATGGGAACAGGGAGCCGATCTGCAGCCAAAGCCAAGGGACAGTGACCGAGATCTACCACGATCACTGCAACATCGACGAGATCGTTGGATCATCAGGCACGGTTGAGGACACCACCTATGATGGGAGCATCGACAGCGGCGATGGGTAGGCAAGCCTGCTTAGCGACGAACATCAGGTTGCTACTTCGAAGGAGCCTCTCACATCGAAGGCATCGTAGAGCCGGCCAGAGTTGCCTCTCGCCTGAAGCAGAGGCGCGCCCAAACCATTGTTGCTGTGCAGGTGTTTGCAGGCCTGTGCGATTTAGGAGACCGCGCGTCAATGAAGTGGATCAGCTTGCTTCTGCTGAGCGCATTCAGGCTCGGACCTGAGTTCCTCAAGATGAGAGTGGTTCGATCCGTCACTGACTCTAGGGCGGGGGGCTTGTTGAGCCGGTGCCGGACCGAACCGTCTAGGGCAACGCCGGCTATGTCGTCGGATTGTGTGGCATCCCCGTGGCCAAACCGTGGCGGTAATGTGTCGCAGATTCACCGTTTCCAACACGCGCATTGCAAACGTGACTGGACGTTTGGGGAAGCGCGTAGCGCTGCTGGGTGTGGCGGGAGCTCTGCAGGCGGGAGGTACCATGGCTGTGAAAATAGCCGCCGGATAACGGTGGCCCGGATGCAGGAAGGGAAAATTCACAATGTGATTCCGCGGGGCGCCGGGCGACTCACCAACTCACGCCGGTCGGCGTCGCGCACCAGATCGAGATCGACCATCTCCTCTCGGAAAGGCTCACAACAGAGCATGGGTGTAGCAGGACATTCGCATCCGAGGCAGAAGTCATGCGCTTAGAGCGGGCTGATGCAAAAGCCCCCGCGATTTTCATGATCTGGCAAGGCCGTTCCGTTTGTCGGGGATGCCGGAATGACGGAACGGCCCCGAGTCGGGACAATACAGATGAGGCGAGCCGGACGAGAGTGGGGTCGGGCTATGGGCCGTTGGGGGAGACGGCATGAGCGGCAGGGTTTCGCGGTGCCAGTTCATCGCAGCGGCGGCTGGCGCGGGGATCGCGGTCAAGATCGGCTTTATGGGCCGGCCATCACCGGCTGGGCCCATTGCCAATTCGCCCGGCCGTTCGCCAAACTGGATCGGACCGGACGGTCGGCCGCGCTTTCGGATGGACGCCACGGCCAAGGTCACCGGGGACAAGCCTTCACCCGCGATTTTTGCGCCCGTGACATAGCGGGCTGGCCGCAGGAACAGAGCCACGCGTTCCTGATCCGCGGCACCCGGGCCGACGCCGCGTTCGACGGGCTGGACCTCTCACCGCTGGGCGAATATCTCAGGCCCGACCGATTGATAGTCGGCGAAGACCTTGTGCGCGATGGTCTCGCGCCTCCGGAAACGACGGCTCCCGGCTTTTATGGCGACATGTTCCTGGTGCCGAAGGGACGCATTCCGCGCCTGCTCGGTCAGCCGGTCGCGCTCTTGATCTACAAGGATTTCGCGCGGTTCGACGCGACCAAGCGGCTGGTCCGTTTCGCCAAGAGTCTCGTGCGCTGGGGCGCGGTCGGCGGCTACGACACGCCGCCCATTACGGCGCCAGCCGGTTCGTGCGCATCGGCGGCGCGACATCGGATGAAACCGCTCCGCTCGAAGGCACCGCCATCTACGGAAGTTTCGAGCGCGATCGGGTCGTCTGGCCGAAGCCGGATCAGAGCGGCGATGCCGCGGCCCGCGCCCTGTGGGCGGCGGGCGAGATCGAGCGTGAGATCACGGCAACCGGCGACGACGCATTGGTCCTGAAGCGCAGCTATTTCTCGCAGTCGACCGATGCCTGCGCGATGGAAGCCGACAATGGTAATGCCTGGTTCGAGCCGGGCAGTTCGACCCTGCACGCACTCATCGCGACCCAATCGCCTTATGAGGTGGCGATCTCCACGTTGGAAGTGCTGTCGAAATCGCGGTTCGCGGTGAAGGAGCGCTCGACCTTTCGATCGGTTACACGGTCGGATACGGTAGCAAGGATCATTCCATCTTCCCCTACTACGCTATCCTGGCAGGCCTCTATGGCGACGGGCGGCCGGTGCGTCTTGCCAACGACCGCTTCGAGCAGTTCCAGATGGGGTTGAAGCGCCATGCCTTCTGGATGGAGAATACGCTTGTCGTGGATCGCTCCACGCACGCCTTCCGCATCATGAAAGGCAACTATCGCACGGATGCCGGAGGACGGCGCAACTTCTCGCCAGACGTTGGTAAGGTCGGGGCCGGCGCGGCGCAGAGCATCTATTATCTGCCGAAGAGCGATTTCTCGGTCGAGGTCCGCGCTTCGCGCGCTGTCGATGCCGGCTCGACGCGCGGGTACGGAACGCTGCAGACCATGGCCGCGACCGAGATGATGGTCGATGAAGCGGCCGAACTGCTCGGCATCGATCCGATCGAGCTTCGCCTCAAGAACGCGTTCAAGACCGGCATGAAGAACTCGCAGGGCGCCATTGCCGGCGAGGCGCTAAGGACCGAGGAGATCCTGAAGCGGGTCCGTGCCCATCCGTTGTGGAGGGATCGCGACGCGAACAAAGCCGCGTTTGAAGCTGCCAATCCGGGTAAGCGCTATGGCATCGGTTTCGCGCAGGTGCAGAAGAATTACGGCACCGGAGCCGAGGCAGCGGTGACCACACTGTCATTCGATCCGTCCGGCCGGCTCACCATGCGCCAGAACGGATGATATCGGCACGGGCCTGACCACCTCGCAGGGGTAATGGTCGACGACATCATCGGCCGGGTGCCGCACGACTGCGCCTTCGGGATCGTCGACTGGCCCGAGATGCCTCTCGTCTCCGCCGAGGAGCCCTATGCGACGCCGCAGGACAGGGAGGACGCGCTGGCACGAAATCCGCGCTGGACGCCCTCGTTTATTTCACCGATGAGCGCCTCAAATAGCGCCTATTTCGTCGGCCACGCCACGCGGACGGCGGCGCGGGCGCTGCTGCGCCTGTCGCTCTGGCCGGCTGCGGTCGCGCTCTGGTCGAGTGGACCGGTCGGCGGGCGGGCGGGGCCGCTCGCTGTCGACATGGCGGACGTGCGAATCGCAGATCGGGCGTGGCGACGATTGCCGAAATCGCAGTGGACACCGCCTCAGGCGACGTGAAGCTCCTTGCACATCATTCCATTCTCGAATGCGGCACTCAAATCGTGCCGGAAGTCGTCTCGGGTCAGCTCCAAGGCGGGCTTGCTATGGGCGTCGGCCACGCCCTATGGAGGAATTGCCGCTCTATGAGGACGGTCCCGGCGACGGGACGTGGAACTGGAACCGGTATCGCCTGCCGCATGCCAGGGATGTCGCGGTCTGGACACAGATATCGGAGGTGTTGGCGCCGCTTTCCGAAATCGACCCACCAAAGGGAATGGCCGAGGTCGTAATGATCGCGATCGTTCCGGCCATCGTCAATGCCGTCAACCACGCCATCGGCAAGCGTTTTTATCAGACACTGATCACGCCAGAGAAGATTTTGCAGGCCCTGCCGTGACCGTTGCCACGCGACCACTTTCGATGACGGTCAACAATCGCAAGGTCGGTCCTGTCGACGTACCTGACGATCTGATGATGATCGACTTCCTGCACGAATATCTCAACCTCACGGGCTCGCGGCTTGGCTGCGGCAAAGGCATCTGCCACGCCTGCGCGATCATTCTCGATGGGCCGGAAGGAAATTCTAGCGAGACGCGGAGCTGCATCACCGGAGCGCATTTCTTCGAGGGCAAGTCCGTCCGCACCATCGAAGCGCATGCCGAACGCGACGCGAACGGCGATGTCGTCCGGCTCTCGGCGATTCAGCAGGCCTTCGCCGAACGTTTTTCGTTCCAGTGCGGCTATTGCACGCCGGGCTTTGTCACCGGTGCAACCGTGCTGGTTGAGCGTCTCAAAGAGAAGCCGGTCCACAGGGCGGATGTCGAACGCACGATCGAGCAGGCGCTTGCGCCGCACATTTGTCGTTGCACCGGTTATGTCCGTTACTATGAGGCGGTCCGTCACGTGATCCTGAGCACGCCCGGCCTGGTACAGGGCTGAGGTCCGGCGACGAGGCGTTCCTGGATATTTGGCCTGCGGCAACGCGTCAGGTGGACGTGCAGCCAATGCGGGCGGTCTGTTTCCGGCACCTGGGCCTGCCCTCTTTGCTTGCCGCGATACGGTCAAATAATTCTCGTCCGTGCCTGCGCTTACGCGGCACGCCTCGCAAGAATATGCGGCTCGCGTCCCAATGTTGCCCAAGCGGCCAGAAGCGCGTCTCTTTCCTGGCCCGTTTCAATCGAAGAACGATTCACCGCTCATTTTCCGCCTTCGAGATCGCCGCATGGACCCAAGCTGGCACTTTCGCCTTGAGGGCGAGTACGCGAGTCCATTCCTCGGGTGTCAGTCTGTTCTTGAGCAATTTCGCGTAGTGGACACCGTTAGATCGGCCAAGGTGCGCGATTGCCCGGATGGCTTCGCCCGACCTGTTCATTGGCAGGCTCGTGATCCAGGCAGGCGCGTGCTTCAGGCGTATTGTGCGGCGGCCAAGTTTCAGCTTCTTCGACTTTCCGGTCGTGAGAAAGACTGTTTGAACCGGAACTTGTGTCGTCAGGCCGAGCCGGTTCGCCGCCGTAGCACCGGTATTGACGACCTTCTCCCCTGACAAGGAAGCGTACGACTTCACGACGGCTTCCGCTTCCGGCAGCACATATCCATACGGCGTCTTCCTGGAGGGCGTGTACATTCCTCTGTAGACGCGCGCCAGTTCGCCCTTTTTCGCAAGTCTGCTGAGAGCTTGATCGGCTGCCGCACGGTTTCCAGAGCCAACGAATTCCTTCGAAGTGAGCAAAGCACCTTCCTTGGCTCTTTTCGCACGCATTTGAACCGCTCGCGTGACCTCTTCCATGGCATTACCTCCTGTCAGAGAGAAGATTCGAGTTTCTGACCGAATTGGCTCTTATGATATTGATTGCAAAGAAACAGTTCAAGATGGGGCTATGGCCCAATCTGGGCGCTATATCCCACCCAAATTATGACGCGGCCTGCCTGTCCAAACCGGACGTCTGGCATTGAGCTTTTGGAACGGGATCAGGCTGCCGCAGGTCTTCGAGCCTTCCTGCGTGGACGAATGAGGATCCCGGGTAAGGCGACTGCCGAAGATCGCTGGATCATTGCCGCCTTCGCCCGGAACTTCAGGCTCGACGAGGTTGCCGATGATCGGCAGCTCCATGTCGGGGCCGCGGCTCAAGGTTTTTTTGGAATCAAATCGCGACCATCTTACGGCCGCACCAAGTCGAAATCGGCCAATTCAGAATCCGAGCTTCAGCGTCGGATCCACAGTTCCCCGTGTTTTCCTGAAGGTCTCGGCGAAGTCGTCTTCCAAAGCCACATTGGCCAACGCAAATTCGACGAGCTCGGCATCAGATGTCAATCCGGTTCGAGCTTTGGCCATCTTAATGAGATCAGCGCTCACCCGTCCCGCAATCCTGCCGTCCTTCTCAGCGCGCAGGCCGGATTCTTCCGCCCTCTGCAGGACGGCGTTAATCCTGGCCAAGCGACGCATCTGCAATTTCTCAGCCAGTTTGGGAAGGGTTCTCGTTCGCTTGCCCACGGATTCTTGGCCGCCACGCATACGTACAGCTGTCTTCGTCATCTGGATTTCCGCAGGTTCCGTTTAACAAAAATCGATTTTAGACAACATAGCAGGCAAGGTGTTTTTTCAAATACCCAAAAATAAAACGGGTGTTGGCAGCCGGAGTTGCGTTGCTGAAGCTCTCCGAAGGGAGGGATGCCACGGCTGCAACCGACCCGTTGGCGGGGTCCACTCGGAGCACCAGGTCGTAGGCGCTCCCGGGCCAAGCTCGCAGCGGGAGTTTTCACCTCGTCCGAGCGGCCCGGCAGCGCCAAGTTGGCACGATTCGGGAGTGCTAGCACAGCGCCAATTCGAAGACCGGTGCGGCCTTGACCCTCGCCAGCACCTGACATACTTTCTATAAGCAATTTGCGTAGGGAACGCGTGTGCAGCCCGATGATATCGAACTCATTGTGGACGCTGAAATTTCGGGGACCCATGCCTCCTCTTTGATGTCGTCACGCCCGATGGCGTGCTTCAGCTATTGGGGGACGTGGAGATGGGCAGCAACCATCTTGTTGTCCGTGACCTAAGAAGCTTAATGTCGACTACATCGAAGTTCATGGAGCGGTTCGGACAACGGGTGCGAACCCGGGACGTCGTCCAGGTGTCGTCAGGCTCTCCCGTCCGGCTGAGCCTCAGCTTTCTACACGGCGCGAATACTCCTGAGGCTGCTAGGGTTCTCGTCAGGAGACAGCTGCCGCTGAGGACGGCCCATGCGGTCCTCACGGAGATGGTCGATCAGGGCAAGGCGTTCGTGACTGTTCCTTGCGTCGACGACCTGCGGGCACTGAAGGACGAACTCTCGTCCGCAGGAGTGATCGCGAAGGTTCATGCGCCGCGGCCGATAAGCGTTCGCGAAGTTCGGGATAGCACCAAGCTGTCCCGGGAGGCGTTCGCCGTGAGGTATGGCCTCGATCTGGCAACGCTTCGAAACTGGGAGCAAGGTCGCTCGGAACCGGATGCAGCGGCGAATACTCTGCTTTGGACCATCGCCCGGAATCCGGAGGCAGTCGAAAAATCGCTCGACATGGAGGACGAAGTGGCGGCGCCGTCTCCCTAGTAATCTAAGTCTGGGGAGAGGCCGTCGGAACGGCCACTCCATCGCGCGGCTACTCGGCATGCCAATGAACTCTAACCCGACCGCGCTTTGCTCCATCGTGGGCATATCCCAATCAGATCCGCAAACTGCAGCACGACCTGTCGAGACGCACGGAGCACGCCCTGGAGGCGGGCCTGCGCCTTCGCGCGAAGACGGCCAAGCATCTCCAGTCCCTTAGCCAGAACCGGAATATCTCGTCACCGCTACGGCCCGGAACTGGCCGCCACCGCCTCCTAGATAAACCGGCTCACCGCCACCCTTGAAGAGATGGCGGCAAAGGTCACTGCATTGATCGCGCGGCGCGCGAGATTGCAGCAGGCAGATCCAGCTGCCTCCTGGGAGGTTCACGGCCGGGATTCAGCGGCCTCCTCGTCTGCTGCGACAGCTAGTCCGATGACATGATGCACCGCGAACACATCGACGAGGTACGCAGCCTCGTCCCGGGAAATAGGCAACATGTCTGCCGTGATTTCATTATCGATATAGGACGCGGCGTCCCATAGGGTGCGAGTCAGCTTCTCGTTGGCCGGCTCAATCCGCTCAATGACCCTTTCGAACGCGGCGTTGGCGGCCTCGATAAGCAAGTTACGGTCGGCCCCGGCGATTGGCAGGGACGCAATAACGGCATGGGAATCCATGACGAACGTTTCCTTCTGGAGTGGCGGTCTCTTGCCTCAGCATTTTCGGTCGCCATGCCGACGCTGGTTCTTGCTGGCGTGGCTCGTCGAAGCGCCAGGCGCCACCTTGTGCTCACATGCGCAGCCGCAGGATACGCGAGAATTCGGCAGATGCAATCAAAGGTGACAAGCACGGCAGCGCCAGGGACAGAACAGTGTCGGCATAGTGGGCGAAAGGCGGTCTCCGAGCTTTAGGTTCCCGCACGAAGCGGCCTGGAACCCAAGCCTGATTCCCGGAGCCGCCGTCGCGCGTTCCGTCAAGCGCAGGCGCGCGCACTCCGCAAGGGCTTGAGCGGAGCGTCCCTTGAGGACGAGCACGGCTGCGCGAGGGACAGAGCGCGTCGGAGGCGGACCGGGTTCAGGCGGCCTGATCCTTGGTGAGTCCAGAGCGTCTTCTTTGGTCGGCCGCTCGGCGAAACGCTGTCCCTGGGGGTGGCAACCTGGCCCTACCATTTCGAAAGCAAGGAGCTAAGGGGATTAAGCCTTCCGGTTTCGCCACGCCTTGTCTAGTCGGCGGATAGATGAGTGTTGTGATGTCTGCTACAATCGAAAAGTAGCGTCGAGGGGGGCGACAATGGTTGAAGTGTTCCGCGGAAGGAGCGGTAAACTCGAACACGAAGGGGCCGCGCGCGGCAGAGTCCATGCGCAGGCAAATCACCGCAAGGCGTTGGGGTACTGGCTCGGGTTCTTGAAGGGCGTGATGGCCAGCGAGCGGGTCGAGCGGGCGGAGATGCCGCCACTCAGGGTCGAAGCTGAGCAGTTCCTGTCCCTTCTTCACGACGATGATGCTGCCGAGCTCATCCGCGATCTGGACATTTGGGGTAACGCGCCCGAAGAGATCTACGCCGTCCTTGAAACGATAATCGGCATACGCTCACGGGAGTTTGTCGCCGCTGACGACAAGGACGAAGTCAACGAGTTCTACGGATTCTGTGCCGGTATCGCCTGCGACAACTCCATCACGCCAGCAGAGGTCGAAAAACTGCTGTCCAGGTTGGACTCGAGTGTGGTCCTGCGCAGAGACAGCCGCGTGGCATCTCTCGGAGAAACTGCCAGAAGGTCTTTTGCTGACGGTCGCATAACCGCCGACGAGGCAGAAGACATATGCGGGTGGATTGCCCGTCTTGTCGGCGACAGCGCGACAGACACGGGGCTGCCTACCTTCGGCAATGTGGGTGTCATTGACGGCGCCTTGGAGGATGCAAGCCAGTTCGTGATTCCGAGCCGGATGTTCGTCCTCACGGGAAAATTCGCCATCGGCCCGCGAAAGGCAGTCGCTGCGATGATTTGCGAACGCGGCGGTGATTGGAAGGACACCGTCTGCGGCCAGACCGACTACCTCATCGTCGCGGCCGAAGCGTCTCGGGACTGGAAGCACAGCCACGAAGGCACGAAGATCATAAGGGCAATGGAGCTTCGCGAAAAGGGAGGTCGGCCGGATCTGGTTCTTGAACCGATGCTGGCCAAAGCGTTGGGTTTCTGACCGCCTCCATCCGGCAAAGGGAAACCCTATTGTCTTGGAGGTGCGGCTTCAGAGCCTAGTCGTCGGAAGCGCGGAGTCTGAACACCTGAGCCTTAGTGAATCCTGATACGGGTCGCTTTTCAAGGCGGGTAGCGGCGGCACCTGGCGCCATCAACCCGCAAAGGATTGGCTGCGAGCATGCCGCCGCTGCGGCTGCGCCTGCGCCGTGATTGCAGCGCTCAGCCCGACACGTCGGGCGGCTGTCAGCGGGGATAGTCCTCCGCTCGGAACAGGAGCCGGATCGATGCCCCTCAACGAAGGCCACGCGGTTGTTTAAACAACATATAACCCATTGAGTTACTGCCAAATGTTTTCTGGCCACGACCTGAGGCGTCAAAAAGTTACGCTTCTATTTTAGGGAAAATCGCCGAAAAAATATGTTTGAGGTTTCGTCAACTATCGGGACCGGTTGGACGATTTTGCACCTGGCGGCCGCCCGTCGGCCTGCTCGACGCTCGTCAAAAAATACCGTCGCACAACCATGCATCCTAGACCGATGCCATCCAACCGCAAGGGAGCACCGCCCGGACTGCCCGCGCCTTGATCAACCCCTGCGTTCTGGTTATATTACTGGAAATATGTCGGAGGCAACTATGGGCAGCTCGCAAAAACGCGCCATTCAAAACTATCGATCTCGCCTCAGCGAGCGCGGCTTGGCGCGCTTCGAAGTGCTTGGCCGCGATGCCGATCGCGACCTTATTCGATCTTTGGCACGCCGCCTGGCCGAAGATGGGCCGGATGCCTCTAGCCTGCGCGCTGCCGTCAGCCGGACCATCGCGGGCGAGCCACCCAAGCCTGGCGGAATCCTCGCCGCCTTGCGTCGTTCTCCACTAGTCGGCGCTGATCTCGATCTTTCCCGCCCCCGTGAAGAGGGACGCAAGATCGACCTGTGACACGCTACCTCCTCGATACCAACATCATCAGCAATGTCGTCAAATCGCAGCCGTCGGAATCGCTTCTGGCATGGATGTCGAGACAGCGTGACGAGGACTTGTTCATCGCCTCGCTGACCGTTGCAGAAATCCTTCGCGGGGTTCTGGAGAAACCTCGTGGCAAGAAACGCGACGCACTCGACAAGTGGTTCTCTGGGCCTGAGGGGCCGCAGGCGCTGTTTGCGGGCCGCATCATGTCGTTCGACGACAAGGCGGGGCTGATCTGGGCTCGGCTGATGGCAGAAGGAAAAGTGGCCGGCATGCCCCGCAGCGGGCTGGACATGATCATCGCCGCTGTCGCTGATGCGAACGAATGCGTGCTGGTGACGGATAACGAAAAAGACTTTGCCGGGCTCGAGGTCGTCAATCCGATACGCGGAGCGGTCTGATGCGGCGGCGGGTCAAGGAATGCTCGGGAGGGCAAGATGGCTGAAACTCAGATAGAGTGGACAGACTCCACTTGGAACCCGGTCGCAGGATGCTCGATCGTTACGGCAGGCTGCACCCATTGTTATGCAATGGAGATGGCCAAACGCCTTGAGGCCATGGGCATCGCGAAATATGCGGGGCTTACCCGTAAAACGGGAAAGCGCACGGTGTGGAATGGCGTGGTGCGGGAAGACCGCGAGGCGCTGGCCATTCCCTACGGATGGAAGAAACCGCGAAAAATCTTTGTAAATTCGATGAGCGACCTCTTTCACGAGGGTGTCAGCGACGAGTTCATCCTCAAGGTCTGGAAGGTCATGCGCGAGGCCGAGCAGATCACTCTCGATGAGGGGCACAAGGTCGAATACGCATCCGACGAGATGGCCGCGATCCAGCGCGTCGAATTCGCCTCGCGCCGGCGAAAAACGAACGATTGGCGCATCTCCCTCCAGATCCCAAAAGACTCCGAGGACACCGCCGATCTGCGAATGGGGAGGCGATCGGTCTGAAGCCGAGAAATAGCGACACACATTGCATTTTGAAAAACGTCTACCGGTTTGTGCCCCCGCCCGGCCCTACGTATGCGCAGCAATCGGACAATCTGCTGTGAGAATCCTGGCCAGGGGCGTGCATCCCAGGGAGGGATCTCGATGAGTATCGCCCAGACAGTTCGACCGGTTCATTTGCGACCGGCCCATCGTCTCGGGTCGTAGCGGCTCTCGCTACGGCCGCCGCGAGCGATACTGGCCTGAACGTTGGACCCGATACGCGCTCTGGAGCAGAGAAGTGAGCTCGATCGGACTTGGGACGTGCTGATGGGGCGTATATCCACTCAGCGCGACCGCCTTGTCCGCTCCCCACAATCCGACAGTGGAAATCAAGCTGCTCATTGGCCCAAGCTCGCTGCTGAGGCTGCCTGGGGCATAAGGAATGCAGCTACATCTCTAATGACGTTCCCAAGATCACCCGGATCGTGAGCGACTTCTCCAACAAACGCGCGCCACTGTCGCTGCTTTTGCGCATCCTCGGCAAAGGCCGACGTCAGCGCATCGGGCAGGTCTTGAGGTATCGCCGTTCCGCGCCGCGCGAAGGTGGCGGCGATCGCTCGTGGCAACCTGTCGTCGTCGAAGGTGAAGGACCGGCTAAGAATCCAGATGTCGTAGAAGTCCTTCATCCTGCTATTCGCCCGCCCCAGCGCCACCATCGCCTGAAATTTCTCGGCAATGACGGTTTCCCGCGCATAAGCCCGCAGCCGGGGCATGGGAAAGTCGAGCATGGAAGGATAGTCCAGCTCTTCGGCACCAGGCTCCAGCGCATCGCCAAAGCCGATGTCGATCGTCAGGCTGACCCGGGCGCCGCTGATCGAGGCCGTCGTCCGCAGCCTGAGCCCACCATACTCCAGTTCCTCGCGAATGCGGTCGACCCGGAGTGCGTCAGCGTCGAACTCGACGCCATCGCTAGCGTCCTGCGCCAGGACCTCCCGAAACGTCGCCAGCATCGGCTCCGCGCTCGGATCGCCAAAACCCAGCAGGTCAAGGTCGCGGGTGCCGCGGTGCGGATCATCGAACCAGCTCATCATCAGCATCGCGCCCTTCAGCACGAAGCGGTCGGCGTGGGGTGACTGGCTAAGCCGGAAAAGCAGCCGCTCGAGGGCGAAGCGGGTCAGAACCAGATCGAGGGTCTGGCCACTTACCTTGGCGAGTTGCAGCAGACGTGCGCGCACTGAGGCGCCGATGTTCTTGATCTCTTTAGCCATTGGCCGTCAGCGCCTCGATATACGGCCGGATGACCGTGGCGACACCGCCACGCTCAGCCTGCCTGGCAATTTCGCCGGGCGTGGCCTTGCGCTGGCGAAGCGCTTCCTGGAGGCCCTCGATCGCCACCGACAGGCCGATCTTGTTGCGATATCGAAAACAGTCCGCGATTGTTTTGACAACCCCAAAGACTTTTACGGTCACGCCCTCGACAACATGAGTTTCGACGCTGTCGTTGAGCAGACTTTCGGTAAAACGCACGATGCGGATGGGTGTGCCGTTGGGTTTGGGAGCCCAGTCCTTCTGGCCGATGGCCAGCCATACCTGTCTCGGAAGCTGATCCGTCAGCTGGTGGAATGCCAGGGCTGACACAAGGCAGACAACGCCTTTGGGTACGCGCTTGGCAGCCTCGGCTAGGCTATGATTAGCGTCGAGCGGCGCATCGGAGAGCTGGTAGAGGCCGCGTGCGAGCCGGAGCACCTCCCCATCCCGTTCCATGCGACTCATCGTGGCCGCTGTTACGCCGGCGTTGCGCAGCTCCGTGAGACGCGCGATTCCGCGCACTGTCAGAAGTGCGTGGGCGATTTGGCGCTGGGGAGAGGGCTCTGGCATTGATACGAAATCTCGGAACTAAGGGGTTACAGTCCGAGGATTTGTATCACTTGTTGAGAATCAATGGAAGCCAATCGTCAGCCGCATTGAGCCTTGCGCCGCAGCCATACTTTGAGCTCGCCGTGGACGGCGGCGCCTTCGAGCAGGATATCGGTTTCCTTGGGATGTGGTCCATCGGGATAGAGATCGGAGCCATGGACAAGATGGATTTCATCCCCGTCGATGCTGAGCGTCCCATCGCGCGGCGACCGGCGCATGAAGGCCTCGGCCGTACGCCGCATCTTCGCAAGCCGGCCTTACCGCGCAGCCGCCGTTGTGCTGGGGCGCATCCGGTATGCACGTGTCGCAACAGATCCTTCAAAGAAAATCGCGGACTTTTAGCACTCTAAACCGCTGAGAATATGTACGTTGAGCCTATCATTTGGGCTGCGGGTCGAGACCGTGACGTATCGGAAACGATCTGCGATGCGGTCGAGCGTATTGACCTCGTCGGACGGCAAGATTGCCTCTGAAAGAGTGGGAGGACGCCAAATGGAGGAAGTCAATACAAGGAGTGCCGGCCGATGATGACACTGGTCAGGCGCCTAAAGGCCGCGGCTCATCTTGATCGACTTCGAATCCTGGGACTTTGTGCGCATGCGGACCTGACCGTCTGCGAGCTAGCAGAAGTTCTGAGTCTGTCTCAGGAGCACGTGGTCGCACACGTGCGCCAGCTCGCCAGAGCCGGCTTTCTTCTCGGCAACGAACATCGCCCCTGGCCTTCGTACCACCTCGAAGCAGGAGGCTCGGACGGCGGCTTGGTTCAATTGTTGGTTGATCTCCTGCCCCACGGCGATGGCCATCACAGACAAGACCTACAGCGCCTGGAGGCGATACAGGGCGCGCGGTCCAAGGTGGCCGCCTGCTTGTCCTGAAACTTAGTCCCAATGGAGCGCGAAGCTGATATGAACAATTCGACTGGCGGCGCCATCGCGGAGCTTGACACTTGCGAGTGGCCTCACCTGGCTGTCGCAGATTCTCGCGTTCACGAGCTGCTTTTAAGACAGGAGCGCCAGGAGCGGACGACCCTCAAACTTATCGCCTCCGAGAACTTCGCGTCCTCGGCGGTGCTGGAAGCGACCGGGTCTATTTTCACCAACAAGTATGCCGAGGGATATCCCGGCGCGCGCTACTACGCCGGAAACGAGATTGTCGATGAGCTTGAGAACCTCGCCATCGAGCGATTGAAGGCGCTATTCGGCTGTGAACACGCCAACGTGCAGCCTTATTCCGGCTCGCCGGCCAATCAGGCTGTCTGTCGAGCGCTGTTGTGTCCGGGAGACAAGATGATGGGCTTGACCCTCCCCGGCGGCGGGCATCTGACGCACGGTTGGGCCGTCAACTTCTCTGGCACTGACTATCAGCGAGTTCCGTACGGGCTGCACGAAAAGACGCAGCAGATTGACCATGACCGTTTGCGCGAGACGGCCAAACGGGAACGACCGAAGCTCATTTGGGTCGGCGGAACTGCTTATCCGCGTATCTTTGACTATGAGGCAATGGCCGAAATTGCTTCGGAGGTGAACTCCTATCTGGTGGCCGACATCGCCCACATCAGCGGTCTCGTTGTCGCAGGAGTGCATCCGAATCCCGTTAGCCATTGCGATGTTGTCACCAGCACCTCTCACAAATCGATCCGCGGCCCCCGCGGTGGCTTCATCTTGTCAAGGAATGAAGACCGCTATCAGGCGCTCTACCATTCCAAGAGCAAACACAATCTGGCCAAACGCATAGACCGTGCCGTGTTCCCTCTCCTCCAGGGCGGACCGCACATGAATACCATTGCCGCGCTAGCTGTCGCTCTGCACGAAGCAGGGAATGCATCCTTCCGTGTGTACGGTCAGCAGATCGTCAACAACGCCAAGGCTCTGGCCCGGGCCCTTCTGGAGCGAGGTTATGAACTCGTCACGGGGGGCACTGACAATCACATGCTGATCCTTGATCTTAGGGACCGGCCGCTGTCTGGAAAAGCCTATGCCGATCGCTTGTCGCAAGCAGGTATCATTACGAATTTCAACATGGTGCCGGGCGACCGGCGCCATCCCGCGCTCACCAGCGGCATACGCTTAGGCACGCCAGCAGTGACGTCTGTGGGCATGCGCGAAGCGGAAATGGTGCAGATTGCCGCTTTCATCGACCTGGTCTGTCGCCAGCCCGATGATTCGGACGTGCATGCCAGAGTGCGCAGAGACGTTGCCGACTTCTGCGCTGCGTTCGACGTGCCTGGCATCTCCGACAGGTAAGACGGCCGGATCAACTGTCACATCAATTCCAACGTTTGAAGCGAGGACATTTCATGACCAGACAATTCGTGTTCTCTTCCGAATCCGTCGGCGCGGGACATCCCGACAAGATGGCCGACAATATCTCAGATGGCGTCCTCGATGCGATCCTTCGCAAGGATCCTAAGGCTCGTGTCGCTTGTGAAGCGTTGGTGAAGTCAGGGATGGTCGTTCTGGCTGGCGAGATCACCAGTCACGCGCATATCGACTACAGCCAAGTTGCCCGCGATATCATTTTGGACATTGGATATGACAACGATGCGATCGGCTTTGACGGCCGGCGTTGCGCCCTGATCTTGGCCTTGACCGAGCAGTCGCCTGACATCAGCCAGGGCGTCGACGAGGGACGAGGGCAGGATCTCGAGCAGGGAGCGGGGGATCAGGGCCTCATGTTCGGGTACGCGTGCAACGAGACCGAAACGTTGATGCCGTTGCCAATCCAACTTGCTCACGATTTGATAAAAAAACAGGCAGAGGTGCGCCAAACCGGACGCCTTGGCTGGCTTCGCCCGGACGTTAAATCTCAAGTTTCCATCCGGTATGAGGGTTTGCGCCCGGTAGCGCTTGATACCATAGTCCTGTCGACGCAGCATGACGAGGAGGTCTCACAAGCCACGGTGCGCGAAGGCGTCATTGAGGAGATCATAAGGCCGGTCTTGCCTCACGACGATCTGGATACGACGAGGATAAGGTTCCTGGTCAATCCAACAGGCCGGTTCGTGGTCGGTGGGCCGCGCGGCGATTGCGGGCTCACCGGCCGCAAGATCATCGTCGATTCCTACGGCGGCATGGGGCGTCACGGCGGCGGTGCCTTTTCGGGCAAGGACCCGTCCAAGGTTGATCGGTCGGCCGCCTATGCGGCGCGGTACGTCGCAAAAAACGTCGTTGCCAGCGGACTTGCGGAGGTGTGCGAGGTTCAGCTTGCTTATGCGATCGGTGTGGCCGCGCCGGTCTCTGTCCTCGTCAATACATTCGGAACCGCAAAGATTGATGAAAAAAGAATCGAGCGCGCCGTCCTTGAGCTTTTCGATCTCCGGCCGAAAGGCATCATCAAGGCGCTTGATCTCCTACGGCCGATTTACCGCAAGACCGCGACATACGGACACTTCGGACGCGAAGAGCCGGAGTTCACCTGGGAAAAGACGGACAGAGCTGACGACCTGTTGCGTGAGGCAGGACCGGCAGCTGCGTGATGCAAGGGTATCGGATGCGTCGTCATAGGGCGACCCATTCCACACTCGCCAAAAACAGGCCGGCCCTGACGTGGCAAGAAGCCGGCTCGGGTTTTTGGCGGAGACATTGATGCCGAAATATGACGTGCTTTGCATCGGCAATGCCATTGTCGACATCATCGCCCAGTGCGACGAGGAATTCCTCGAGACCAACGGCATCATCAAGGGCGCGATGAACCTCATCGACACACAGCGCGCCGAACTGCTCTACAGCCGCATGGGCCCGGCGATCGAAGCCTCCGGCGGCAGCGCCGGCAACACGGCGGCGGGCGTCGCCTCCTTCGGCGGTCGCGCCGCCTTCTTCGGCAAGGTCTCGAACGACCCGCTCGGCGAAATCTATGCCCATGACATCCATGCGCAGGGCGTTGCTTTCGACACCAAGCCGCTCAACGGCGAGCCGCCGACGGCGCGCTCGATGATCTTCGTCACGCCCGATGGCGAGCGCTCGATGAACACCTATCTCGGCGCCTGCATGGAGCTCGGGCCGGAGGACGTCGAAGCAGACAAGGCTTCGGGTGCGGCGGTCACCTATTTCGAAGGCTATCTGTGGGACCCGCCGCGCGCCAAGGAAGCGATCCGGCAGACGGCGAAGCTGGCGCACGCGGCAGGCCGCGAAGTCTCAATGACACTGTCGGATTCGTTCTGCGTCGACCGCTACCGCGATGAATTCCTCGACCTGATGCGTTCGGGCATGGTCGACATCGTCTTCGCCAACAGCCACGAGATCAAATCGCTTTATCAGACGGCGTCGTTCGACGAGGCGCTGGCGCAGATCCGCAAGGATTGCCGGATCGCTGCCGTGACCCGCTCTGAAAAGGGCTCGGTGATCGTGCGCGGCGGCGGAACGGTGGTGATCAAGGCGACCGCAATAAAGGAACTGGTCGACACGACAGGCGCCGGCGATCTCTATGCCGCCGGCTTCCTGCATGGCTACACGCAAGGCCGCGACCTGCAGACCTGCGGCGACCTTGGCTCACTGGCGGCCGGATTGGTGATCCAGCAGATCGGCCCCAGGCCGCGGCAGAATTTGCGCCGCGAGGCCACGCAGGCGGGGCTGTTGTAGGGGAGCATTTCCGCGAGGTGCTGCCCACCTTGCCGTTGTGCAGGCTGTCCAGACAGGCGCGGGTAAATCGAAATGTCGCGTGCCTGCGTGAAGGATGGCGGTTTTTCTCCGAATTTCTGATTGTTGAGGCTCAGGACGTTGTCGCACTTCGGGCCAGTACTGCCGGCCGATCATGATGGCCAACACGCCCTTTTTTGACGAAAGTCGTTTTGAGCCGAGATCGTAGATTGGCAGATTGCCCGAGCGGCCAGGCACAGCCTGCGCAGACCGGCGAGTGGCGCAAATGGCTCAGCTCTACTGCGACCTGCGACTTGGGAAACACGCCGCAGGTGAACGGTTCACATAAACACATAAACATTTCTTTATACGTCATTGACAACAATGCGAGCTGCTGCGATTGTCCGCATGTCGTGGTTCTCCGCAAGGCGTTGCCGTAGCGGAGCTAAGAGGGAAGCCGGTGCAATCCGGCGCTGCCCCCGCAACTGTAAGCGGCGAGCCAACCCACCAATGTCACTGGGGCGAACTGCCCCGGGAAGACGGGGCAGAGGCTGTGACCCGCGAGCCAGGAGACCTGCCACGGTGAACAACGTCCACGGGCGGGGTGTCTGGTGGCCGCGGCAGCTCGGCGTTCATGCCGGCCTGCTAGCGCCTTCCTTGTCCCCGCCCCAAGCATCGGGGTATGGAATGAATGTCTCCCAGCAAGTTCCCATAGCAACGCTTGGCGTGCCGCGTATCGGTCGCCGGCGAGAACTGAAGTTCGCGCTCGAAAGCTACTGGTCCGGAAAATCTTCTGCCGCCAACCTTCTGGCGACGGCGAAGGCACTCCGTGCCGCCAGCTGGAGCGAGCAGCACGACCGCGGCGTGTCGAAAATCCCGTCGAACGATTTCTCACTTTATGACCATGTGCTCGACACCGCAGCAATGGTCGGCGCCGTGCCATCTCGTTACGGCTGGACGGGCGGCGAGGTCCCGCTCGACATCTATTTCGCGGTGGCGCGCGGGACGCAAGGCGATGCCGCGGGTTGCGGACGCGCCAGTCACCGGCATGCAGTTCAGGGCCAGCGCGTAACCGCGATGGAAATGACCAAATGGTTCGACACTAATTACCACTACATCGTGCCGGAGCTGAGCAACGATCAGGCATTCGCCCTCTCGTCGACGAAACCAGTCGATCACTTTCTGGAGGCAAAAGAGCTCGGCGCCCATACACGCCCGGTCATCCTTGGACCGGTCACCTTCCTCAAGCTGGCGAAGTCTCCCGACCAGTGTTTCAATCCCATAGCGCTCCTACCGCGGCTGCTGCCCGTCTACGATCAACTCCTGCGGAGGCTGGAGCTCTCGGGGGCCGACTGGGTGCAGATTGATGAGCCGGCGCTTGTGCTCGACCTTAGCCCGAACGAACGAGCTGCCTTCGAATTCACGTACGGCCAGCTGTCGAAAGCCGCGCCCAAGTTGAAAATTATGCTGGCTACCTATTTCGGGCCGCTCGGGGACAATCTGGAGACCGCGCTTTCGCTGCGCCTGGCGGGCCTACATCTCGACCTCGTGCGCGCTCCCGAGCAGTTGGAGACGGTTGGTCGGCTCGCACCGAAGGATCTGGTGCTCTCACTTGGCTTGATCGACGGCCGCAATGTCTGGCGCGCGAACCTAGCTGCCATTCTCGACCGCATCAAGCCGATCGTTGCCGGCTGGCCGCTGGATCGCGTCGAGATTGCGCCTTCCTGCTCGATGCTTCATGTGCCGATGGACCTGCGGATGGAGACTGCGCTCGATGTGGACGTCAGTTCGTGGCTGGCATTCGCCGCCCACAAGACTGAAGAGCTGCTCGTGCTGGCCCAAGCCTTGTCCGGAGGCAGGGAGGCCGCAGCAGGCGCACTGAAAGCTTCTGCCGAGGCGGCCGCGGCGCGCGCAATGTCTGGAAAGGTCCATGATCCGCTCGTCCATGGGCGGGTTATCAGCATTGACGGCGCTATGAAGCAACGAAAGAGCGCATTTGCCAAGCGTTCCAGAGTCCAGGCTGACACGCTCGGCCTGCCGCCGTTCCCGACGACGACGATCGGGTCCTTCCCGCAGACGCCCGAGGTGCGCAGGGCGCGCTCCGCTCATGCGAAGGGCCGGCTGAGCTATGTCGATTACCAGGCCTTCCTGAAGAAGGAGACCGAGGCGGCGGTCCGCTGGCAGGAGGAGATCGGGCTGGACGTGCTGGTACATGGCGAGTTCGAACGAAACGACATGGTCCAGCATTTCGGCGAGCAGCTGTCCGGCCTCGCCTTCACCCAGCATGGCTGGGTGCAAAGTTACGGCTCCCGGCTCGTGCGCCCTCCCATCATCTTCGGCGACGTATCGCGGCCCAATCCGATGACGGTCCTCTGGTGGCAATTTGCCCAGTCGCTGACGAAAAAACCGGTGAAGGGCATGCTCACAGGCCCAGTGACGATTCTTAACTGGTCTTTTGTGCGCGACGACGTACCCCGCGCCGAGGTCTGCCGCCAGATCGCGCTCGCCATCCGCGATGAAGTGGCCGACCTGGAAAGAGCTGGCGCAAGGGTGATCCAGATCGATGAGGCCGCGTTTCGCGAAGGCTTGCCCCTGCGGAAGTCCGGCTGGAAACATTATCTCGGCTGGGCTGTCGAATGCTTCCGGCTCGCTTCAACGGGTGTAGCGGACGCGACCCAAATTCACACCCACATGTGCTATTCTGAGTTCAATGAGATCATCGACTCGATCGCTGAACTGGACGCGGACGTGATTTCGATCGAGACGTCGCGCTCCAAAATGGAACTGCTAGACGCCTTCACGAAGTCAGAATATCCGAACGAAATCGGTCCTGGCGTCTACGACATTCACTCACCACGTGTCCCGGAGATTGGCGAGATTTTGCATACTCGCCCAACTTGCCCGCGAGCGACTGTCGGACGGCCAATTGTGGGTGAATCCGGACTGTGGCCTCAAAACAAGGAAATGGGAGGAGGTCCGCCCTGCCCTCATCAACATGGTCGCTGCAGCATGCGCATTGCGGGAGAAAGTGCAGGCGCAGGCCGCTGGGCCACTGTGACGGGCAAACATGTGACCCGCGGGCTTCGCGGATATTTAAGGAAGAAAGGACGCCATCGAAAGCCGCGCGCAAGTCGGTCGACGCGTGCGAGTCCCACCCTTGTCGTCCAGCCGAAGGCCCGCTGGACGGCTGAGCGGCGGGGCAGGATCTGGGAAGCCGCTTCTGGTCCGAGGACGGATGATTTCGCCACGAAATGGAGGAAGGCGGCTCTGTCCATGAGCTTCTGCCTCCCGCCAGCGGTCAACAGACACTTCACCGAGGGCGAACGATGCCGCCGGTGCACCGGCACATCGAGATATCGGCGGCGAGCTCGACCATCGAGAGCATCGGTCGCATGTGGCGGACATCGACAAAATAGCAATACCGCCTAACCGCAAGCTGCGACTATTCCTCATCGCTTGATTGAAACTTGGCTGCATCTGGCATGGCGCTTGCTCCGCTTCCGCTAAGGTTCGCTGGAACAGGTTTTCACGCGCACGGGTCGCGGTGAAGTGTTGCTCGACACAAAAGCAGCCGCCAACATTACGATCGATCCAAAGATCTCAGGATGTGCTCTCCGAGCCTACCTTTCCGTTGTTTAGGCTACCGGAGGAGCGGCGAGGAGTAGAACCAACCAAGGTGTAAGGAGCATCTGATGTCGAACATGATGAAGGCGCTGGTCAAGGCCAAGGCCGAGCCGGGCATCTGGATGGAAGAAGTGCCGGTGCCGGAAATCGGCCCGAACGACGTTCTGATCAAGATCAAGAAGACCGCGATCTGCGGTACCGACGTCCACATCTACAATTGGGACCAGTGGGCGCAGAAGACCGTGCCGGTGCCGATGGTGACCGGCCACGAATTCGTCGGCACAGTCGCCGACTTCGGTGCGGCGGTCACCGAATACAAGTTCGGCCAGCGTGTTTCGGGCGAAGGCCACATCGTCTGCGGCCACTGCCGCAATTGCCGGGCGGGCAGGGGGCATCTGTGCCGCAACACGCTCGGCGTCGGCGTCAACCGGCCGGGCGCCTTCGGTGAATATCTGGCGATCCCGCAGCACAACGTCGTGCCGATCCCCGACGATGTGCCCGATGAGATCGCCGCAATATTCGATCCCCTGGGCAATGCGGTTCACACCGCACTGTCCTTTGATCTCGTCGGCGAGGACGTGCTGGTCACCGGCGCCGGGCCGATCGGCATCATGGGTGCGCTGGTGGCGCAGTGCGTCGGCGCGCGAAAAGTGGTCATCACCGACATCAACCCGGTGCGGCTGGCGCTGGCGAAAAAGCTCCGCGTCCAGCACGTTGTCGATGCATCGAAGGAAAAGCTGCGCGACGTCATGCCGGCGCTCGGCATCACTGAAGGCTTTGACGTCGGCCTCGAAATGTCGGGCGCGGCACCCGCCTTCCGCGACATGATCGACGCCATGAACAATGGCGGCAAGATCGCCATTTTGGGCATCGCGCCGACCGGCTTCGAGATCGACTGGAACAAGGTCATCTTCAAGATGTTGCATCTCAAGGGCATCTATGGCCGCGAGATGTTCGAAACCTGGTACAAGATGATCGCGCTGGTGCAGGGCCCGCTCGATGTCAGCGGCCTGATCACGCACCGCATCGGCATTGCTGATTTTCAAGTAGGCTTCGACGCGATGCGCAGCGGCAGCTCGGGCAAGGTGGTGATTGACTGGCAGGGCGACTGGTCGATGTGACTTTGCGGAGGTGCTGACGAGAACGCCACCCTGGCTGCCGTCGATCTCCGCGCGAGGGGCATCGCTGTGCAAAAGCAGTGGCTCCTCCCCCGACGTGCGCCGCTCAATCGTCGGCGACGTATCGCGGCCAAATCGGCGACGCTCGTGGCAATTCGCCCAGATCGGGCAAGGAAATGCTCACAGGCCCGCCGCGATCGTCTGCTTTCCCACTGCCTAGGATCGAGGCCGAGGTGTTGTGGGCGTTTCAGTCGGTAAGATGGGATATGTGATCTCCGGTCGTTTTCCGGTCAGCGAATGAAGGAAGGCAACCAGCTGATCGATTTCGATTTGCGTTAGCTGTTCGCCAAGCTGGGTGGTGCCCATGATAGCGACGGCCTCTCTCAGGTCCCAGACCTTGCCCGAATGAAAGTATGGCGCGGTGATTGCTACGTTGCGCAGCGACGGCACGCGGAAAACATAGGAATCCTCGGGTACATTGGTGACGGCAAATCGTCCTTTGTCGTTCTCCGGCAGAATGGCGGCGCTAGGCCTCTCAACGACGCCGAATGGATAATAGCCTTCCCCACCAATATTGACACCGGAATGGCAGGACGAGCAGCCCTTTTCGATAAAAAGGGCCAGGCCCTGTTTCTCTTTGGGACCGATGGCGGTCTCATCGCCATTGAGGAAGGCGTCGAAGGGGGCCGGCGTGACCAGTGTCGCCTCGTAGTCTGCGAGTGCATTGACTAGGTTGTCGAGGGTGATGGGATTGGCCTCATCCGGGAAAGCTGAATGGAACAACTCCACATATTGCGGCATCGATTTGAACGTCTCGACCACTCGATGCGGTGTGTTGGCCATTTCGACACCGGCCTGTATCGGGCCTTTGGCCTGAGCTTTCAGGTCTTCGGCGCGACCGTCCCAAAACTGTGATTTGTTGAAGACAGAGTTAAACACCGTCGGCGCGTTGCGCTGCCCCTTCTGCCAACCATGGCCAATCGAAGTTTCACGATTGTCGTCGCCCCCGGTGGCCAGGTTGTGGCACGAGTTGCAGGAGAAAACGCCTGAGAACGAGAGGCGTGGATCGAAGAACAGTGCCTTGCCGAGGGCAATCTTCTCCGGCGTGCTCGGGTTGTTGGCGAGCGCCGGCGTGAATGGCAAGGGCTTGAAGGTGGCCAGTGCCGTTTCTCTGAGGTCTGGCGGAATGGACTGCGCAGCAAAAGCTGTGGCTGCCACAAGCGCAACAGCCACCGCAGGGAATAGAATTTTCATAAATGGAGTCCTTACGATGTGCACGGAAACCATTCTCCACATGCGGCTTGCGAACGCCCTGCGCTAGATCAGCGGATCGAGGGAATCGTGCCTGCCGACGAAGCCGATCGAGCGCCGGGAACAGGAACTGCGATTCATCGCCCCGACGGCGGATTCCAATGGTGAGCGCGCGCAATCGCTGTTGTTCGCCTGAGGGTTTGGTCGGTTCCGTGGCCCGTCGCCACATGCTGCCGCAACGCCAACCCATACGCGCAAGCTGCCCCCATCGAGTGCACGGCTCATGGTCTACAAGCTTTGTGCGTCTTCCCTTTGCGATTCAGACGGACGAGATCGGGACTGAACGGCGGATACGGGCGCAGTTATGGACAGCGATTACCGCGCAGATCAGTGTTACGACAGCGTGAAGTGGCGCTATAAACCTCACTATTGGACGAGCAACGAACAATCCTGTGGCGAGATTTGTTGCTTTCATCGGAAATCACCACTAGAAGCGACCGCTCCGCAGACCAATCCACCGGAGAGTTTCATGCCAGAAGAAGACTTTGAAAACGCCAACAACCTCATCGACCTTACCGCGGATGTTGTCTCAGCCTATGTTTCCAACAACCCCGTTCCGGTGGGGGACCTTTCAGCCCTGATCGGCCAAGTGCACGAAGCTTTGAAGGGCGCGGCGGCCGGTCGCGTCTCGGCACAAGAGCCGACGGTGTTGACGCCGGCGGTCCCGATCAGAAAATCGGTGACGCCGGACTACATTGTCTCCCTTGAGGATGGGAAGAAATTCAAATCGCTAAAGCGTCATCTGTCGACCCATTACGGGCTGAGCCCTAATGAATATCGCGCCAAATGGGGTCTGCCGGCGGACTATCCCATGGTCGCGCCGAACTACGCGGCTGCGCGCTCTGCCCTGGCCAAGACAATGGGACTCGGCCGCAAACCGAAAGAGCCTGAAGTCTCGGCGCCGGAGAAGCGGTCCAGAAAGAAGGTACCAGCGTGACTTCCTCATCCAGACCCGCTGTGGGGCTGGCGGCTCGATCGGCATGATGTGAGCAAAACATCGAAAGGCGGGATCAAATCCCGCCTTTTCCTTGCACGGTGTGATTACACGGCGCGAAGCGGAATGGAATTGACATAGCGCAGAGACACAGGAGATCGCAGGGGTAAAAGGAGGACAGTTATCAACTTGGGAGGGAAACTGTTGCAGACTTCTATCCTGAAAAAACATCGCGAGGCTCTCCTGCCTTGGTACACCATCTATCCGACTGTGCCGGAGTTCTCCGCAGCGGTCGACGCCGAAAGTTATGAGGAATGGCTAAGAGGTCTGCCGGCTGACGATCCGGTGTCGCTCTATCTCCACATTCCGTTCTGCCGATCGATCTGCTGGTATTGCGGCTTCCCGACCGCGATTGCCCGCAATCAGGGTCCGATCCTCGACTATGTGGCCGTTCTGCGTGACGAGATCCGTTTGGTCTCGGAGCAGGTGCAGCAGAGGCTCGTCGTGAACGACGTGCATTTCGGCGGTGGAACCCCGACCCTGATCGGGGCAGCGGAATTCTTGGCCATGATTGAACTCCTGCGCCGCCGCTTCGTGTTCAGGGAGCCCGCTAAGATCGCCGTCGAAATTGACCCGCGCACGTTCACGCGCGAGATCGCCGAGGCACTGGGAGCAGCCAATGTGAGCCGCGCAAGTCTCGGGGTGCAGAGTTTTGATCCAATTGTTCAAAAAGCGATCAACCGGGTCCAGAGCGAGGCGCAGACGGCCGCTGCCGTCGAAGAGCTGCGCCGGCATGGAGTAAGCGGCATCAACGTCGATCTCATGTTCGGTCTCCCGAATCAGACGGTAGAGTCCTGCGTCCAGACTGCGGCGGCAACCGCCGCCATGCGTCCCAACCGGCTTGCGGTGTTCGGCTACGCGCATATTCCATCGGTGATCAAGAATCAGCGCCTGATCGAGAAGACTGCTCTGCCGGACAGCGTCGCCCTCGCCGAACAGGCTGCGGCCGTGGCAGATACGCTGGTTGCGGCCGGCTACCGAGAGATCGGCCTCGACCATTTCGCCTTGCCGGACGACGAACTTACGCTGGCGCAGACCCGCGGTCGGCTACGCCGTAACTCGCTGGGTTACTCGGCCGACACCTGCAAAACCGTGATCGGTTTCGGCGCGTCGGCTATCGGGCGGGTCGGCGATGGTTACGTCCAGAACGAGGTGACACACGAGTCCTACAGCCGGCACATAGCAGGGGGCCGTCTGGCAACGTCAAAGGGCTACCGGCTCACAGACGAAGACCGCGTGCGAGCCGCAATCATCGAGCGGCTGATGTGCGATTTGGAGGCCGATGTGCCGGCAATCTGTGCGGCCTATGGATTCGATCCAATCCGCTTTCTCGATTCAACTGAACGCCTGGCGAAGCTGGCCGAGGACGGGGTAGTGGACATCGAAAACGGTCTCATCCGGGTGCGGCAGGAGCATCGCTTCGTGATTCGCGCTGTTGCGGCCGCATTCGATGCTTTTCTCGACCGGGTTGTCCCATAAGCACAGCCAAGCAGCGTGAGGGGCGCCAAAGCGATAAGCTCGTGCCAAAGGGCACGCTCGTAAAAATGCCGCAGGCCCCGGTCACGGCGCCCCTGCGCGGATTGAAGTGTTGGACCTTCCCGAATGGACGAGCGTGCGGCCGATAACGCATTACAACCTTACAACGGTGACTGGTTTTGCGAGATGTCCGGCCGATCGACATCTGTGCCCATGAGTACCACCGTTTCGCAGGCAAGAAACTGGGCGTGAACGACAAGTCGTCGGCGCGATGATCTCGTCCATGGTGCGCGGTATTACGTGTACATCGCATCAGGTTCGATGCGGCAGCCCCTTGTTCGTCAGTGATGAGGATCAATAGTTTGGGTTATGGACGGAAACTAGCCTAGCCTAGCCACAACTAATAGCGACGTGGGTACGATCCGAGAATTCTCAGGCCATCAATCTCCGCCAACGCGGCCAGCGCCGGGTGCGTCAAAACGTGTCCAGCGACATCGATGACATACTGATGGGTGTCCAGCCGATCGCAGGTCGGACGCTGATAGACATTGAGAACGGCTAAATTGTCGTTCGAGAACCTGTTCAGGACACAACTGAGATTTTGCTCTGAAACGCGGAGGTGAAGTGTTGTCCGGTCAAATCCTGTCGGCGCAGGGGTCCTGCGCCCGAGCACCCACCACCGCGTAGCGTTATGCAGCCCTTTTTCAATTCCTGTTCGCAATATCTGCAGCTTGTACAGCTTGGCACCAAGCGCAGGACCAAAGGCTGCTATCGAGGGAGATTTTTGCTCTGCCACGAAAGATGTCGATCCCCGACGGCTCTCTCGCTGGACATTGGGCATGTTCTCGTCGAGCCACCCGGCCACCTCCTGCAGAGCCACGGGGTGGCCCACCACCTTAGCGATCTTCGAGAAACTCGCATCCTTGCTGGCCATGAGGCTGTAGCTCAGGACCTTCGGGTACTCGGCGATATCGTAGGAGCCCTCAAGCTCAAGACTTGGTCGAGGTCGGGAGTGGCTCCGACCAGAGAGGTCGTAGCTGGGACGCATGCAACGTGGACGCAGCCATTCTCATATGCTTCGAACAATCCGTCGCTGAACGGAACGAGTTCAACTTGGTCACCAAAGAGGTCCAGCGAGGCTTGATGGGTCCAGGTCCCCTCAGGGCCAAATGTACCCTGCCCTCTTGATCCAGGAGGTGTCGATCGCTGGAGCCTGGCTGAATTGCTCGTTCATTCCCCGGCACGCTCGATCGAGAATGCGATAAACATCTGCTGCAGAAAGTAAGAGGGCTGGGACCCGCCCCTCTTCGCTTGCAACATCGTGTGGCAGTAGAACTTAGCAGCTTGCTACAATCCGCTGCCCCAGTCGGCGGGGATCCGTGTTCTTGCCCGCTCCTATGGCGCGGTCAGTGGCACTTCTGCCCGGCTCTTGCCGGGCAGAAGCAGAAAAAGGTCAGCCAGCTTTGCTGAGACTGCCAGCGGATGATTTGCCAGTACGGCGGTCCTGTTCGACCTCATAGTTGATCTTCTGGCCCTCATTAAGGGTCGAAAGGCCCGCTCGTTCGACAGCGGAAATGTGGACGAAAACGTCCTGACCTCCGTTGTCAGGCTGGATAAAACCGAATCCCTTGGTGCTGTTGAACCACTTCACCGTTCCAGTCGCCATAGCGTATTCCTTTGTAACAATTCAATGTAGGCAGGCCATAAGCCAGGTCCGCTTCATATCCGAGACTTTAGGGCAGCAAAAGCTAAAATAGCAAAAGCCCGGTCAAATCGCTAAAGCGGCTCGCAAGCTCCATCATGACCGCCTGTCGCGGACAGCGTCTCCCGCGCTGGCGCTCCGAATGGCAAACACAAGTTCTGAAAAGCTCCGGTAAATTCCAGAACCGCGTCTATCGCTGGTTTGGAGTCCTGTTAGGCACCTGCGGTCGGCCGACGTGAGCAAGAGTACGCGGACGACCAGCAACTACGGGCGCGCTGACGCCACCATCTTCGCCGCTGTCCTAAGGGTAGTTCACGTAGCCACCTCTTTAAGCGGCAAGCGCCCCCCATTCGGCAGTGTCAGACGTCGGACAATGTCGGAGGTACGCAACAGAGAGTCCGTTGAATCGCATCGCCGAAACGGCTTTCTCATCTGGCACGGTTCCTGCGGGGTCATGCAAAACACGCAGGAGAGTCGTCCCATGATCCCCACCCAGAAAAATGCCGCCCCACCTTTCGCCGACCTACTCAAAACTGACATCCAAGCCGGGCCTGGCAGCATTGTGAGGGCTCGTCTGGACCGGCGCTGCCCACCGATCCACCTTCTCCCAGTGGGGGCGACAGGGACGCAGCACCTTCAAATTGAGGGACAACTCACTTCCGTGCGAACTTTGTCCATCGCCCGGTCACCACAACCGAAGCCACCGTCTGCTTGGCTGCGGGGCGCACTTTTTGCGACCGCGCTGGCATTTCTGACGACCGCGCCGTCTCCGGCGGCCGCCTATGACATAGCGAATTTCCTGCTCGACAACGGCATGGAGGTGGTCGTCATCCCCGATCACCGCGCGCCCATCGTCACCCATATGGTGTGGTACAAGGTCGGCAGTGCCGACGAGCCTCCGGGCAAATCCGGCATCGCGCATTTCTTCGAGCATCTGATGTTCAAAGGGACGGCCAATCACGGCGCCGGCGAGTTGGACCGCGCGGTGGCGGAGATCGGGGGCTCGCTAAACGCCTTCACCTCTTACGATTATACTGCCTTCTACGAAAGAGTGGCGCCCTCGGCAGTGGAGCAGATGATGAGCTTCGAGGCTGATCGCATGCGCAATCTCACCCTCACGGATGACGTCATCAACACCGAGCGGGACGTGGTCCGCGAGGAGCGTCGCTTGAGGGTCGACAACAATCCGGAGGCGCTTCTCGATGAGGAGGTCGTCACGACGCTCTGGCAGAGCCAACCCTACCGGATCCCGGTGATCGGCTGGATGCACGAGATCGAGAAGCTGGACCGCAACGACGCCGTGGCTTTTTATGACAAGTACTGGCCGAACAACGCCGTGCTGGTGGTGGCAGGCGACGTCGAGCCCGAGGCCGTGAAGGCGCTGGCCGAGAAGACCTATGGCAAGGTCCCGCGTGGACCAGATCTGCCGCCACGCGAACGCCCGTCTGAGCCGGTGCAGAACACTAGGCGCACATTGACGCTAAGGGATGGCCGCGTTTCGGTCCCCATCTTTTCCAGATGTTGGGTGGTGCCGTCCTATCGCACCGCCGAGCCCGGCGAAGCCGAGGCGCTGGACCTGCTGGCACAGATTCTCGCCGGGGGCAACCGCAGCCGGCTGTACCAGGAGCTCGTTGTGAAGCAGGGCATAGCCGCAGCGGCCGACGCTGATTTCGAGGGCACCATGCTGGATGCTGGCAAGTTCAGCATCCGCGGCTGGCCGCGCGGCAAGGCGAAGCTTGCGGATGTCGAGGCCGCAGTCGACGCCGAGATAGCGCGCATCGCCAGGAACGGCATCACCAGCGACGAACTGGAGAAGACGAAAAACCGCTATATCCGCTCGTTCATCTTCGCCCATGACGAGCAGGTCTCCGTCGCTGGCATGTATGGCGCCACGCTTGCCACAGGCGGCAATGTGAAAGACGTCGAGGAATGGCCGGACCGCATCCGCAAGGTCACGGCCGATCAGGTTAAGGCCGTTGCCGCCCGCTACCTCGTGTCCGACCATTCGACCACCGGCTATCTCCTGCCCAAGGAAAATTGATATGATGACGAACCAATTCCGCAGGGCCATTCCACCGGCATTGCCCTCTCCTTTTGGACAAGGCTGGCGCCTCGCCTCCTGGCTGGCTGTCCTTTGCCTTGCTATTTTCTTCCTCACCCTGCCAGCGTGTACCGCCCGTGCTGCGGCGAACATCCAGGAGGTGAAATCTGAAAAGGGGATCACCGCCTGGCTGGTGGAAGACCATAAGCTGCCGATCGTCACGCTCCAGTTCGTGTTTGACGGCGGCACCAGCCAGGACCCGGCCGGTAAGGAGGGGCTTGCCAATTTGATGACCGGCTTGTTCGACGAGGGCGCAGGCGATCACGGCGGCGACACCTTTCAGGTGCGGCTCGATGATGCCGGCGCTGAGATGAGCTTCCACGCGCGGCCTGACGGCATCTATGGCTCGGTGCGCATGCTTTCCCAGCGCCAGGACGCCGCTTTCGATCTCATCAGGCTCGCGTTGAACAGGCCCCGCTTCGATCAGGAACCCTTTGACCGAATCCGCGCTCAGCTTCTCTCCGGCATTATTGCCAACGAGCGCGAACCTCACGCGATCGGCAGGGATGCATGGCGGCGCAGGCTCTACGGCGCGCATCCGTATTCGAGGCCGCCCGAGGGCACCAAGGAAAGCCTGGCCCGCATAACGCCCGCCGATCTAAGCGCCTTCCACAAGGCCGCTTTCGCCCGCGAGGGGCTGCACGTGGCGGTTGTCGGCGACATCGATGCTAAAGCCCTGAGTGCAAGGCTCGACCAGTTGTTCGGCGATTTGCCTCAGAGGCAGGCGCTCGCCCAGGTACCTGATGTCACCCCGAAGCTCGGCCAGTGGACGTTGGTCGCATACGCCCTGCCCCAGACTTCGCTCCAACTGGCTTTTCCCGGCGTCGGACGCAGCGACCCGGAATTCTATGCCGCGCAGCTGATAAACGATATACTCGGAGGCTCGCCATTCACCTCACGTCTGTTCCAGGAAGTGCGGGAAAAGCGTGGCCTGGCCTACGATGTGTCCTCTAGTTTGGAAGGCCACCAGCATTCCAACACGCTTGTCGTGACCACGTCGACGCGCGCCGACAGGGCGGCGGAGACGCTCGACCTGATTAGACAAGTAATCAAGGAGCTGGTGGACACCGGGCCAACAGCGGCCGAGCTCGAAGCGAGCAAAAAGTATCTGATCGGGGCCTATGCTATGAGCAATCTGGGTTCCTCCACGGCGATTTCAGCCACGCTTCTCAGGCTGCAGCTCGACAAGCGCGGCATAGACTACATCCAGCACCGCCCTGCCCTCATCGAGCAGGTGACGCTCGACCAGGTCAGGGCGGCGGCGAAGAAACTGCTGTCGGCCGAGCCCGCCATTATGGGCGTTGGCCCGCGGCTTGCCGGCGTACCGTGACGACGAACAGTCTCGCGCTCTGCCAAGCTTCGCGCTGATCGTCTTGGGAACTGCGTTTATGCTGATTAGCCAACAGTTGGCAAGGAAGGGATTCTAACTTTCCCGTATATGAAACACGCGAAAGTTAGGATGTCTTTTAATTGAGCCGGTCGAGATCGAAGAGCGCCTCGCACAGAAAATGAGGCAGCCAAAGGAGCGTCAGCGCTTGCGCCGGCCGAAGGGCCGGGACGCGGGCCTGACCGCAGTGACAGATCGGTTAAGAGGGCAGACGCAGAATGTCAGCATAGCACCGCCGAGGGCGGAACACGGGACCCGGGCCCCCGACGAGGAGTGCCGCTTTTCCAGCTAGGGATCGTCACCTGCTTGGGCCGAAACGCACCTTTGCGGTTCGGTGGCGGTAACCATAGACCCCCGCCCGGCATAGCCGGCAGCCCCCGCAAAGTATAGGAGTTCGCGTCGTTTGGGTATTTATCGGTCGTTTATTGGGTAAAGCCGGTTCTGTCACTGGTTCAAAGTCATGTGCGACCTCGACAAAGCAGTTGTGTTCTGGCAGGCTAGTGTTCTCTTCGCACAATGCGTCGATGGCGCGGATTTTCCGTTTGGAGTCGCGAGTTTATTCAGACTGGCGGACCGATCGCGGCTTTCCACACGAGCCTCGATAATAACGCGCTGAAAAGGCGGCATGAGAAGCTTGGAAGAAGCGTGCAAAGCAACTTTTTGGGCAGGAAGCTCCGACCCCAGTTTTTGTCCAGTAATCTTTATAATGCCAGCCTCACCTTCGGGTTTGCGGAGGACACCGATCGTGATCCGCAGAGCTACCCGCGGTGGGAAGCCGATGTCCATTGTTCAGTTTGCACCGGTGAGAACCCGCAAGCCATCGACCAGAAGAGTTCAAAAATTCTCCCTTTCAAGTTGAGTGGAATGGTATACCAGCCGCTTGGCCGAGGCCCTATAAGGAACCCGCAGGTGCGGAGTACACGCCGATGCCTGCCAACATACATATCCGCCGCATTTGTGAGGAATCCGGTATTGCCCCTGCGCCTGCCGATGATCCGCCACCTGAAATCCCCGGACCTGTTTGGCGCCATCGATCGCCTGCCAGCACTCGGCACGCCAGTTAGCGAGCGGACATTCGAGGTCCTCAACCCATCGAGTGGCGAAGTGCTGGCAGAACTTCCCGATATGGGCGTGGAGGAGACACGCGCTGCGGTAGACAAGGCCCATGTCGCGCAGCCCGGATGGGCGGCGCTGACCGCCCGAGAACGCAGCGACGTTCTGTGGCGATGGCACCAGCTGACTGTTGACCACGCCGGTGATCTTGCCGCCATCCTCACCGCAGAGATGGGCAAGCCGTTTGCGGAAGCCAAGTCGGAGGTTTCGCATGCGGCCGCGTATCTGCAGTGGTACGCCGAAGAAGCCAATCGCATCTATGGCGAGACGATCCCCGCACCATCGATTGACCGTCGCATGATGGTGATCAAGCAGCCGATCGGTGTCGTCGGCACGATTACGCCGTGGAATTTCCCAGCGTCGATGGTGGCGCGCAAAATCTCGCCGGCCCTTGCGGCGGGCTGCGCGCTCGTGCTCAAACCTGCTGAACAGACGCCGCTCGTGGCAGGCGCTATGTTCGCCCTCGCGCAGCAAGCCGGTTTTCCCGACGGCGTCATCAACCTGGTCTATGCGTCCGAAGGTGACGCCGTTGGACGCGAACTCTGCTCCAATCCCAAGGTGCGAAAGATCAGCTTTACAGGCTCGACTGAGGTTGGCCGGTTGCTCATGCGCCAGTGCTCGGACCAGATCAAGAAGGTCCTTTCATCGTCTTTGATGACGCCGACATCGACGCCGCCGTTGACGGCGCGATCCAGGCGAAGTTCCGCAACGCCGGCCAGACTTGCGTTTCAGCGAACCGCCTTTACGTCCAATCGAGCGTTCACGATGAGTTCGTCGAGAAGTTCGTGGAGAAGGTCCGGCACTTGTCGGTTGGCGACGGCTTCGCTGCCGGAGTTGACCTCGGACCGCTCATCGACAGACATGCTTTGGCCAAGATCGAGTCGCACATCGCGGATGCCGTTGCCAAAGGTGGGACAATTCGATGCGGGGCCGAACGTATCGGCAAGGATGGCACCTTCTTCGAACCCACAGTCCTCACCGAAATTTCCAGCATCATGGCGGTTGCGCAAGAGGAGACTTTCGGGCCGCTGGCGCCGATCATTCGCTTCGAAGATGCGGATCAGGTTGTGCGTGAGGCTAACGACACGATCTACGGCCTCGCCGCCTATTTCTATGCCTCGAACCTGAGGCGTGTCTGGCGCGTGGCCGAGACATTGGAATATGGCATGGTTGGCATCAACACGGGGCGGATGTCTTCGGAAGCGGCGCCCTTTGGCGGAATGAAGCAGTCCGGCATAGGGCGGGAGGGTTCCCGCCATGGGCTCGAAGACTACCTCGAAATGAAATATCTCTGCATAGGCGGAATCTGATCTCTATGTGGATGGACACCTCCGGCTCAGAATGAACCAAAGGGATGATCGAGCGCTTTGGCGAACCTGCTTGCGGCTGGTTCGGGTCGTCTATCGCGACCCCGGCCTGCGCGCCTTAAGTGTGCATCTAGGCGCCCAGTACGTTGAACCGCCTCTGCGGCGACGAGCCAAGGCGCCGGTACCTGACGGTACGTTGCTCATCCTATCCAGCCGCGGCAAGCATCTCATCTGTGCGGGGCGACAGCATCAAGAAGTACCCGGAGATCCACGCCGCCGACAGCTCACCCTTATATGGATATTATAGGTTCGGCCGCAATCGCTCGTTTGGGCCTCATAAATGTCCCCTGTTAAACGACGTATAGCTTCTTCGGAACGGGCAGGTGCCGATCACAGTTCGGCGCCCCAATTGCCTCATTTAGTAATTTTGTCCGATCACGTTCAGATAGGGTTGAGGGGCATTTTCCGACCCACGTTTTCGGCTCGCTGTCGTGAAATTCAAAACGAAGTGTCTGGGGCTCTGCCTCAAAAAATGCCCTAGCCCAAGCTCGGCGACTAGCAGGCTTTTGAACGGGTCAGGCTCTTCGCGAAGGGACATCGCAGGCGCCCGACTGTTACCCTGACTTGGCGGAAACGCGAAAACAAATGAACGGGTAAACCACTCGCGGTCGGCGTCAATATTCGGTACTGAATCACACCTTGGGCGCGGGAGCGACTCTCGAAATCGTTCGATAGGCTGTCCGACCATTGGAAAGTCCGCCAAGGCACCGGCGTGTTTGCGTCCGCGGCGCGAGACAATGCTGGATCACTGTGGTGCCGTCAATCACGATGGTTCTGCAGAGAAACGTCTCGCCAGGTGGTTCACGCGAACTAGAACGCGATCGTCCATCAGATGCGCTGACGCAGCGAATGTCGTCAGCCCAACGGTGCAGCGCGTCCGCACGGCGAGCGGATGACGCACGGACACTTTTTACGCCGCAACCTCCTTATTGCCGCACAAGCAATTGAGCGCCCTTCGCGCATCGCTCTGAATCGCTACAGTCGCCGGTATTCCGGCCTGGAGAAGATACAGTGACACTAGACGTGCCCAGGCCGCGCATCCACGAGAGACATTGAGGGGTGAGATCCAATGATTATAGCGCATCTGCTCGACATGGACGGGGTCCTGGTCCGCGGCGGCCAACCGGTTGCTGGCTCGGTCGACTATGTCGCCGGGCTAGTTGCCAAGGGTGAGCCGTTTCAGATCTTCACCAATAACTCGCGCTTCACGCCCGAAGATCATGCCGAGCGTCTAAGAGCGGTTGGCTTCGCCGTGCAGCCAGAGCACATCTACACCTCGGCGCTCGCCACCGCGCGGTTCGTGGAACTACAAAAGCACGGATCATCTGCTTATGTCATCGGCGACCACGGTCTGGTCGAGGCCCTGCGGCAGGCAGGCTGCCGGATAACGGAGTTTGCCCCCGAGTTCGTGGTCCTCGGAGACACCACTTCGTACCACTATGAGCAGATCGCAACTGGCGCCGAGCTTGTGGCGAAGGGCGCGCGCTTTCTCGCCACCAATCCGGATGCGACTGGCCCGACCGAGCGGGGCTCCCATCCGGCATGCGGTGCAGTCGCAGCACTAATCGAGAAGGCCACCGGCCGTCAGCCCTATTTCGTCGGGAAGCCGAACCCGTTCATGATGCGCAACGTGCTCGACCGGCTCGGAGTGCGAGCTGTCGATACCATCATGGTCGGTGACCGCATGGACACCGACGTGCTCGCCGGGCTGGAATCGGGGCTGAAGACAGCCCTTGTGCTTACTGGGGTCACGAAACTGGCTGACATAGAGCGGTTTCCATTCAGACCGGACCACGTGGTCGAGTGCCTTGCCGATCTGGGCCAGATCATCGTGAACCAATAAGCCGAGCGCACCACTACACAAAGACCAAAGGCTCCCTCTGCGTTCCGCATGGCGGCCGTCAACCTGGGCAATTATCGGCAGGAACAGCTGGCCGCATCCAGAAAAGAAGTGATAAGCATGACAACTTAGTCGAAAATATACCCATGTAGACCAATGCAGGCCGGTCTTGGCTTCTATGAAGCAAGAGTCTTCGACCGAAGAGTCTCGCGCGCCGAAGTAGGCTACGTCCAGCGAATGGGTCAGGTCGGATCGACCAGATGCGTTCGCTGCGACACTCACGCCCGACACCGCCTTCTCTGTGATGGCTGCGAACCACGAGATGGGCGTCGTTCAACCCATTGGAGTTTAGACCGATATGCCGCCTCGCTCCGGAGGCGATCCTACACGTGGACGCCGCGCAGGTTGTTAGTCGTATACCCATAGGTCTGACAGACGAGTTCGTCGAAGTCGATCTGCTCTCCCTATCAGCGCATAAATTCCAGGGCCCGAAAGGCGTTGGCGCGTTATACATTAGGGAGGGGTTGCGCCTCGAACCGCTTTTTTATGGTGAACAGGAGGACGGGCGACGGCGCGGGGACGCTGAACAGCTAAGCAGCCGTCTGACTGGCCGTTGCCGCGAACAGGCGGCTCGGCGGCTGCGTCTAGCGAGTGGCATCGACGCGCTTCGAAACAACTTTGAACGGGAGTTGGCAATCCGCCTGCCGCAAGTACGTTTTAATGGGATTCAAGCACCGCGCCTTCCAAATACGTGCTCTTTGACCATCCCGTGGTGTGAGGCCGATGCGAATGTCGAGCGCCTGGCGATGCGCGGAATCTGTCTCTCCACAGGTACCGCATTGCGCCTCTAATTTGAAGTTCTGAACGCGAGTACATCTGAACACGGATGCCCGGCAGGAGACTGAGCTCGCTGCCGGGCCGGGTACGCCTTGGGAGGTGGCGTAATTCAGCGACTCTCGTGGAGGTGGGAACCACTCAGTCCGCGTGTTTTGCTGAATAGCATGCATGTACCGTGCCAGGTCAAAAAGCGCTTAAAAACACCCGAGAGTCAGGTTCCTGTACCTTGCGTACTCGACATTGTCGGCTATCGGACAATACGAACGTGCCTCTTGGCATCGAGGATGCCTCAACCAGAGCGCCCTCGAAGGCCGTTCGCTGCCATGTCGAGCGGGCCAATCGGTGGTAACGGGTTTTAGCTCCGAACTGTTCGCCCGCTGACGCTCAGGGCGGACTGTCACTTTTTAAAGAAGGAAATCTCTGTACCCTCCATTGATGAGGGCGCGGCCACGCGAGACGGCACGGCGAATGCGGTCGCGCAGATGATCGCGAGGATCCCTCCAGTCGGCATGGACGCGCCGTTGACCAACCAGCGCTTCGGCGAGCTCACGATGTGACGCTCCAGCAAGTGAGCCGTCGAGCGCACGAAGAACGAAGGTCAAACGCGGACCGCGTCTTTCCGGCGGAAACAAGCGGGCGGGCAGGTGTTGACCCAGACTTAGAGCATTGAGGCACTCGAGCGCCCTCAGACGGGGCTTCGAAAGCATCGCTGGCCAGATCGCCTCGGTGCGGAGGCAAACAGGGCGCAAGATATCCGCGCCAGAGACGGCGAGCTGGAGCGTATGTTCCGCATTGCGAAGAAGAACATGCTGGCCCTTGTCGGGCGCCAGCAGGACCGTCGCACGACATGGCAACGCCGAGAGCTCGAACGGCAATGTCGCCGAGGATGCGGACAGCTGTTCTGCAATGACCGGCAGCACATGGACGCACCAGAGCGGAGACCAGAATACGAGCGAATTTCGCCCATAAGACTCGGCGAAACAGGAGACCCCATTGTGACAGGTCGCCGGGCGACGCGACCACGTCGAAAAAGGGTTGGTGCGACAAAGTATTGGCCTGCTGGCTTGCAGCCGTCAAATCACGCTGGAATGCTGGATTGCGGCGCAAGAACTCCCAGGCCCATTCGCGCGGCGTCAGACCAGCGGTGTAATCGTACGATCTTTCATCGCGCCAATCAGCCTCATCCGCGCCAGTCACGAGAACTGTAGGCATCACTGTGCTCCCCTGCCCGCCCCCAGGGAGGTCGAAACATCATGCCACCTGGCAAAGCACCGGCGCCGGGGCCACCAGACCCCGATGACGCCATTTGGTCGAAGAGTGTGCCATTGGCACCTTGGAGGGCAGAAGGCGCGCGCAAATGGCCACCAGACCGTCGAACCCGCGCAGCGACAGCCAGCGCGGCCTGAGCACGCCAAGGGAGCCGGTTTGATGGCGGTGATCGGCTCCTGCGTCGCGTTCCAGACGTTCCTTGCAGGCGCATTAGCGCGGCGGTGGATTGCACGCTGCTTGTGGGAAAGTTGTCGTAGCGCCGGCGCTATAAGCTCAGTCATGGAGGTCTCCTCGGGGGAATTTCCGCCATTGGAGGCCAAGTTCCGCGCTATGGCAGCCTGTATAGTTGTACAGGTTAAGCCGACAGCTCAGTGGACCGCAAAACGAACCGGCGAGGCGCGCAGATCGCTTTTTGCCGGTGCTCACGCCGGGGTTTTGCGAGCGGCATGGAGATGGAGCGGCCGGGGCTCACTAGCGCCTGCTGCAGCTGATTCTTCCAAGCAGACTTGCCCCGCACTGCCCTGTTGCCGCGGCACACCAATGCGTAGCGTCAGGTAGACATCGTCGACCATTAGGCGTCTCGTTGAGATACTACGCCGAGCCCGAGCTCCCCCAATCCTAAACCCTCATATCGGACGGCGGCCCGACATCAGCCCAGGTTGCCATAGGGACGAGTCCCATGCGTTCGCCCGAATGCAGCTTGGTGACTTGATCGACAGACTTCAAGAATGCAACCAAGGGAACGGTGCAGGCCAAGATTGCGGCAGGGCTTGGGCACCATCAGGTCGCCCAAGCGGCGCCCAGCCCTTTCCTCGAATCTCCGGTTTTTTGCCGCTGGACCACAGCCCAGCCACTCCTGCTTGAGTGCTGCACGGTGTCACCGCTCGCGCCGGAGGTTGATCCGGTGATTACGGGGTACGCTCGTTGTCGCATTCGCGACGATGTCTGACATCTGACACAGCGCTGCCAGAGCGATCCCATTGTTCCGTAAGGATTTCCCAGTTGGCACGACGGTTGCGGTCCTATGCGCAAAAGCACTGCGACGCCGCACCGACTGGGAAGAACTCATCCATGATCACGCTTTTCGAACATGCGGGCGACGCCGCAAACATTGATCCTTCTCGAGCAGGCGAGAGCCATTGCGCCTTCATTCCTCAGGTCTTTCGCACATGAGCGAATTCGATTTCCGCCCAACGCTGAATGCGCCCGACGATGACCCTCATCTTTGGCTTGAAGATGTAGAAGGCGAACCGGCACTTGCGTGGACCGCCAGCCGGTCGGCAAAGACCCTGAAGCACTTCGCGGGAACGCAGTTCGAGCGCGACCGGGCGGCCCTGACAGCGATTTTCGACCGTCCTGACAAGATTCCCACCATCTGGCGCCGTGGTCAGTACCTCTACAATTTCTGGCAAGATGCCGGAAATCCGCGAGGACTGTGGCGCCGGACCACCCTTGCCGCCTATATGAAGGCGGATCCCCAATGGGAGCTACTGGTCGATCTGGACGCCCTCGCGGCTAGCGACGGAGAAGACTGGGTCTGGGGCGGCGCGTCGATCGAGCCGGAGACGCGCGAAAGAGCCGTCTTGCGCCTGTCGCGCGGCGGCAGCGACGCGGTCGTGCATCGCGAATTCGACCTGAGCTCTCTGAGCTTTGTCGCCGACGGTTTCAATCTCCCCGAGGCCAAGGGTGACATTGATTGGCTCGACCCCAACACGCTTCTGCTTTCCAGTGCGCTTGGTCATGGCATGGCCACCCGCTCCGGTTACGCGCGCACCGTGCGACTGTGGAAGCGTGGCGCGGATCCCCTCACCGCGCCGGTAATCTTCGAGACCGGTTCCGAAACCCTGGGTGTGTCTGGCCATCTGGACCGTACCGCCGAGAGCGAGCGCGTGTGGTTCATCGAGCAGCTGGCCTGCTTCGAGAAGATAGTCCGCATTGGCGATGAAAGCGGGCCGAAGATTGAGATCGACCTTCCTAAGGACGCCTGGTGGGGTAACTTCGGCGATTGGCTGGCGGTAAAGCCGCGCACAGCATGGACGGTTGCCGGGACGACCTATCACGCCGACGCGCTGATCGGCATCTCGCTTTCCTCTTTCCTGGCCGGCGAACGCCGTTTCAGTACCCTGTTTGAACCGGACGAGAGGCGCTGTCTGCAGTCATTCTTCTGGAATGACGGGAAGCTCATTATCGCCTACCTGGCGAACCTCGTTCCGAGATTCGAGGTGTTCACGCCGGGCCCGCAGGAATGGACGCGCCGAGCCCTGGACACCGTTCCCGTGCAAGGGACTGTTCACCTCTGGTCACTCGATGCCGCAGACCACGAGACCAATGGGGAGGTTCTGGTCGGGGCTCATGATCCAATCACCCCGCCGCAGCTTTTCCTATTCGATCTCAATGCCGCGCCGCCTGTCAGCGCTTCAGTAATCCTGAAGCGCAGCCCGGAGAATTTCGACGCATCCGGCCTGGTGGTCACGCGCCACGAGGCAGTATCGATCGATGGTGAGATGATTCCCTATACACAGGTCGGTCCGGCGGATGGGAACGAGGATGCCCCGGTTCATCTCAGCGCCTATGGCGGGTTCGGCATATCGCTCCTGCCCTCCTACAACTCCTCGCTCGGCAAGCTGTGGCTCGAGCGCGGCGGCACGTGTGTGGTGGCGAACATCCGCGGGGGCGGCGAGTTCGGCACCCGGTGGCACGATGCCGGGCGGAGGGAGGGCAAGCGTCTCGCCCATGACGATTTCGCCGCCGTTGCCGCCGACCTCGTGCGAAGGGGCATTACGCTGCCGAGGCGGATTGCCGCCGAGGGCGGCTCAAATGGCGGCCTGCTGATCGCCAACATGCTTACCCGCTATCCTGAGCATTTCGGCGCGCTGTTCTGCACGGTTCCGCTTATCGATATGCGCCGCTACACCAAGCTCCTGGCGGGCGCGAGCTGGATCGACGAATATGGCGATCCCGACAAGGCTGACGATTGGGCTTTCCTGAAGGAAGTCTCCGCCTATCACGCCGCGACGCCCGGACAGCCCTATCCGCCTATCCTGCTCGCGACCACGAAGCGGGACGACCGCGTCCATCCGGGCCACGCGCGCAAGATGGCGGCAAAGCTGCAGGCCCTTGGCTATCCCGCGTACTTCTACGAGCCCGGCGCGGGCGGCCACGGCTACGGCAAGGACAATCGGGAGCGCGCTGCATTCATCAGTCTTGGCATCCACTTCCTTCGCAGCGCGATCGGCTGGCACGCCGATAGCTTTCATAGACGACCGGGAGCTCGAGAAAGGCTGGCGTCGAATGAGTGAGTAGAGGTCGAGGACTGCGACAAGGTGCAAATAATGCGAGCACGGTTTGCGCAAATGCGCGCCCCGCACGCTGTCGATATCAATCAATACTGCAGGACTATTGCAGTCTACCATTTCTGAAGAGCAAGGAGAAATATAATGGCAACAAATCGAGTGAAGGTGGCGCGGGGAGTACCAGCGGCCGTCGTCTTGATGCTGCTGGCACAGCCGGCTATCGCGACTCCAAAAGCCCCCTGCGCCTCTCCGCCTCCCCCTCCGCCTCCCCCTTACCCGTGCCCGTCTACGACACCAATCTAGGAGCCAAGCTCTGGGCAGTTCCGCCTGCGCCGCCTCGGGGACATATTCGGGCTACGTTAATACGATGCCTATCCCGCTTACTTCTACGGACCAGCGCAGGCGGGCACAGCTACGGCAAGGACAATCCGAGCGGGCCGCATTCATTGCCTTGGCGACAATTTCCTTGGCAGCGCGATCGGCTCGCACGCCGATAGCGTTCATTGGCGACCGGCAGGTCAACAAGGGCGAACTTCGACGAAGTGAGTACAGGCCTAACAATGCGCGTAGAATTTGCAAATAATTCGCGCCAGTATTCTGTTGATAGCAATCAACACAGCAGGACTATTCAAAGTGAAGTCTAACGAGCAAGGAAACAACATTATGGCAACAAAGCGAATGAACGTGTTGCGGGGACTCACAGCGGCCGTCGTCCTGTTGCTGGTAGGACAGCAGGCGGCCGCGGCAGACCTTGCAGAACCGTGCGACCCGGATGAGGGTGCCTTGTTCAGGGAATGGCCAAGCCCTTGGCAGATCCGCCTGCGCGCGTTGGGGGTTATCACTGAGGATTCGGGCTACGTTAACGCGGTGCCCGGCTCCGGTCTTTCCTATTCGAACACCGTAACGCCGGAACTCGATATTTCGTATTTCTTCACGGACAATGTCGCAGCCGAGCTTATCCTCGGCACCACCTATGCCAACATCACAGGCCAAGGCTCGATCGGCGGGCTGGGGAATATCGGCAAGGTTTGGCTGCTGCCGCCCACGCTGACATTGCAGTACCACTTTACCGATTTCGGCGCCTTCAAGCCCTATGTCGGCGCCGGCGTGAACTATACGATCTTCTATCATCAGCAAGCCGGCAGCGCCGATGATCTCAAGGTCAAGAACACGTTCGGCACCGCGCTGCAGGTCGGGTTCGACTACATGGTCGACCAGCACTGGGGCGTCAACTTCGACGTGAAGAAGCTTTTCCTGAAGCCAGACTTCGACGTCACCGTGGCCGGCACGAAGCAGACGGGGAAGGCGGAGCTCGACCCCTGGCTGATTGGCGCAGGCGTCACGTACCATTTCTGACGCCGGCGAAGTCGGCTTACGCGCAGCCCGAGTCGAATGAAGGGCGCCTCGTGCGCCCTTTTGCCGTCGGCCCGACGGTCCACTTTTGTCAACCGACATACACCCAAGGTCATGTGACTTGGGGTTGTCCGAGCTGTCGGATATGCGACGTTAAAGTCGTTCACCCGACACAGACAGTCCGATCGATTGCCATGATCTAAAAGGATCTCCTTTGGCGCGCATATTGCATCGTTCATCCGGACACGGATCAACGGACTGACGACAGCCATGCAGAGAATGTCCATAGCCAACACTTTGTGCCGGGCCCAATTCCGGCCCTTCCAGGTACAGAGAAAGGAAGGGAGTGTGATTGCAAGCGTCATCGGGCTTTGAATTTTCCATCATTGTGGAAATGGAAAATACCCTGCTGGCTCGGCGCCAACTCTTCAGTCTGGTTCACCCGGCCAGTTCCTGGATATCCGCGTAGGGCGCACGGGTCATGGTGACTGCCGTCTCGGCTGCACCCCGCGTGCTGACTCCTTCGAGCAACGCTCAGCGCTGCTGCACACCGGCGATGAAAAGCCAGATCCAACAATGCGTCTCCCGAAAACCGAAGAGGTGAACAGATATGGTCAAGATCGGCGCTTCGGCGCTCTCGTTATTAATTGAAGGGGCATCGGGATCGGCAACCGCTGGGGCGCTGGCCAACGGTTCAACCGGTGCACATCCACCGCTAGCGCCGAGCGATTTGGAGCGGGCACTGACGATCAACGATCGCTATCGCGGGCTCACCGTGAATGTCCCCGAGGGGCCGTTCTGGCTGACTGGAGCCAACGCGTTCATATACCGCCGGACTAGCCATGGCGAGCAGCAGTTCATGCGAGTCGATGCTGCCACGGGTTTGAAACGGCCCGCCTTCGACCAGGCCCGTCTGGCGGCGGCGCTAAATGAAGCGAGCCATAAGAGCTATCAGGCAGGCGATCTTCCCTTCGAGCGTTTCGAACTGACCGAGGATGGTCGCAGGCTCGACTTCCTGATTGAGCAGGTCCGGTGGAGCTGCGACGTTGCAAGCTATGTTTGCACCAGCACAAACTTGGATGTGGACGCGCCGGACTTTCAGCTCCGCCACGACTACACCCCCCCGGCTAAGAATAACCCCGACCAGAGGAGCGTCTCGCCCGACGGCAAATGGATCGTCTATATAAGGAACCACAATGTTTTCCTGCGCAGCAATGACGGATTGCAGGATGTTGCGGTGAGCCGGGATGGATCAGAGGGCAATTACTACGTCTTTTCGACACTGAGCTGGTCGCCGGACTCGCGCCATCTCGCGGCCTACCGCGTTCGCCCCGGCTACAAGCGGGTGGTCCCCTACCTCAATTCGTCGACGGACCGGTTGCAGCGCGAATATTCGGCAATGGTCTATCCCAAGCCGGGCGATGTCCTTCCGCTGCCCCAGCCGGTCCTGTTCGAGATTGCCAGCCAGCGCCAGATCGTGATCGACAACGCCCTGTTCTCCAACCCCTTCAAACTTTCCGCTCTCCAATGGTGGGCAGACGGTCGCGGCTTCACTTTCGAATATAACCAGCGCGGCCATCAGCTCTATCGGCTGGTCGAGGTAGACGCCGCCACAGGGCGCGCACGCTCGCTGATCGAAGAGACCAGCACGACCTTCGTTGATTACCGGCTGCTGGTGATGAACCAGCACCGTACCGGGAAAATCTTTCGTTACGATGTCGACGACGGGAAGGAGATCATCTGGGCGTCCGAGCGCGACGGGCACGAGCACCTGTACCTGTTCGACGGCCAGACGGGCGCGCTCAAGAACCAGATCACCAGCGGTGAGTGGGTGGTCCGCGCGGTCAACCATGTCGATCCGGTCAAGCGCCAGATCTGGTTCGAGGCGAGCGGGAGGAACCCGGGGGAGGACCCCTATTTCGTCCATGCGTACCGCATCGGCTTCGACGGTGAGGGGCTGACTGAGCTCACGCCCGAGCCGGCCAACCACCATGTCGAGTTCTCTCCCGACGGCCGCTACTATGTCGATCTCTGGTCACGCATCGATCTGCCGCCCCGCATGATGCTCTACCGCGCCAGCGACGATGTCAAACTCATGCAGGTGGAGACCGCCGACATGTCCGAGCTCGTCGCCGCCGGCTGGCAGCCGCCACTCAGCTTCCACGCCAAGGGGCGCGACGGCAAGACTGATATCTGGGGCGTGATCCACCTGCCCGCCAATTTCGATCCGAAGAAGAAGTACCCGGTGGTGGAGAATATCTATGCCGGGCCCCAGGGCTCCTCCGTCCCGAAATCCTTCTCAACGCGGACAGAGCCGCTCACGCAGCTGGGCTTCGTCGTTGTGCAGATCGATGGCATGGGTACCAACAACCGCTCGCGCGCCTTTCATGACGTTGCCTGGAAAAATCTGAAGGACGCAGGCTTTCCCGATCGCATTCTATGGCATAAGGCGGCCGCCGCGAGGTATCCGTGGTACGATATCTCCAATGTTGGCATTTTCGGCGGGTCCGCAGGCGGCCAGAACGCGGTGGGCGCGCTGCTCTTCCATCCCGAATTCTATAAGGTCGCGGTCGCCAACAGCGGCTGCTACGACAACCGGATATACAGGATCAGGTGGAGCGAACAGTGGATGGGGTGGCCAGTCGGCATTGAATATTCCCAATCCTCCGCCATCGACAATGCTTACAGGCTGCGGGGCAAGCTGATGATCGTCGTGGGCGAAATGGACCGCAATGTCGACCCGTCCTCCTCGCTGCAGCTTGCCGACCGACTCATCAAGGCGGGAAAAGATTTCGACATGGTCTATGTGCCTGGTGCCGATCACGGCGCGCCAGGCATCTATACTGAGCGCAAACTCCTGGACTTCTTCGTCCGCAACATTCTCAGTCAGAGCCCACCCGACTGGGACGCTAAACGAACCGAGCTGCAAAAGAGCAAATCGTCACGATGATGCTTCGGCTGCTTCTGCCTGTAGCAATCCTCGCGCCCGTTTTGTTGGCTTTGATCGAGGCGGCGAGCGAGCGGAGAAACCGCTCGGACGAGGGCCTGTGCCGATTCCTGCGCAACGGGCCTTCGCAAGACGGAAACAGGAGCGATCCCGACGCTCGACGGCCGCAAAGCGGGAATTAAGGACATGGCGCCCCACCTCTGCCTTCCTCATCGATGACGGTACGCTTCTGCGCCTGAGATTACCGAAGAAAACCGGGACTGGTCCGCCCGGTAACCGTGGCTCCGGGAGGGCGCTGGCCCAGCTACGTTCGCAGGCTCAACAGAATTTCGCACGGGTCGGTGTCAAGCACTGCAGCTACGTCGAGGAACTCAATGACATCGAGACGCCGCTCCCCACCTTCATACTTGGCCACGAAGGATTGCGGCCGGCCAAGCTTCTCGGCTACCTGCGCCTGGGTCATGCCTTTGGCCTTGCGCAGCGATATCAACTGGGCCAGAAACCGCTGGTGGCGGGCAGATCGAAGTGATTTGGGCATGTAGGCGAACCGGTCAGGTAAAGACCGGCTCAGCCACTAATCCCGGTTCCGGATTATCCCATTTTGGGATATGCTGTCTTGAGTCCAGCTATTAACATGCGAGGTTCGCGGCAGAGATGAATCGATCGACGGGAACAGATGGGACTCAAAGCTCGGCACTGCGCGACGAGGTCCCCTGGTCGGACAGCCTCACGGCCTACGACAGGCAGCATTTCAACGTGTATCTGAGAATCCTGGACGCTTGTGCCGACAATGCCAGCGCAGAGGAGATGGCAGATCTCATTCTCGGCATCGACCCGGCTCTTGAACCGGTGCGTGCCCGCAACGCTGTCCGCTGCCATATCGATCGGGCGAACTGGATGGTGACGACCGGCTACAAGGAACTGTTCGCCGCTGAATGATGGAGCTGTGCGCTCCGTCACGCCTCGGGCGAACGTATGAGACCGAGCACGGCCAAGCTAGTCGGCAGGCTGACTGATCCGCGTTCGGCCTGGCGGCCTTGTTCTTCACGCACATCATGCCGCAAAGCTGGTTGAGCGCGGAAGAGACGGCGAATCCACTTGGTCGGCCCGCGGGCATCTCAAACCTCAGAAGTAGTTTGCTGGGGTGAAGCTGCGCAAGCGAATCTACGGTTGGCTCCTTGCATAGATGGCCGCCCCACCTGCGGGTGCAGACCATCCATCCGCGCAAATAGCACCCGCCCCACCTCGTTGCCGGTCGCATCGAGAATGGCCTCGTCCGTCCTGCTTAGGCTGCGGCCAATGCCCTTCAGTGCGAAGCGAATCATGTTCCCCGACGGTGACGAATCGTGAACTGCCGCTACAACAAGTTTACACAATCTTCATGACCGCCAATCGCCAGGGGTGGTAGGTTCCTCACCAGATTTAGGGCGTGGCCGCAACTCCTAGATCCGTCAAAAGAAGCTGACGCTGGTTGTCCTCGTGACGCCACACAGCTCACTGTATCGCCAAGAAGAGAGTGGAAATGGTGTCTTCACTGTCACTGCAGCGACACCCAATGGCAGCAACGACAACACCGGTCCGATTGCTTTCGGCTCATCGGCTGGTCGTCAAGATTGGCTCAGCACTGCTTGTCGATGAAGAAACCGGCGGTATACGCAGTGATTGGCTTGAAACGCTGATAGCAGATATCGCGCGCCTTTTCGCACGAGGGCAGCAGGTGATCATCGTCACATCCGGTGCTGTCGCGCTTGGATCTGGTAAATTCGACGGTTTGGGCAGACCGCTGCGAATTGAGGAGAAGCAAACGGCGGCTGCGATTGGTCAGGTTCGACTTATGCTTGCCTACGAACAGAGTTTAAAGCGCCACGGCTTCGCCGTGGGCCAAATGTTATTGACCGGTGAAGATATGGAGAACCAGCATCGCCGCCATAATGCATTGTCGACCCTTCAGCAACTTCTCAAAATTGGCGCCGTACCCATCATCAATGAGAACGACACGACTGCAACGGCGGAGATCTGCTTTGGCGACAATGACCGGCTGGCGGCACGGGTCGCACAGATGGTGAACGCTGACGTTCTCGTTCTGCTTTCTAACGTAGATGGCCTGTTCACCGAAGACCCATATCACAATCCGTTGGCTCGTCTGGTGACAGAGGTACGATGCATCACCCCCGAGATAGAGGCCATGGCGGGTCATTCCCACGCCCGCCATAGTTCGGGTGGCATGGTGACAAAGTTAATAGCAGCTAGGACAGCCATGGACGCGGGATGCGGCATGCTCATTGCGAGAGGAACCGGACGTTATCCGCTAGCCGCTATCGAGAACGGTGCGCCATCAACGTCCTTTGTGCCGCGCGGCAAAGACAGGGCCACACGCGAGAAACATTGATGAAGTCCTCGCCGCCTGAATAACTCCAAGGACCCACGATTCGCGGATTCGCGGGCAGGCTTGCAATGCCACCGGATGCGATTAAGTTGCGGCATGAGAGCCGGCAGGAATGACGCCTGCGCTCTGCACGAGTGCACCGACCGAAACAGCCTCTGCCAAGCATAGGGCACCAAAGGCACGTCCGTTTTTTAGAGAAGCGAAGATCGTGATGAGGCTAGCAGCGCTACAGCCTGGTCTTTTGTGCGCACGCCGAGCTTGTTCCTGGCATTATCCAGATGAAAAGCGACAGTGCGCGACTTGATACCCAAGATGCAGGCTGTGTCCGAGGCGGACTTGCCGCGCGCCGCCCACTGCAGGCACTCATATTCACGTTGTGTCAGCAAAATGCCGTCTACCATTGGATTGGCCGAGAGTTTGCGCCGAACATAAACGTGAAAGCACGTTGCAATCAGTTGGAGCGCCTGCTCATACCGCTCGGCAACGCGCAGCAAATCCGACAGCTCACGCGCGGCAAAGGTCATAGCTGCAGCACGTCCCCTGCGATCAACAATTGGGATCGTCAACCCACAGCAGATGCCGAACTCTGCCGCTTCAACGAATAGCCTTTGCTGAACCTGCGATGTTTCAACGCCACGAAGATCCGAATCCCATAGGAAGGGGCAACCGGCAAGGCGCGCACGCATGATGACGGGATCGACTCTCTGATACTGGTTTCGGAAATAGTGCGCGGTCCAAGTGGGCGGATAATTGGAGATCAGCTTGGGCTCCCCGGAAGGTCGCGACGGCAGGGATAAATAGGCAAACGTGAGTAGATCAAGTCCCGAGACAACGCTGGCCAAGGCTTCCCGGAAATCTGTTTCGTCGACACTCTCCGACAGCTTTTCCAGGAGTGTCTCGAACGCACGCGGCATGTCTTTGGCCATTGTTCTAAGTAATATTCCACACCATTACGACCGATAATCGGATAAGCGGCGTTGTCAATTTCATCCGCAATTTTGTCAGGCGGGGTGGTGACAGTGCTTCGGGCGACCTTATCGACGAGCCGATAGCGCTCTTTCATGACGTCGGCTTTCCAAACCTTATGCGAATGGGTAGAGCCGTGCTCGCCTTTGGCCGCCATCCTGTCGGGTCCGTGTTCGTAGTTCGTCCCCGCCTTCACAATCGCCTGATGCTCGTGAATGCTGATCCGAATCCTCTGCATGCCGACGGCAACATGCCAGTGCCCCGTCCGTTAAACCTGCAGGCAGACTGGCGACTAGGTCGCAAGCTATGAAAGCACTCATGTCATTGCCCGCGTCTGTAGTTGGTCAACCTCGTCGAATCCATCAACCTTATGTGAGTATGATCTCGGTGATCTGATCTTGAGCACATTGTCTCAAATCGTAACGCGCGAAATTCATTTTTCCCTCATTCTGTGTCCCCTCACGATGAGCCCTCGGTCGCTTCCTGCGATCTCGCGCGCTCTCCCGCCACGTCGGCCAGCTCTGGCATGCCGTCAGGATGGGCGTCCGCCAATGAAAGGACCGGGGTCACACATGCGTCGCTATTCGCGAAGACTCTGCTCCAATCGTCCAACGTTCGAGCCTTGAAACGCTCCGTCAGGCCTTTTCTTGCCTCCGGCCAGCCTTCCTTGCGCTCCATCAATCCGGTTAGTTCGGGCCAGCCGAGCTTCCGCCCGATCTCCGCAATGAACTTCGGCTCCAGCGCACCGGCCGCGAGCCAGCGGCCGTCAGAGGTCGCATAGGTGTCGTAGGTAGGCATCCCGCCGCTCAAGGATTCACGCCAGGATTCCTCCGGGTGACCGCCGAGCACCGTCGCAGCCGAGATGTCCGACAAAAGATATCGGACGCCGTCCGTCATCGAGAGGCAGATGCGCTGCCCCCGGTCCGTGCGCCCGCGTTCGAGCAGTGCGGCCAGGATCGCGCAGACGGCGAGGGTACCCCCTGCCGCATAATCGCCGATGATGTTCTGGGGGGCGACCGGCTTGCCCTGCCGGTCGCGGATCAAGGAGAGCGCGCCGGACAACGCTAGGTAATTGATGTCGTGGCCTGCCCGCGTCGCATGCGGTGCCTTACTGCCGTAGCCCTTGATCTCGCATACTATGAGGTGCGGGTTCTCCGAGCCGAGAACGTCCCATCCGAGCCCGAGCGCCTCAAGCTTTCCTGGACGCATCTCGCTGATAAAGACGTCCGCAGTCCGGACGAGTTGCAGGAGGTCGGCACGCCCCTCTTCCGACTTCAGGTTCAGCGGAAGCCGCGACTTGCCCCTGGCCAACGCGTCGTTCGGACCTCCGCGTCCAGCGAGCATCGGGTCGTCGGCGGCTCCCGCATAATCTGGCTTCGCCTGCGTCGGGTTTACGACCGCAATGACTTCCGCTCCCATGTCCGCGAGCACCATCGACGCGAACGGTCCAGGCGCGTTGACAGAAATGTCGATTACCTTGATCCCTGTCAGGGCTGTCTTCATCCGCGAGCGGCTCCGAGCACGATCATGATCTCTTCACCGATCTTGGAGGTGGTGATGTGCACGAGGGACACTCGTCCGTGCCAGAGTGGATGCCCCGCGGGGATCATGGCTATGTCTCCCGCCTCCATGACACGACGCATACCAACTCCGTCCCGCCCTAGACGGCGATCAGGATGATCGACCTTGTGCACGTGCATGCGGTTACGCGAGCCATTGGCGAAATTGACCGGGTAGGCCTCCAGCCTGTCTTCGGCGGGCTGCTCGCCAAGCCGCCGGAAAGTGTACAGCGGGCCGGTCGCGATCGCACGCCGGACCTCTGCGGGGATCCTAGTAGGGTCATGAATGACTCCCGGAATCGGATTGGACAGCTGCTGGATGATCCCTGCCCGAAGCCGTCCCGTGATGCAGGCTGGCCCCCAGAACCACGACGGGATCACCAAGGATCGCCTCGTTAACTTCGACGCCAAGCCCCGGTCCGCAGTTGTCGGGAAGCCGGATTTCTCCGTTGACGACACGAAGTGGGTTCTTCACGAGGGGAAGGTCGTCGCTGACGTAGTCATACAGTCCGAAGACGAGATTGCGGGGCAGCGTGTGCGCCAGGTGCGTCACCGCGGCGAGCAAAATTCCCGACCCGTAGTAGTCCTCGATCCGGACAGGCACTCCGAGAATTCTGGCAAGCGACATCGCCTGCCGGGTGGCCTCAATGCCGCCGATGCAGGAGGTCTTCAGCGAGGCGACGTCCAGAACCTGGTTCTCCACCGCCTCGAGAAGGCGCCGCGGGCTGTCGAGCACCTCGTCGAGCATGATCCGGACACTGGTGCGCTGGGCGACCGTCCGGCACTCCTCGTAGGTGTCGCAGGGATTCTCGATCATCGGCGAGAGCTCGCGCAACGTGTTGATCACGCGGATCGTGTCATCGACGAGCCAGCCGCGGTTCGGGTCGTACCAGATACGCTCATGAGGAAGCGCTATCTCTTCGACCATCCGGATGGTCTCGATATCCTCATGTACCTCGCCTGCTCCGACTTTGATCTGGAAGCGCGAGTATCCCCTCTTACGCTCCCTTTCGAAGGCGGCAAGCGTCTGGTCGCGCGTTCCGATGCGGACCACGGCGAGAACCGGCACGGAATCCGATACGCGCCCGCCCCAGAGGTCAATGAGCGGAAGGCCGTGTGCCTTCGCTGCGAGATCCCACAGCCCCATCTCCAGCGCTGTCTTGGCGTTGCCATGCCCTCTGAGGGCTGCTGACACGTCCCTCAAGATGGCCGCGACCTGTCGCGGATCGCGGCCCAGCACCACCGGGGAAACGTGTCGGATGCCCTCGCGAGCGCCTGCCGAGAGTTCCGGCAGATAATAAGGGGGCGCCGAGGAAACTTCGCCCCAGCCGACGAGACCGCCATCGGTTTCAATCTTGACCACGAGGATATCGAGCGCCGGATTCATTGACTGGCTCGACACATACCGCGTGAGCTCCATGCCGACGTCGATCGGCACGGAGTAGAGCGTTATCCTCTCAATGCGCATCGGATCACCTCTTCTTCAGGACGATGCCCTGTCCGGCGACCGCGGGAACTTCCTGTCCAGTCTGGGACTGCATGATCAGTTCGAGCCTCTCTGCGACGAGAGGTCGCCAGTTCTCCGGCCGCCGCTCTGTCAGGTTGAAACCGAGACACTTCACCTCGTTCGTGGCTGCCAGCTCGTTCGTCTCCGACTTCCAGATGTGGTGGAAGAGGACGAAGCGCTTGTTGTCCACGCCGATGAGCTGGGTGGTCACATGGATCGGCGTACCCAATGCCAGCTCGCCGATGTAGTGGACGTGGTTTTCGACGATGACGTACTCATGGCCATCGCGTACTTCCATCGTGCTGTCAGGACCGTTCAGCCAGTTCCAAAAACCCCAGTTCGCATGGTCACCTATGGTCAGGTAATGCGCGACATTCACGTGCTGGAAGACGTCGATCCACTCTTCCCGGACTTGCGCTCGGAACAGCGTAAGCGGCGATTCGATATCGCCTGTCCAAGGCAACGGGGCATCATAGACTTCCGCCATTGTCAGCGTCCTTTCCAGTTGGGTGCGCGCTTCTCCGATAGAGCTGCCATTCCTTCGGCTGCGTCCTCGCTTGCATAGACGCGCCGGTACACGGGCAGATCGGCCTCGCGCATGATCCGGTAGGCTTCCCGTTCGCCGTGGCCTTCGGTCGCTCGGTCGATCTCCTTGATTGCCTGCAACGAGAGAGGCGCCGATGCGGCGATCCGATCGGCAAGCTCATGCGCGGCCGACATCAGCTGGCCGGCGGGCACGACCTCATTCACGAGACCCCAGCTCTCCAGCATGTGCGCGCTGACTTGCCTTCCGGAGAACAGCATCTCCATTGCTATGGGCCGTGGGAGCCGGCGCGGAAGACGGATCACGCCACCAGCATCGGCGATGAGACCGATGGCCGCTTCGGTGAGGCCGAACTTAGCATGGGAGGCCGCGACGATCAGGTCGGCAGCCAGTGCAAGCTCGAACCCGCCGCCGAGTGCCAGCCCGTTCACCGCCGCGATGACGGGCTTCTTCAGGGCCCAGTACTCCGTGAGGCCAGCGAACCCGCCGATGCCATGGTCGGCGTCCGGCGCTTCGCCCTCGGCGGCCGCCTTGAGGTCCCAGCCCGCAGAAAAGAACCTGTCGCCGCCCCCTGTGAGGATAGCAACCGAAAGGCTGTCGTCTTCGTTAAGCGTGCGGAAGGCCTCGCCCAGCTCCTTCGACGTCGCGGCGTTGATGGCGTTCGCCTTCGGCCGGTCGAGAACGATCTCGAGTACGCGGCCGCGTCTATCTATCTTAACCGGGGAGCTCACGCACACCACTCCATGATCGGATCTCGAAGGACGTCCAGGTCGACCACGCCAAGGCCTGGACCGCAGCGTTGGGAACCTTGACGCGAACCGTCCACAACCTCGAACGGGTTCTTCACCACCGGGACTTCCGGCAGGTCGTAATCTACAGGCGGAAGCAGGCCACCTCCAGCAGGCCCGAGCGATATGGGCGATTCGGCCAGACGGGCCTGTGCCGCAGAACTCTTCGATCCGCATGCGGATGCCGAGACGTAGGCAAGCTCGGTCAGATGGCGGCGCTGCGAGATACCACCCGTCGAACCCATCTTCTTGAGGACCGCGACATTGATTATGCCGTTACGGGCGGCCCGGATGAAACTCGGCTGGTCCTCGATGGCGTCGTTGAGCATGAGCCCCATGCCCGTATGACGGGCGACCCTCAGGCACTCCTCATAGGGTTCGCAGGGCTGCTTAAAGAGAGGCGCGATGTCGCGGCATAGCGGTATGATGCGCATGGCTTGGTCGATGATCCACGCGCGGTTGGCGTCGAACCAGCAGCGCTCGCCTTCGCGGATGTCGCCCTGGCAGGCCCGGATGCGCGCGATTTCCTCCCGGGGCGAATGGTCGCCGAGCTTGATTTGGAAGAGCTTATAGCCCTGCGCGCGGAAGTCAGCGATCTCGGCAAGCTGTTCGTCGCAGAGGTCGACCAGCGGCAAACACCTGGCCGTGCCGACCAGGTCCCAGAGAGCCATGTCGATGACCGACTTCGTCGGCTTGTGTCCGCGAATCGCGAAAGCGACCTCCTCCATCCGTGCGCGGTGGTTCCGTGGGTCAGCGCCTAGAAGGATCGGGGCGATTAGGTCTAGACCCGCGCGTGCCTTCTGGGGCTTCCGCGGCAGGTAGTAGCTAGGCGGCGACATCGTATTCGAGGCCCCACTCGTCGACGAGGACCAGGTAGGCCGTGGTCCGGTGATCTTCACTACTACGCCTCCACTTTGGGGGGCATGAGGACGAAGCTGCCGACGTGTTTCTTCTCGAAGAACTCCGACTGAGCGGCGTGGATCTGATCCAGAGGCCAGGACTTCGTGCTGAACGGTTTGATCTGGCCGGAGACGACCAGATCGATGAGCCGCGGGAACGTGTCGCGCAGATAGACTGTGGAACCAAACAATGACAGGTTCTTGAGATAGAGCGTCCGCAGGTCGAGATTGACCTTGGGGCCGCCGATGGCCCCTGCCGTCACGTAGCGACCGCCACGGCGCAGCAGCTTCAGGAGATCAGGGAACCGGTCGCCGCCGACCACGTCTGCCACAAGGCTAAGCTTCCTCCCGCCCGTGATCTCCAACACCGCGGAGACGAGGTCTGGTGTGTCGCGATCAATCACGTGATCGGTGCCCAGTTCGGAAACGTCCGCCATCTTCGACTTGCCTGCGACTGCAATGGCGGTCGCGCCAAGAGCCTTGAGGATCTGCACCAGGAATGAGCCGACGCCGCCAGAGGCGCCTGTGACGAGCGCAAGATCGCCTGCCTTCGCGCCCGCTATCGAGAGCATGTTCATGGCTGTGCCGCCCGAGCATGGAACAGTGGCAAGAGCCGCATCTGAAAGCGGAAAGTCCTTGGGGACAGAGACGGCATTCACGGACGGGACGGTGGTGAACTGGGCGAACGCGCCGTCGTGCTCGGACCCCAAGAAGCCGGCGCTGTCGAGTCCTTCGGCATCTTCCGGATCGCGGATGTAAGGATCGCAGACGACACGTTCACCAATCCGGCCCGCCTCCACGCCCTCGCCGACGGCCACGATGTAGCCAACGGCGTCGGCCCCCTGGATGCGCGGGAACGTGAGCCCGCCTTCCCAGTCACCCGTGCCCTTCTCTGCCACCCCGAAACCGCTCTTGCCGCCTTCCGCCGTGGTGCCCGAACTAACCTGCTTGTTGTACCAGCCGGTGCGGGTGTTGATGTCCGTGTTGTTCACGCCAGCGGCAGTCACGTTGACGAGAACCTCGCCGGGACCAGGCAGGCGAACGGCAACGTCGTCGCGAAGGACCAGCTTGTCGAGGCCGCCGTGGCCGACGAGGTGCACGGCCGTCATCGTTTTCGCCGTCATGTTCAGGCTCCTCTCGCACGCATGAGCTGTCGGCTGATGATGTGACGCTGTATCTCGGAGGTCCCCTCCCAGATGCGCTCGACGCGAGCGTCACGGAAGATACGTTCGAGCGGCAGGTCGGCCATCACCCCCATGCCGCCGCAGGTCTGGATGGCCTGATCGGCCACGCGCCCGAGCATCTCGGAGCACCAGACCTTCGCCATGGCGCAGTCCTCAGCGATCGTCGGCGCCTTCTGGTCCACCTTCCACGCCGTGTTCATCAGCAGAAGGTCGCCAATGCGGATGTCGGTCGCCATGTCGGCGAGCGGGAAGCTGATTCCCTGGAATTTGCCGATCGGCTGCCCGAACTGTTTTCGCTGGGCCGCGAAGTCGACAGCGACCTCGAAAGCACGCTCCGCACGGGCAACACATACCGCCGCCACGGTCAGGCGGCCCGGCCCGAGCCAGTCACTCACCACCTTAAAACCCTCGCCTTCGCCGCCGACCATCTGCCAGTCGCCGACGCGGACGCTGTCGAAGTTTAGGATGTTGTTGTAATAGCCGCGGTGCCCCATGTGGTCATAGCCCGTCCCGACTTCGAGACCGGGGGTGTCAAGGTCGACGAGAAAGCACGAGATGCGCTTGCGGCGACCACTCGACGTCTCGTCCTCCCCGGTCGCCGCGAACAGGATCACGAAATCGGAATTCTGCGCATTCGAGATGAAGTGCTTCGTCCCGGTGATGATCCAGTCGCGGCCGTCCTTGACGGCGCGGGTCTTCATGCCCTTGAGATCGGAGCCCGCGTCCGGCTCGGTCATGGCGATGCATTCCCGCTTCTCGCCCCGCATCACGGGTTCGAGGAAGTGGGCGACCTGCTCTCCTCGGCACGCCGCGAGGATGTTGTTCGGCCTACGAACACACTCGGCCAAGGCCAGGGATGCTCGTGACAGCCCTTTCTCGACGAGCGTGAAGGACACGCAGTCCAGTGCAGCTCCGCCCACGCTTTCGGGCATATTGCAGGCGTGAAGTCCGAGTGCCATCGCCTTGCGGCGGATGTCGAGTTCCAGTTCGCGCGGCAGTTCACTCGTCCGCTCCAGCAACGCTTCATGTGGGATGAGTTCGGTTTGGCAGAAGTTACGAACCGTCTTGGAAAGCATCTCCTGCTCTTCGGTCAGCGAGAAGTCCATCAGCCCAACTCTTGGTAACGAGCATTGGCGTGATCGAGGGCGGCCCGGAGTCCCTTCTCGGCAGTCATCCGGATGAACTCCGCGTATTCGGGCACGGGCTGTGCGCCCATTATCGCAACCTGCTCGAGGTAATAGTCCGTCGCTGTCCTGAGCCCCTGCATCTCGTACACGCGGTTCAGATACATCTTGTGCATCCGCTGCATCTCGCGCGGCATACGCGCCATCAGGGTGGCCTTCCGGCGGGTTGCCTCCGCGAGGTGGTCCGGCTCGACCACCTCGGTGACCAGACCCATTTCCTTCGCCTGGGCGGCCGTCAGCTCCCGGCCAGTCAGGAGGAGGTCCTTGGCGGCCTTCATGTTCACCACCCAAGGCAGGAACATGCAGTGCCCGGACACGCCGTAGCGGACCTCGTTGTAGCCCAGTCGGGCGTCCGAGGTGACGATCGAGACGTCGCAGAACAGAGAGAGCTCGAACCCCTTGCCGATGGCGTATTTGTGAATCGAGGCTATGACCGGCTTTGTGACGGTCCAGGGGGTGGTGAACTCCTCGAACTGATGGATGTAGTGGGCGCGGTACTCGTAGATCGACGTGCGGTCTTCCGCAGCGTCTTCGTCAAGATCGTGTCCGGCGCAAAATCCCCGGCCATTGCCGCGGATGACGATAACATTGACATTGTCGTCGCGGTCAGCGCGGAGAAGGCCCGCCTGTAGTTCGGCGATAAGCGTCAGGTTCATCGCATTCAGCTTCTCCGGTCTGTTTAGCGTCAGCCAGCAGACGTGCTCAGAGTCCACCTCGTAGACAAGGTGCTTGTAATCGGTGGTTTCAGGCGTGATACCCTGCATGGACTTCCCCCTTGGTGTTAGGCAACACACTTCTTGCGGTGTGCAAGCTTCAGGACCGCGTCCACGGCAAGCGCGCCTTCTCGGCCGACCAGGATCGGGTTGATTTCGATTTCCTCCGCGCCTTCGGCGATGGCGAAGAGGCCTAGGGCCTCCAGCGTGTCGAGCAGCGCCTCGCGGTCGCCTGCGGGACGGCCTCGCCATCCCTTGAGACGCTCTGCCACCTTCAGGCGATCCAAGGCACGCGAGAGTTCTTCCCGTCGGAAAGGCGCGGCGACCAAAGTGCTGTCGTTCCAGAGCTCGGCTTCCACTCCGCCGCCGGCGATCATCATGACGGGACCGACGGATGGATCGTAAGTCACGGAAGCCAAGACCTCGGCAACGGTGTTCGCCGCCATCGCCTCTACGAGGACGAGGTCCAATGGAATGTTTGGTGCGAGGCGACCCATGTCCGATCGCATCTTCTCGACCGCGTCCCGCACGTCCTGAGTCGAGAACAAGCCGATGCAAACCGCACCGACCTCTGTCTTATGAAGGAGGCGGGAGTCAAGAGCTTTGAGAACGACCGGGAAGCCGATTTCGGCGGCGACTTCGTGGGCCTTCTCGGAATTGCAGACTGTCGACTTGGGAACACGCACTCCAGCCCCCGCCAGCATCGACTTGGCTGACGCCTCATCTTGATAGGTGCCGGCTTCAGGAACGATCGACGGTGCCGCGGTCAGCCGCCCCAGACCTGCGGCATTCAGCTCTTCGCGGCGCTCGCGCCACCAAACAGCGTGCGACATCGCACGCATGCACTCCTCCAGGCCCTGCATGGCGGCAAGGCCGAGGCTCTGGGTGTGATCGCGGGCGTGGGCCGGGAAGCAGTCGATCATGGGGGCCAACTGCATGGCTGCGACGTCCCGCCCTATGCAGGCCCCGCCGAGAGCTTCGACTTGCGCGGCGTATTCGCTGATGTCCCACATGCCTTCACGAGGATAGTTCTGCACCATCAGGGCAGCGTCGTAGCCTTCGTCGAGCAGCGCCGAGTAGATGGCCGTCTGACGCTCCTTGTCGTTCCAGGCGCCCATGGTGACATCCTGCGGATTGCCAGGCGTTGCCATCGACGGAAGGACTTCCCGCAGGCGGGCGAGCCGGTCCCCGGTCGGCTGAGGAAGCTCGAATCCTGCGGCACTGAGGTGGTCGGCGAGCATCACGCCCAGCACCCCGGACACAGCCGTCACGAGAACCCTGCGTCCCTTGGGCACCTGCCCCGAATGGAACAGCTTCAGCGTCTCGAAGAACTCCGATTCCGAGTTGGCGGAGATGATGCCCAGCCTGTCGAAGAGGGCATCCCAGGCAGCCCCTGCGCCAGTCATCGACGCGGTATGGGAAGCTGCCGCCTGCGCGCCTGCAGGCGTCTTGCCGAACTTGATGGCGACGATCGGCTTGCTGAGCTCGAGCGCCTTCACCGCGGCCTTGCGGAGAACCGAGACATCCCGAAGGCTTTCGAAAGACAGGCCTATGGCGGTAACGCGTGGATCTTCGAGCAGGTAGTCGACGCAGGCTTCCATGCCGGTTACCGCCTGATTGCCGCCACCGACAAGATGCGTGATCGGCAGACCTCGATCGGAGAATACCGCGTCGCATAGAAGACCACCGCCCTGGCTGACGACGGCGACGCCCTTCTCGACCGAGTGAACACCGAACTGGTCCATCATGGCTGCCACCGGATCGACGAAGTTGACCAGTCCGACGGCGTTGGGGCCGAGCATGGCCATGTCGCCAGCCGCGGCGACGAGTTCCGCCTGCAGGTTGACACCGTCAGCCCCCGTCTCGGCGAATCCGGCGGCGTTGCAAACGATTGCTCTGCAGCCTTTGATACGGAGGGATCCGACCGCTTCCAGCGCGGCTTCGCGACGGATTGCGATGAAAGCCAGGTCAGGCGCCTGCGGAAGCGCCTCAATCGAGGGGAAGCACGGAAATCCCTGTAGGGTCTCGTATTTGGGATTCACCACCCAGGTGTCCCCTGAGAAGCCGAGGTCGCGGTGGTACTTCAATGCCGGATTGAGATTGCTGCCCCCTATGAACGCCACGGACTTGGGGCGGAAGAGGGCATCGAGGGGCTGTGTCATCTGGTTTCCGACGAGAAGAAGCTTGCCTGGAGCATAATGTTCGGCTCGACACCACGTTTGATCCCAACAAACAAAAATATGACCTGTTTGAACATAAGGTCGTACCAGTGTAGGTGGCCAAGGCTTCTCGCTTGGCTCGCTGTCGCTCACCGCCGAACTGGTGGGAATTGTTGAAGCTGACGAACCGGAAGGCAGGACTCGGATTCGCCGAACATCTCGCGCCGCTGGAATGCGCAACGCCCCTTAGACCAGTCCCCTGGAGTTCCAGGGTGGTCTTGTTGAACCGGCTGGCGCACACAGTTCGCACTGCCAAATAGGCTTGGTTGACACCGAAGTCATCACCGTTACCGAGGCGTGCCTTCTATCCCTTTCGATGAAACCTTTTTGTTTGAGGAACTGTCGCGGTCACACCAACTGTGCGCTGCTTGCGCGATGTATGTCTCGCCGGGCTTGATTTACTCTGCCTCGTTCGAGGACAGGGGCCTCAATGTTTCCGAGCGAAAGTCGCCGGTCCTCTCCGGCTGCTCATAGAGCGATCTGTCGCGGCTCGGAGCCACCTTGAACCGTTTCCGATAGGCACGGCTCAGGCTTTCGCTTGCCGGGAACCCGCACATCAGTGCGATGTTGCCCACCCGCTGTTGTGAATTCCGCAACAGATTGCGAGCCCGATCCAAGCGTAGTTCGAGGTAGTACGCTTGCGGCGATCGCCTAAGGTGCCGCTGGAACAGCCGACGGAGCTTCCATTCCTTGGCCTCGAGGCGGTTGGCGATCTCCTTGATCGGAAGGGGCGATTCCATGTTCCCAAGCATCATGTCGATAGCTTTCGCGAGCATCCGGTCGAGGCGAGGAATCGACCAGTCAAACCCAAAGGATCCATCCGCCCGTTCCGATTCCAGAGGTCGATAATTCAGGATTTCTGCGACGCGCCGTGCCAGCCGCTTGTTTTCGAAATGGGCAATCATGGCCAGAGTCATGTCCATCGTTACCACTCCACCCGCGCTTGAACAGCGATCGTTGTCGAGATCGAACAGGCGATCGGCGAAGAAGGCTTCACCACGGCTTTCACGGAATCCGACGATCGCCTCATGGTGTGCGGCGGCAGGCCGTCTGTCGAGCAAGCCCGCTTCGGCGAAGATGAGAGCTCCGGTATCGACGCAGCCCATCAGGCAACCAGACCGCGCCCGGCGCCTCAGCCAACTCAATACCGCATCGGTCTTCATACGGTCCGGGGCGTAGGAAGCCAGCAGGATCACTGCATCCGTCGCCTGTTCATCGAGTCCGCCTTGGATCTCCAGTGAATGGCCCGAAGACGACCGCGGGGGCATTCCGTCTATGCTCAGAATGCGCCAGCGGAAGACTGGTCGATGGCTTTCCCGGTTCGCCAACCTCAATGGTTCGGTGACGAGGGAAAGCGAGAGAAGCGGGAATCCTTCGCCAATTAGGATGGTTACCAACTTCATGTTCGTTCAGGTCATCTCCTTGTTGGTTCGGATCATCCGAAAAGTTTGGCCCGTCGGCAAGTTCCTTTTCGGCGGAAATACGGCATACGTACGCCCTGAACTCAAGAATCTACTTCGCAACGTCCGGTTGACAAGTCACTGGCGCCAAACCGGCTGACATTTCTTCGAATGGAAGACAAATGGCCGAGTAGCTAACTGGGGCGTCAGCATTGAGCGTGATCGCAACACAGCCAGTTCTACTTGGTCGGCGATTGCCGCGATATAGGTGGCAACACAGCGTCGCAGCGCGTGTTCACGCCCACGGCTGAGGCACGACACCAGCGGAACGATCGTCTTTCTTATAAATCGCGTCTCGAGCTCCACTAACTCGCATGCTAGCCGCTCCGCTCCGGACCGGCATCTAGGTCGGCCGGCGGCCCCTGAGATGGCAGGGGATGAGGCGGCCGGAGTCAAGCGCCGCCTGGCGGCCCTTGGCGCTGGCGAGTCGGCTTTCCGCGACTTCCTTGCCGACGATTGCCGCTAGCTTCTGGCGCGCCGGACCTTCGAGTAGCGCAACCTCGATGCGGTTGGCCTCCTGCAGCTCACGACGGTGATCGGTGACCTTGGGTTCGGCGAAACCCGCGTCGATGAGAGCCTGGAGGGCCTCCGCTGGCTGCGTGAAGGCGAATTTTAATTGCAGCTTCGAGAGCCAGGCAATCACGACTGCGCTCTCGGCGGCGTTTTGCGACCAGAGCCAATCCGCGGCAATGAACCAGCCACCGGGCGTCAGCACGCGCAGGAGTTCTTGATAGAGCGTCGGCTTGTCGGCGATGTGTAAGAGCGAATCCTTGGAGAAGACAACGTCGAAGCTGGCATCCTTAAACGGGAGCTTACCGGGCATGACCAGTTGGAAGGTGACGCGCTTAGCAAGCCCCTTCATCGCCGCCAGATCGCGGGCGGATTCGATCAACTGCGGTTCGACATCGATGCCGAGGACCGCGGCCGCGCCATGCTGGGTCGCCAGCAGCACGTCGATGCCGCCTAGGCCGGAACCGATGTCGAGCACCCGGCGGCCGGAAAGGTCAATGCCCTCCAGCATCTGCGCGACCTCTTCCGGCCCGCCCGGCGAAAGGATACCCTCGCCCCAAATGAATTCCAGAGCATCGGTCAAGTCCGTGGGATACTGCATCGGTGGTTCTCCAGTGGCGAGAAGGAGTGAAATGATTTCCACAGCAGCCTTTTTGCGTCTTCGGATTAGGAGTACCAGAGCTGCGAAATTGAAATTAGAAGAGCTTGTGCTCTATTGAGAGCTAAGAGTGCGGAAATATCAGTGCGCAAATAGAAGGTGACCAGGCTTTGGTCTATCCTTCTGTAGCGAGTCTAACCCTGGTACATGGCGTATCGTCTGAACTATAAACCGCGGTGCGACAATCTCTACACACCACGATACGACTTGATCGTGTGCTGCGCGTTCTGCTGATGCGCCGTAGGTTTCCTACGCCCGCCGATTACATCAGACAGTAACTACTATGTTGCCAACGTGGGCCTTTTCCATAAAAGCCTGCTGTGCCTTTGCAAGATCCGCCAGCGCATACTCCGCTGCAACAAGAGGCCTAAGCAAGCCACGTTCAATTAGATCGATCAATCGCCTTGCCGTTCCTGGAGGCACGATGGTCGCGCCGGTGAGTTGAAGGTCCTTGTAGATGAGTTGCCTGAGGTCAAAATCGACTATCGGTCCCGAAATGGCGCCAGAGCTCGAATACCGTCCACCCCGGCGCAAGGCACCGACGAGATGGTGAAAGGTACGGCCTCCGACAACGTCGAGCGCGACGTCAACGTCGCCATCAGCCGCCGTTCGGATCGCTTCGGCCATTTCCGGTGTCTCGCGATCCACCACGGTGTCGGCACCAAGCTCCCTCAAAACGCTTGATTTGGACCGGGCTGCAATGGCAATGATCCGGGCTCCGCGCAATCGGCATAATTGGATGGCAGCAGTTCCCACGCCCCCCGAAGCGCCGGCGATGACGACGGTTTCTCCGGGTCTCAGGCCTGTTCGCGCCACCAGATTCTCGGCCGTGGCGTAGGCGCAAGGGAACGTTGCGAGTTGGGCGTCGGAAAAATCGCATTCAACGCGAAGCGCGTTTTCCGAATGTACAGTCGTGAACTCAGAAAAGCCACCGTCGCATTCCGATCCGAGGTAGATGGTGCCCGAAGGATTCATCCAGTCTCCTGATCCGAGAAGCCAGGGATCTACGATGACCCTTTCGCCAATCCGAGTAGAACTCACGCCACTGCCGACGGCGACTATCTTGCCCGCGACGTCAGAACCTTGAATAAGTGGGAAGCTTATCGCAGAGCCTCCCCAACTGCCGGTGTCCAACTGAGCCTCGGCAAATCCGGCGCTCCCGGTAGCCGGCGTAATGCCGTCAGTGACACGCTTCGAATACCACGCCGTGCGAGTGTTGATGTCTGCGTTGTTCAGGCCGCATGCGCCGACCTCGACGAGCACTTCCCCGGCGCGGGGCCTCGGAACTGGCCAGTCTTCTCGGTATACCAGTTTGTCAAGACCCCCGTGCCCAGTGAGGACGACGGCACGCATGAATTTTTTCAGGCTCATAATTGCTCCTCAAGTCAACGAGACCGGCGATACCGGCTCGCGAGACTTTCGATGTCGGGAGCGACTCCAATTGGAGGCGCGGAGGGCCATAGCAGTCAATGTGTCTGACGCCCATCCGGGAACCGGTGGGTTAAGCCAGCTCGCCAGAGGTGTCCGGGTCGCGCGCGTCCATTGTTCCATGGAGAGCTATCGCTTCAATGAACCCGACCGTGACCATCTGCCATGGGTCTAATGTGTCGTCGCAGCGTCTCATCCATTCGTCGGGACTTTCGTGGCCGGTAGAGATCTTCTATCGCGCTGCGGTCCGTCGGTGCCACAGTTTTGGGGCAACATGGAGAAACCGAACGAGCTACTGCAACTCTCGCGCCCGTCCGGCGCCATTTCCGGTTTCCCAGATCGAGTCGAAGTTTCGTAACATCACTTCCGCGACGCTGAAGGTGTGCTTTCCCTGCCGGGAAGTCAGGCGAGCGTCGATGTCGGGATAGATAAAGAACGGAAGCGAAATTCGTTCGGCCGGACCGGTGTGCACGACCTGATGGGGCGTACTCTTGAAACGGTCATCGCTCAAGGCTTGAAGCATGTCGCCCAGATTCACAACGAGAGTGTCGGGCAAGCTCGGCGCCGGCACCCAGCGCTCACCGAACCACACCTGCAAGGAGCGCGTGGGGAGTTCCTCCTGCAGCAGGAGCGTGAAGAACCCATTGTCGGTATGCTTTCCGGCCGTGCCGCCAGAAGATGGATATCGGATCACGCGTTGCAGGACTGTCGGCGGGCTGAAATGGCGCCGGAACCAGCCCTCTTCCATATCGAGCAAGTCCGCGAGCGCGGTCCCGAGCTGCGGCACAACCTCGTTGACCACGGTAGCCTGCAAAGCAAACAGGCTTCGAGCGAAACCAGGAGCCAATGCGTCATCCGGAAGGCGTGTGCGACCAGCAAACGGACGCCGGTCACCTTCGTTCTCGATTCCGAGGTCGAACATTTCCTTCGGATCGGGGCCGGTCTCGGGATGTAGAGCCTCGCCATACAATGGACTGTATCCACGGGCGGTAGCAGGGTACACGTATTGGGCGGAGTGACCGTAGCGTTCCTTTGCAGCCTGCGGCAGCGCGAAGAACCGCCGGGAAGCCTGGATCGCTTCTGCGATCTGTTCCTTCGGGATGCCGTGCTCAAGGTAGAAGAACCCGTACTCCTCGCAGGCCAGGCGCAGGCGCTCGCGCTCTTCGTGTCGCGTTGCATCGGCTGCCAATTTCGCTAGTGAGATTTGCGGTAGCATGGTCATAGCTGCTTCTCCGGTGTTACATTTGCCTTATCAGTCGCTTGGAAAACCCAGTAGTCTGCGCCCTCCTCCGCGATGTATCTGCCGTTGTTTAGACACTGTGCCGTCACAAACACGCCCGCATCCTGCAGACGACGCACCTCATCTTCAAAGGATGTGGCCTCCGCATAGCTTTTGCGGGTGCTTGCGATGATGAAACCGTCGGGGCGCGTGACGCGAGCGAGTTCGCGCAATGCGTCCGGTCTGATGTGACCAAGCGTGAAGACACCGCAGCAGACCGTAATATCGTAGGTCGCACTCGGGTAGTCGGAGAGCGGCTCGTTAAGATCGACACCGCCTTGAACATGCCGGTAGACGCGAGTTTTCCTGGCTTTTTCGGCCATGTCCTCCGAGAGGTCGCAACCGTCGAGTAACTGGAAGCCAAGTCGCTTCAACTGCACGCCAACGAGACCTGTTCCGCACCCTGCGTCCAGGATTGCGATGGCTGCTCGCCGCTTGGCCAAATAGGCTGTCTGCACGGTGCCTGCCAATTCCGCAACCACCGTCGGTCCGCAGTACCCGTCGCGGCCGACATCCAACTCATACGAATTGGCCCAACCGCGATAGAAGTGGGTCAAACGAGCGATGTCGCCGTCGAGAGCATGAGAATCCTTGATGCGCTTTCGTGCGGCTTGCTCTAGTGCTGTCTGCTGATCGAGGTTGTTCATTACAGTTCCTCCTTTTAGGGGCAGATGAGATGCGCTACGGTCGTCAGCGGCGGCGTAATGGCACCGGGTAGATCAATAAGATCCTCGTTGCCGTATTGCCGAGCCCGACTATCTGACCATGCGGAGGCGCCTACGCTCCAGGTGATAACGTCGTACATGAGGGCATCGTGCAGACCCATGCCTCGCCCAAGATCAAACGCCTCATCAAGGATCAGGCGATTGACGTGAGTGAGCTCGCCGACCAACAAGTTGAGCAAGCGGATCTGGATGTCACTGAGTGGGATGTTGTCGGGGGGAAACACATGATCACGCTTCGGTTTGATCCGTCCGAAGGAGTCAGTCAGGAATTTTTGGTCTGGCGGATGCGCCGGGTTGGCACCGTACTTGGATGGCGCTCGATAGCCCGGCACTTGCAGTCGAACGCCGAAGACCACCTCCGCCAGTTCGACGACTCGCAGATGGCTGTCGTAGCGGTCGAACTTCCGTCCCGCCTCCATGTAGCGCTTTTCGACCGCGCGCCCGATCGGCAGTCCTACACCGAGTTCATCGGCTAGTTGAACGGTCAAGCCCATATCTTTCGTCGTGATCTCCACAGTGCAAGAGCGATCGTAGCTACCATCCAGGAGAAACGGGACGAATTGCTCGATCGCAACGGAGTTCGCGGACGAGGCGACAAACTCGCGCCACGCCTGCTGCGCTGGAATGCCCTCGCGCACGCTTCGGCAGAGCGCGTGGCCGCTCGCAACGGCTGCAGCGTAAAAGAGCAGGTTCGTCAGCAGTTTGACTGACTGGCCCTGACCGATGTCTCCGACATGGAAGGAAACGGCTCCCATAGTTTGCAACACCGCCTCGCAACGAACATAGGCCTCCGATGGCCCGCCGACGAAGAAGCTGACATTGGCAAAATCGACCCCCATATGGGACAAGTTGCTTACGGGTGCTTCTAGTGAATCCACGCCAATTGCTGCGGCCCGGCGGGCGATCTCCATCGTGTTGTGGTAGTCGGTGGTGGACGTATCGATCCACACGCTCCCCGGTGCCATTCCGGCCAAAGCGCCTTGCTCGCCCGTCATGTTGTCAAAGACGTCGTGTGGCAGCGGCAGGCAGGTGATGACGATTTCGCAATCGCGGGCCGCGTCGCGTGGTGCGCCATGCCACCGGGCCCCCTTTTCCAGCACGTCTCTCGCAGCCGCGGGATCAACGTCATAGACGTCTACCGGATAGCCGGATTCCAAAAGCTTGGCGATCATCGGTCGCCCCATGCTTCCGGTACCAATGAATCCGATCCGTTCGGTGTTGTGGAAACGGGTGACACACACGCCACTTCCCCCAGAATCTACAGCAGACACGGGACTTCCTTTCACGAGCCATGATTTGACGAAGGCTTAGATCTAATCGGTCTACTAGTTAGCTATTACACCATAATCTAAGAGTTATACATTAAATATATATTGGAAATTAGTACACTGTGTGGCCTTGATTTAATATATGCGACAAGCACGGCTCACAGTTCGCCAAGCAACACAATCTGGAAACCGACAGGGAGAGGAAAGCCTATAGCGGCTACGACCAACTGAATCCCATAGACAAATCCGCCTTTGTCGGCTTCGTCGGATCGTGTCCCGCGGCGGTGGTGCGCGTGAGCGGCTTCTGTTTCGCCCGTCCCCGCGGTATCTGGACGAGCGCGATTGGTCGATGATCTCGCGCGAGATGAAGCGCACGGGCGTGACGTTGGCGCTGTTGTGGCAAGGGATATCGCGCGGCGCACACCGATGACTATGACTACACCTGGTTTTATAACCGGTGCAGCGCTCCAAAGCCGGTCGCGCGCGACTTTCGACCACGAGGCGCGATGATGCTGACTATCCGGGACACACGGTGGCGGCCCCACCGAAAGAAGTCGAAGGCACCTGACGGACCTCAAACGCCTCCTGCTTCATCTTGATGTTGATCTCCGCATATCGGTTGGTCGTGTCCAGGCTGACGTGGTCAAGCTAACCTCTTATGACGTTCACGTCGACACAGGATCGAGTAGATGCAGGGGACCAGCGCCCTGTTCAACAGTGTCTGAGTACCATGCTGCCTCGACGTCCCTGCTATCCAGGCCGCAAGCCCCAAGTTGTCCAAGAGCAGTTCCGTGGCCGGCCAATCCGATCGTAACTTGAGTTTATCGAATCCACCATGCCCGGTGATCCTCGGGGTCATAATGCTTCCTTTTTACTTGAAAATCGATGCCGGGATCCCAAGTGCGGCGATGTCCGGCTCCACGCCAAGTCCAGGCGCAGTCGGCGGCGCAGCAAAACCATCGATGTTCCTGGCTCCTTGGCCGCGGACGGGGTCGACCGCAAGGTGATGATGGCAGAGCCAGCTGGCCAACCTGTTTTCGGCAGGGGTCGATGATGCGAGATGGACTGCCGCAGTATCCGCCAATGCCGAACCGCCTAGGTCCTCAACGTGCATCTGCCAACCCACCGAGACACCGAAATCCCGAATCTGCCGGGCCTTGGTCAGACCGCCCACTCGGTTGGGCTTCACCTTGACGCCCTCGCAGGCACCCAAGCGCCAAGCCAGCAGATGGTCCTCAAAAGTATGGAGGCACTCATCGAGCATGATCGGCTGTTTTATTCGTCGAGCAACCTGAGCGCATTGCTGCAGGGTCTCGCAAGGCTGTTCGATCCAGCCACGTACGGACACGTTATTCAGGACTTGGATCGCAACGGCCGGCAACCAGGCTCGATTCACGTCGTAGGTGACCTTCTCGTCCGGTTTCAGCGCGGCTTCAATCGCCTGAATACGCGCAATATCCGCGGCGGGATCGCTGCCTCCCACCTTAGCAGAGTGTGTACGATAGCCCTCCGAATAGGCATTTCTTATGAGCTTGATCATCTCGCCGCTGGTGCCGGTGGAGATCGAAGAGTTAACTGCGACCGGCTCTGCCCCAGTTCCACCGAACAATCGCCATAGCGGCATCCCGGTGACTTTTCCCAAGATGTCCCAGCAGGCCATATCGATCGCCGACTTCACGTACAGATGACCGGGAAGGGTTACATCCATAGTCCTATTGATCGCTTCAAGCGATCTCGGGTCCTGCCCCAGCAATGAAGGCGCTAATGTTGTTATGCCCGCTCTGATCCCTGGACCATGGGCCGGTAAATAGGTGTTGCCCCACGGGCAGCCTTCCCCCCAACCAGACACGTCCGCATCGGTATCAACTCGAACAAAGGTGCTGTCGAGTGTTTCGAACTTCAGGCGGCCACCCGACAGCCAATAGGGCCTTATAAGTGGCAGATCGAGTTGCCACATCGTAATAGCGATGATCTTCATAGAATAGTGCGCTCCTCTAGTAGTCCTAGCCCTAGCATGGCCGATCGGCGAGGCTCGATCATGTGCAGTGCGGCCACCCGCTCAGCATGTCCGTCGGCCAGTGTCAGGCAGGCGTGGACCAGCAGGCCATGGCGGTTCTTCCCATGAACCGTAGCTCGGCCTCCTTGCCTTGCCCTTGCGATAGAGCCGGGTATCCGGATCGGTGGTCGAGGCATGTGTGTCGTTAGAGCGCTTGTGGCCATGGAAGCCCGCTTCCGCGTTTCGCCCGCCCCCTTCAGCCGGTGGCTCGCCATGACCGCCGCTTGAGCCGTCCTTTGGTTTGACGCTCTTCATTGATGCCCACGCCTCGATCAGTGTGCCGCCGACCGAGAAGAGGTCCGTAGACATAAGCTTCTTCACCTTGGGCTGCACCAGTACCGGCCTAAAAACTTCGCCGCGATGTCACGTTCCAGCAACCGATCGCGGTTCTTCGAGTAACCGAATGGTCCCAGGCCGCGTCATCGATGCCTATACCGCCGAACCAGCGGAACAGAAGGTCGTATTCCAGCCGTTCCATCAAAAGCCGCTCCGACCGGATCGAGTAGAACGCCTGCAGCAGCATCGGTCGCAGCACCTTTTCCAGCGGAATCGAAGACCGCAACATCGGCGAATACAGCCTCGCCAGGTACCGCTCCAACGCCGCAAGCGTCTCACTCACAATCGCCCTGAACAACTGACCAAACCGTTCGTCCCCACCGCGCATGCCTCTCAATCTCTCCAGAGAAACTGAAGCACTCACAGCCTCGCCGCGCCATTTTTCGACAGCCTCCGAGCGTTCGTCCTTACAAGGAAGCCTCGTGCGGATTTAACCACACTCGCAGAACTCGCAGTCGTCATTCAAGTCCTCCGTACGCGATTTAATGTTTCCAAAGCAAGCTTTCATCTCAATTGTCATCTTGTTGTACTCCACTTATTTACGGACCGGACCGGTTGGATCCTACAACCAGCCCAGGTAGTAGTCGGTCCACCTCTGACGTTGCAATTTTAAACGCGATTGAGATACATCTTGTGCATTCGCTGTATTTCGCGCGGCATTTGCGCCATGAGCGTTGCTTTCCGGCGGGTGGCTTCGTGAAGTTCCTCAGGGGCTACAACCTCGGTCGCCAGCCCCAATTCCTTGGCTTCCGTGCCGGAAACTAGCCGGCCAGTCAGCAGAAGATCCTTCGCTGCCTTTACGTTCACGAGCCAGGGCATAAACATGCAATGGCTGGCGAACCCGTAGCGAAGCTGGCCGTAGCCCATCCGAGTGTCCGAAGTGACGATGGACTCGTCGCAAAAGAGCGAAAGTTCGAACCCTTTGCCGATGGCATACTTATGAACAGACGCTATGACAGGCTTACCAATAACCCACGGCGTCGTGAACTCCTCGAACTGGCGAATAAATCTAAGGCGATATTCGTAAATGGACGAGCGATCGTCCGATAGTTCCTCTTCTACGTCATGACCGCCGCAGAATCCGTGGCCAGCACCACGGATAACAACTACATTCACATCGTTATCATGGTCAGCGCGAAGTAGGCCCGCCCTGAGTTCAGCGAGCATGCGGTCGTTCATAGCGTTAATTAAATCAGGCCGGTTCAGCGTCAGCCAACAGACCTGTTCGGGGTCCACCTCATAGATGAGATGCTTGTATTCCGTATCCTCAGGTGTGATTTGGTGCATTATTTTCTCTCGTGAGGTCGGATCGAATGCGGTCATGTGGGGATACCTGAAGAGGATGTCGACTGAGAAACAGGCGCAAAGTTTTCCTTCGGCTCGGTTAAGATCATTTTCGCGGTAGCGACTACATGTCGGCGAGCGTGATCATGGGATGATTTCTGCCCAGTTCGTGCCGCACCACGTTGCGGATAGCCTTGCATGGGTTGTGCCAAGTGAGAAAATCATTCAGAACATTGCGGTTGCCCTGAAGCGCTGTGTCTCACGTCCGACATTGTCCAAGGTCTGACGCGGCGAATGCAGCCGGTCCTGGTCGAGTGTCCCGTGCGAGCAAAGAGGGAGCCGTGGAAGACTCAAGCAGTGAGGCCCACCATCACCTTAGTTGGGCGCAGCATGTTCGCTCCGGACGCCCACGTAGGTAGTGTGCTGAGAGTTCTGTAAATTCGCTGAGAGGGGGCGGTCATGGCAGACTGGTGATTGTTCACGTCACCGATTCCCGCGAAGGAACGCCACCATGACCAAGACTGAAGATAAATCCGCCATAGCCGCCGTCAAAGACATTCTGCTTTCGAACCCGGATGGATTGCACGAGGTGATCCGCGCGGTGATGCAGGAGGTGCTCGAGGCCGAGATGGACGAGGCGCTGGGTGCTTCGAAGAGCGAGCGCACGCCGGAGCGTCTGGGCTATCGCTCAGGCTATTACGGCCGCACCCTTGTCACGCGGGGTCGGCCAGCTTGAGCTGCGGGTTCCGCAGGATCAGGCGGGCCGCTTCTCCACCGAATTGTTCGAGTGCTACCAGATCCGAGCGGGCCTTGGTGGCGACGCTTGCGAAATGGCTGGACGAGAGCCTGAAGGCCTGCCGAGCGCCCGCTTCAGGAACCCTTTGCCTATCTGACCCTCGATGCCCGTTACGAGAAGGTGCGCAAGGCCGGCATCGTCACGAGCCAGGCGGTGCTGATCGCGGTCGGCATCGAATGGGACGGGTGGCGCCAGATCCTGGCCGTGGAGATGGCCAATCGCGAGAGCCGCTCGGCCTGGAGGGACTTCCTACTCGCGCTGAGGGCGCGCGGCCTCAAGTGCGTCGAGCTGGTCGTCACCGACGACCATGCCCGCCCCTGTCGCGGCGATCGGCGAGGTGATCCCGAAGCGGCCTGGCAACGCTCCTACGTCGACGTCCTCAGAAACGCGCTCGATCACCTGCCGAGGAAGCACGACGACTGCCTGCAGGAACTCAGATGGCTCTTACGACCGGCGCGATCTCGCCGAGGCCAAAGCCGATCTCGCCGCATGGCTGTCCAAATTGTCGGGCCGCTATCCAAAGCTGACGACGTGGGTGGAGGAGACCATCGAGCGCACGCTGACCTTCTTTTGCATGCCACACAAGCACCATAAGCACCTGAAGTCCACCAACATGCTCGAACGCCTCAATGAGGAAATCCGCAGGCGCACCTATGCGTGCGCATCTTCCCCAACGCCGAAAGTGGCCTGCGCCTCGTCAGGGCGCTGGCCGTCGAAACCAACGAGAACTGGATGCAGGCCAACCGATACATCAACATGGACGACCTGCGCGAGCACAAGAAGCTCGCGCTGCGCCAAGCCGCATAACCAGCTTCATCGCCGCCCTTTTTGCTGATGGGCTCGATGCCAGCCTTCTCCCGACGGCATCGCAAGGTGACCAAGTTTGTGGCGTTAGCGCCACGCAAAGGAGAGGCAGGCATCCATGGAAAAGGTTACCATCATTGGGATCGATCTGGCAAAGAACGTCTTTCAGCTGCACGGGGCGGCAGCTGATGGATCGGTTGTGTTCCGCAAGAAGCTGTCG
>NZ_JBVVQO010000009.1:0-184246 GCF_055811215.1 Mesorhizobium sp. WSM4819
TGCCATGGCCGCCCCTCGCCTCAGAGTAAGGGCTGCTCTCTCTCCAGAGCTTTTTGCAGAACCTTCAGGACACTATCCGAACTTTGCTTCGCAAAGGTCGTTCGCCGACCCTCCCCACGAGGGGGAGGGTGAGGCGCCTAATGCCTGAAATGCCTGACGCCGGTAAACACCATGGCGATGCCGTGGGCGTCGGCAGCGGCGATGACATCGTCGTCGCGCATCGAGCCGCCCGGCTGGATGACCGCGGTGGCGCCGGCTTCGATCGCAGACAAAAGCCCGTCGGCGAACGGGAAAAAGGCATCCGAGGCGACAACAGAATTCTTGGTCAGCGGCTCGGCCAGGCCGGCTGCCTCGGCCGCGTCGAGCGCCTTGCGCGCGGCGATGCGCGAGGAATCGACCCGGCTCATCTGGCCGGCGCCAATGCCGACGGTGGCACCGTCCCTGACATAGACGATGGCGTTCGACTTGACGTGCTTTGCGACGCGGAAAGCGAATTTGAGATCGGCCATTTCGGCCGTTGTCGGCGCCCGCCGGGTCACCACTTTCAAGTCGAGGTCGTCGACCACCGCATTGTCGCGGCCTTGGACGAGCAACCCGCCGGAAACAGATTTCACAGTGGAGCCGGCCGCGCGCGGATCGGGTAAGCCGCCGGTGACCAGCAAGCGCAGGTTCTTCTTGGCGGCGACGATGCGGATTGCTTCGTCCGAGGCGCCCGGCGCGATGATGACCTCGGTGAAGGTTTTGACGATCTCTTCGGCTGCCTCGGCATCGAGGGTGCGGTTCATCGCGACAATGCCGCCAAAGGCCGACACCGGATCGCAGGCAAGCGCCTTGGCATAGGCAGCCTTCAGCGAAGCGCCCTCGGCGACACCGCATGGGTTGGCGTGCTTGATGATGGCGACGGTGGCGGAGCGGGCCGGATCGAACTCGCCGACCAGTTCGAAGGCGGCGTCGGTGTCGTTGATGTTGTTGTAGGAAAGCTGCTTGCCTTGAAGCTGGCGCGCCGTCGCGACGCCCGGTCGCTTGTCGCCATCGACGTAGAAGCCGGCGCTCTGGTGCGGGTTCTCGCCGTAGCGCATCACCTGGTCGAGCCTGCCGCCGAAGGCGCGCCAGGTGGGATGCTCGATCTCCAGCGCTTCGGCGAACCAGCCGGAAATCGCCGCATCATAGGTCGCGGTGCGGGCGAAGGCCTTGGCCGCCAGCTTCTTGCGGAAATCCAGCGAGAGCGAGCCGAAATTCATCTCAAGCGCGTTGAGCACCGAGGCATAGTCCTCGGGGTCGGTGACGATGGCGACATAGGCGTGGTTCTTGGCGGCGGCGCGGATCATCGCCGGGCCACCTATGTCGATGTTCTCGACGATCGAGGCGTAAGCGGCGCCGGAGCGGCGGACATCCTCGAAAGGGTAGAGATTGGAGACGACGAGATCGATCGGCTCGATGCCATGATCGCGCATCGCTGCAGCGTGTTCGGGATCGTCGCGCACGCCAAGCAACGCGCCGTGCACGGACGGATGCAGGGTCTTGACGCGGCCGTCCATGATCTCGGGAAAGCCGGTGAGTTCGGAGACGTCGCGTACCGCCAAGCCTGCCTCGGCGATCGCCTTTGCCGTGCCGCCGGTGGAGACCAGCTCGACGCCGGCCGCGGCCAGCGTCCTGGCGAAATCGATGAGCCCGGTCTTGTCGAAAACGGAAAGCAGCGCGCGGCGAACGGGAATGAGGTCGGGCGCGGGAATGTTCTTGGCGGCGACGGCCATGGGCTGGCGGCCTTTCACGGCTGGTTGGGACAGTGTCCGCGCGCCGTAGCACATGAGGCCTGGAAATCAAACTGCGGGGCTACCGCAGTCTCAGCTTTTTGCCGGATGACCGGCGATGGCCGTCCGTGTCAGTTGCCAATGGACTTCGGAAATCTCTGACGCCTTGAAGGCCAGCACGATCTGCCGGCTGCGGCGCGGGCCGCCAAGGCCGGCGAAATAGATGGATTCCTCGACCTCGGGCGCCACCTCGGTGCAGGTGAACACCCATGTGTCGGCTTCATCGGCGGTCAGCACCAGACGGTCGTGCTCGTCCTTGAGCAGGCCTATGTCGGGATGGATGTGGAAGCGCACGGTGACGAAATCGCGGCCGTTGTTGCGGATCGCAGTATTGCCCGGCCGCAGAAGGCGATCCCTGCCGGCGAGCACATTGCCGTTCGTCGACAATTTCAGTTCGCGCTCATGCAGCAAGCCGAAGCGCGCGACATAGCCGTCATGGCGAGCCAGAAAACCCTGGCTGCCTTGCTGGTCGGTGCGCTTGCAAGGCACATGCTGCGGGCCGCCGATCAGCGGCGTGCCGAGCAGATCGTTGACGCGCAGCGAGTGGCTGAAACGCGCCGACGAGGTGTCGTTGATGGTGGCGGTCGAATGGGCGGCCGTGGCGCGAGCAAGCGGCCGGAATTCGGCGGCGCCATAGGTGTCCACGCCGGCGTTGACGACATAGTGGCGGCGGCCGGAAGACAGCTCGAAGGAAAGGCATCCGGCGTGCGCCGCGTTGGAAACATCGATGCGCGGTGGCGGGCCGGTATCGGCGATCACGGTGACGCCGCCGATGGAGAGGCGCTCGTAACCCGAATGCGGTGCGTGCAGCAACGGCGCGCCGGCGGTGTCGTCGTGGCGCAGAATGGTGGCGATGCGGTTGTGGATGGTCGCGCCCATGCCGTTGAAGCGGGCGAGGCTGCCGTCCTGGTGGCGAAAGAAACGCAGCGCCGGCAGCATGCGATCGATGGCGCCCATCAGCGCCGCCGGCGGCGTTTCGGCCTGATTGGCATAGGTCTGGCGCAGCGGCAGAAGGTCGGCGAGGATTTCAAGCACGGCCATCGGATTGCGGGAAACATGGCCGCCATCCGGCAGAATCTGACGGTCGAGCTCCTCGGCGAGGTTGCGGGTCGCGCCGCGCAGCGCTGACGCCGGCGCCGGTAACGACAGAGCGGCAAAGGCAAGCGCGATGCGGGCCCGCAGCCTGTCCTTGCCGTCCGGCATCTCGCGTGCCATCGCCCTGAGATAGCGGATCTGCATGGCCAGCGATTTCAGGAAGGCCCGGTAGAAGGGAAATTCAGCACCCTGCAGCACCACCGAGGAATGCTGCAGCCAGGCAATGACGCGCTTGGCCGTCGTGCCAGGCTCCCAGGCGACACCGGAAATATTGCTGCCATGAATGGCGATCCAGTCGGAGACCAGCGCGCGGGCATTGGCGGCGGCAAGCTCGGTACCGGCGGCGCGCATATGGCGCAGCCAGCGAAAGCCGTGCAGGGCCTTTTGCCAGCCGGGATTGGCCACGGCGATCTGGAAGGGCGACTTGCCACCGGTTTCGACCAGATGTCCCGACAGCGGATAGCGGCCATAATAAATCTCGAGCGCGATCTGCCGGTCGGCCAGGCGCAGGTCCGGCGGCGCGATCAACACGCGTTCCGGTGTGCGGCCGGAGTAGCGCCAGCGATGGATCGGCCCGCCACGCAGGCGCCGGCGCGTCTTGCGCCAAAACTCCTTCGCGACAAGCGTCCATAGACGCGTCGTGCTGCCGGCAGCGATCGCCAAAAGCCCTCCTCGTAGCGCCCAATCCGAAGACAAGCTTATGTGATTCAAGAACTTATGCGAAGGCGAATTCCACGGAGGCCTTGGAATTCAGCCTGTTTTCCGCAGGATTCTTCCTAAAACAGTCTTCAAATTCTAGAGTTGGCCGGGTCTGCGCATGCGGGCGGCGAAGAAGCCATCCAGGCCGGACCGTTCCGGTGAGCCGGGCTCCAGATCTGCGGGCGTGGTGCGCAGCGTTCCCTGCGGCGTCAGGAACGGATCGATGCCGGCGATCTCGCCCGGGCGGAGCGGATCGTCGACAATGTCAGCCGTCCCGGCGAGGAAGGCACGGTGAAGCGCCTCGCCTTCGAGCGGGTCGAGCGAGCAGTTGGAAAAGACGATGCGCCCGCCAGGCTTGACCAGGCTGACGGCGCGGGCGAGCAGGCTGCGTTGCAGATTGGCGAGCTTTTCGATGTCGGCCGCCGTCTTCGTCCACGGCACGTCGGGATGTCGCCGCACCGTGCCGGTCGAGGAGCAGGGCGCGTCGAGGAGGACGGCGTCGAACAGTTGTTCCGGCTCGTATTTGAGCAGATCGGCCTGGATAATTTCTGCGGACAAACCGAGCCGTTCGAGATTTTGCGAGAGCCGCGCCAACCGGTTCTTCGAGGAATCGATCGCGGTAACCGTGGCGCCGCCGAGAATGAGCTGAGCGGTCTTGCCGCCGGGGGCGGCGCAGAGATCGGCGACGCGCAAACCCCTCACGTCGCCGAAAAGCCGGGCCGGAAGGCTGGCGGCGGCATCCTGGACCCACCAGGCGCCGTCTTCAAAGCCGGGCAGTTCAGTGACCGAGGCGCTGAGTTTCTCCACGCGCACAGTGCCGGTCGGCAGCACGATGCCGCCGAGCCGCTCGGCCCACAGCGCAGGATCGGTCTTGACCGTGAAGTCTACCGGCGCCTCGTATCTGTGGGCGGCGAGGATTTGCCTGGCTTTCTCAGTGCCATAGGCGGCTTTCAGCCGGTCGGAAAACCATTTCGGCGCTTCGTCGGTGGCGGCAAGCGCTGCAGCCAGCTCGGCCTGCTTGGATCGCGCCAGCGTGCGCAGCACGCCATTGACGAGACCGGAGAAGCGCACCGTGCGCGGATCGGACTTGGCGTGGGTCACGGCAAGGTCGACTGCGGCGCTGTCGGGAATATCGAGGAACAGGATCTGCGCCGCTGCTACATGCAGGATATGCGAAAGCGCGGTGGCGTTGGGTGGCAGCGGCTTTTCCAGGCGGCGGGCCAGCAACCCTGATATGGTCATGCGGAAGCGCAGCGCGGTGACCAGTATGGCGCGCACCAGCGCCCGGTCGCGCAGGTCGAGCGCCTTGTATTGCGGATGGCCGTTCTCGTGGTCGGTCAGCCCGTCCAGCGGCGTCCTCGCATCGATGACGGCGGCCAGCAATCGTGCCGCAGCCTTGCGTGCGGCAAGGCCGGCAACAGGTTCGCCGGGGCTCGCTGCACTGTGTTCATGATCGCCTGAAATTCGGTGCCGGCGTTTCGCTTCGCTCACGACCACGGACCCTTTGGTCCGGTCGGATTGCGGCCCCAGGGATTGGACTTCGGCCTGGCCGGTTCAGCCGGCTGCTCAGCTTTCTCCCACGGGCCCGATGGCCGCTGTTCGTCTGCCTGCCGCGGCATCGGCGTTTGCGGCCGCGCGGAGGCGGATGCGCCACCGGCCATGTCCTGCGCGATCGCCTGCAGGGCGGCGATGCGGTTGTCGGTGCTCGGGTGGGTCGAAAACAGGCTGTCCATGCGTTCGCCGGAAAGAGGATTGATGATGAAGAGGTGGGCAGTTGCCGGATTGCGCTCGGCATCCGGGTTGCGGATGCGTTCGGCGCCGCGAGCGATCTTGTCAAGGGCCGAGGCAAGCCAGAGCGGCTGTCCACAGATCTCGGCGCCGCGCCGGTCGGCCTCGTATTCGCGGGTGCGGCTGACCGCCATCTGCACGATCATCGCGGCGAACGGCGCCACGATCATCGCCACCAGCACACCGATAATGCCAAGGGAATTGTTGTTGTCGCGGTTGCCGCCGAAAAAGAAGGCGAAATTGCCGAGCATCGAGATCGCACCGGCAAGCGTGGCGACGATCGTCATGGTCAGCGTGTCGCGGTGCTCCACATGGGCGAGCTCGTGCGCCATCACCGCCGCGACTTCCTCATGCGACAGTTGCTGCAGCAGTCCGGTGGTGGCGGCGACCGCGGCATTCTGCGGGTTACGGCCGGTGGCGAAAGCGTTGGGCTGCGGGTTGTCGATCAGATAGGTTTTCGGCATCGGCAGGCCGGCCTGTCTGGCGAGGCTCTGCACGATGGCGTAATATTCCGGGGCGTTCCTTTCGTCGACCTCGACGGCGCGGTTCATCGACAGCACCATCTTGTCGGCGTTCCAATAGCTGAACAGGTTCATCGCGGCGGCAATCAGCAAGGCGATCACCATGCCGCCCGATCCGCCGATCAGATAGCCGACGCCCATGAACAGCGCGGTCATCGCTGCCAAAAGCATGGCGGTGCGAAGTGTGTTCATTGTCTGCTCCGTTTCTGCCGGCCATTCGGAAAAAGGGTCGATCCTTGTCGGCTCATCGCTATATGATGGGAAACGTGTGGCCCTGTTTCAATTGGGGCCGGTTTCAATCGCCGGGAATATCGCATGATCGACGAAGCCAATATATCAGGCGAAACCAGCAATGCAGACGCCGGCCCCGGTCACGACGTGCCGCAAAGGACGCTGACACCGGCAGCCCGCCGCGCTTTGGCGGAAGCGGAAGCACGGCGCGAACACTATCGCCAGCAGGAAGCCGCGATGCCCCGGGAGATTGGCGGCCGTGGCGGCAGGGAACCCGGCCGCTATGGCGATTGGGAAGTGAAGGGCCTGACCAGCGATTTCTAAGGGCCAGCGATTTCTAAGGGTATGTCGATATTCAGGTGATGCCGGCCTGCGAACAGCGGATTCCTGCGCTTCTCACAGACCTGAAAGTCCGCTCCGTTCCGGTTCTCGGAACCCACCTAGTCTGGTCGCTTCGCGCCCGTCTTCGACTCCGGCTCGGCCTGACCTGAATCTCAACATACCCTAAGCCGCAGCGCGCTCCGCGCCGAGGACAATCCAGCCGCGGTCGTCGACGGTGACGCCGATCCCCTCATAACCGGCGATCGCAGCATGCGGCGTTTGCAACGGATGCTGGTGCGTGGCGCTGATCACCACGACGGTGGCTCCCGCGGCCTCGGCCGCCGCTATCCCGGCGGGCGCATCTTCGAAAACAAGGCAGTCGCGCGCGTCGACGCCCAGCCGCTCGGCCGCCAGCCGGAAGCAATCCGGCGCCGGCTTGCCGCGGGAAACGTCCTCGGCCGCGACAAGGGTGGCGGGGAGCGGGATGCCGGCGGCCGCGATGCGCAGCAGAGCCAGCTCGCGCGGCGCCGAGGTGACGATTGCCCAGCGCTCGGGTGGCAGCGACGCCAGAAACGCCGCGGCGCCGGCGATTGGAAGGATGCCGTCGATATCGGCCACCTCGGCCTGCAGAAGCGCATCGGCTTCACGCATCGGGTCGACGCCTGGAAGCGCCAGCCGAGCGATGGTCTCGATCGCCCGCACGCCGTGGATCGTTGGCAGGAATGCGGCAACGTCGAGATCTTGCCGGCGTGCCCAATCTGCCCAGACCCTTTCTGCCGCGGCAATCGAATTGACCACCGTGCCGTCCATGTCGAACAGCAAGGCTGCGAATTTTCTGCCTGCGAACATCTGCTATCCCAAGTTGTTTCGGAAGGAACCAAAGCCTGTCGATCGACCGTAACGTCGCACCGGCGGCATGGGAAGGCACGAGATCGCCTTTTTCGACAGACCAGGGAACCACGGCCGGCCATCTCGCGTTAATCCAATCGCCTTCCACGACACTCACAAGAGGGGAACCGCAATGCTGATTCGGCTCGGCTACGAAATCGCCATCGACTGTGCTGAATCCACCCCGGTGATTTCGCTGCTCGAGATCCACAAGCAGCGCCAGGCCGACATCAAGCGGCAAACGCGCGTGCTGACCTCGCCCTCCGTCCCAACCAGGCTCTATCACGATCTTTATGGCAACACCTGCCGCCGCTTCACCGCGCCTGGCGGAGGCTTTCGCATTCTTTACGACGCCGTCGTCGAGGACAGCGGCGAGACCGACGAGGTCAACACGCTGGCCAGGGAAGTGCCGGTGGCGGAGTTGCCCGACGAGGTGCTCTGTTATCTGCTCGGCAGTCGCTATTGCGAAACCGATCATCTCAGCGATCTGGCCTGGCAGGTTTTCGGGCCTGTTCCATCCGGCTGGGCCCGGGTTCAGGCGATCGTCGACTATGTCCACAACCGTCTGTCGTTCGGCTACGGCTATGCGCGCCCGACCCGCACGGCGGCGCAGGCGCATGAGGAGCGCGTCGGCGTCTGCCGCGACTTCGCTCATCTGGCGATCACGCTCTGCCGCTGCATGAACATCCCAGCCCGCTACGTGAACGGTTATCTCGGCGACATCGGCGTGCCGGTCGACCCGGCACCGATGGATTTTTCGGCGTGGCTGGAAGTGTTCCTCGACGGCAAGTGGTACACGTTCGACCCCCGCCACAACATGCCGAGGATCGGCCGCGTCGTCATCGCGCGCGGCCGCGACGCGACCGACGTGCCGCTGCTGCACAGTTTCGGCCCGCACCGGCTCAGCCTGTTCAAGGTCTGGACCTACGAGCAGGAAAGCAATCTGTTCAACCCGCCTCATCGCGGCGTCGACAGGACGGCCAGCGCGCAGATGCTGGCATAGGAGCGCGCAAGCGCGAACGGCGCGTCCGGCTGTTACGATCACCGGGCTGTCCTACGGATATGATGCGCCTGATCCGCTTCGGCACAGACCCTCTGTGCCGGATCGGGATCGGGCTGTTGTGCTCCACGGCAGACCTCGGGATCATGGTAAGCGCTTGGTAAACGAAACTGCCGCAGCGACTTGTTGTTTACCGTCTATTTGCCTTGCCGCATTTCGAAACCAAGCAAAAACAATGGCTTGACGATGGGCCGCCGGCTTTTGCTGCGATGACGACGCCGTCCGGCCGGAATCCTGCAATGTGGCCTTCACACGGCTCGAGTCGTGGCGAATGGAGGCGAGCATGCGGCGTTTTGGGGGTCTTGTTCACGCGATCGGCGGCTTTGCCGGAGATCGAAGCGGAAATTTAGCGGTTCTGTTCGGCATGGTCGCGTCGGTGCTGGCGCTTGGCGTTGGCTTTGCCGTCAATGTTTCCCAGCTCTATAACGCCAAGTCGAGCTTGCAAGGTGTGGTCGATGCGGCGGTGACCTCGACGGCACGCGACCTGACCACCGGCGTCATCAACGAGGCCGACGCCAACAAGTCGGTGCAGGCGTTTTTCGATGCCAACAGCCGAGCGGGCATGCTGCAGGCTGATCGGATCGTCCTCGACAAATTGACCATCGACAGGACCGCCAACACGGTTCAGGCGGACGTGCATGTCAATGTCGGCCTTTATTTTCCGCTTTTCAGCATGGGCGATATGCAGCGTGTCACAGTATCGACAACGGCACTCTATTCGGACAGGCAGATTGAAGTGGCCATGATGCTCGACGTGACCGGATCGATGGAGGCCAGCTGGTATAAGAAGACCGACAAAATTGGCGACCTGCGGGACGCGGCTTCAGGAGCCGTGGAAGACCTGCTCAAATGGAACCGCGACGAGAACAATCCCCGCGTACGCATCGCCATCGTTCCCTACGCCGAAGCCGTCAACACAGGCGGTCTGGCCAGCGCGGTATTCGTCGAGACGAGATATGGATCAAAGGTGCCGCCCCCGATCGATGCTCCGGTCTCGGTGTCCTTGACATTGGCGTCCGATAAATGTGCCACTGAACGCAAGGACAGGGATGGTTACGCCGATTATTCGGCCGACGGCCCTTACACGCCGCGCCTGGACAACAATGGCAAAACCTATCTGGCCAAAGTCAATCGGGGCTATAATATGCGCAGCTGCCCGTCCGCCGAGCTCATCCCCCTGACCGCCGACAAAGACAAACTGCTCAACACAATCGCGGATTTCAGGGCGGATGGCGTGACGGCCGGCGGTATCGCCGCGCAATGGGGCTATTACATGCTTTCGCCGTCGTGGCGCTCGGCAATTGCCGATGCCGGTCTGGGTGCCGGCCCCGCCAATTTCGACAAAAGAAGGGTGGCCAAGATCGCCATCCTGATGACCGACGGCCAATTCAACACTGCTTTTGCCAAGGGACCCGGTGCGCCCAGCTCGCAGGGTCAGGGCCAGACCTCGCGAAAGAATGCCGAAGCCATCTGCGCCAACATGAAGCGCGATGGGATTGAGATATTCACGATCGGCTTCGACCTGAACGATCCGACCATGACGGCGACCGAGCGAGATCAGGCAAAGAGCGTCCTCAAGAATTGCTCTACAGCGGACACGTCCTCGCTGAAGCACTACTACGAGGCCGCCACCGGCACGGAACTGGCCGCTGCCTTCTACGAGATCAGCAAGAATATCGAGAAGCTTGCCATCAAACGCTGATCTTCCCCGACGGCTAATAGACGAACACCCAAAGGAAAAGGCCGCCGCTTCTTTCGAAGCCGGCGGCCTTCCGTGTTTCCGTCCATGGCGCGGCTCATGGCAGCGACGTGACTTAAAGTGCTGGAGCGTCCTTTGCGCATCCAAAGGACGCGCGGCGCTCCAGGCGTCGCCAGCCGCGCATCTCGCGCCTTAACGGGAAGACTGCTTCCCGAAAGTGCAATCCGCTGAGGCCACGTTCTGGAAAACGAAATCACTCGACATCGGATCACCTCCTTTCGATTTGTTGAACACGCCCTCATGATGGGGTGTCGATCTGCAAATGGCAAGGCGCCATCGTGAAAATGCGGTGCGCGTTTGCCGCTAACTGCTTGCGGCTATCCGATCGGACAGGCAATGTCGCTGCCGGACCGCCAGGGGCTGAGCAGGAGGAACGGGGATGGAGGCAGCCGAGAGAGCCGCACGGATCGTTCGAACGGTTATCGAGACGTTGAAGCCGGGTTTCGCGGTTAAGCTGTGGAACGGCGAGCGGATCGGCCCCGCCACCGGCCCCGTGGTCACCATCAACGACCAGGACATCGTCTGGCAGGTGATGCGGCGGCCCAACCTCTCGACGCTGATCGAAATGTGGATTTCCAAGACCATCGACGTGGAAGACGGGTCGCTGTTCGATTTCTACGCTCTGCCTGCGCAGGGCAAGCTCAGGGCGAAGCTCAAGTCGTTGCCCAAGCTCGCGGTCCTGCGCGACCTGCCGGCCGTGCTGTTTTCGAGAAAACAGATGACGGCGCGGACCGACCTTTCCGGGCGTAACCCCTTCGTCAGCGGGTCGAACAGGCAGGCAATCCAGCACCACTACGACATTTCGAACGCCTTCTACCGGCTCTTCCTCGACGACCGCATGGTCTATAGCTGCGGCTATTTCACCGATTTCGCCAATGGCATCAACCAGGCGCAGAAGGACAAGCTCGATCATATCTGCCGCAAGCTCCGGCTGAAGCCCGGCGAAAGGCTGCTCGACATCGGCTGCGGCTGGGGAGCCATGCTCATCCATGCCGCGAAAAATTACGGCGTCGTCGGCCATGGCGTCTCGCTGTCGGAAGCCCAGACCCAGCTCGCCCGCGAGCGCATCCGTGCTGAGGGACTGGAGGATCGCATCACCATCGAGATAAAGTCCTATGCCGAGCTGTCCGGCTCCTTCGACAAGATCTCGTCGATCGGCATGTTCGAGCATCTGGGGCTGGCCAACCACGCCGCCTATTTCTCGGCCATTCGTCGCCTGCTCAAGCCGGGCGGCATCTATCTGCATCACGCCATCACCCGGCGCGACAAGGGCAGCATCAAGAAGACCTTGCGCAAGGGTCCGGAATTCAAAGCGCTGATCAAATACATCTTTCCCGGCGGCGAACTCGACACGATCGGCATGACGCTTGGCAATCTCGAAGCGCACGGCTTTCTTGTCTACGATGTCGAGAATTTGCGCGAGCACTACGCCCGCACCTGCCGTCTGTGGGCCGAGCGCCTCCACGCACGCTTCGACGAAGCGATCGCCGAGGTCGGCGAAGCCAAGGCGCGCCTCTGGCTGCTTTATCTCACCGGCTGTTCGATCACTTTCGAACGCGCCTCGGCGCAGATTTTCCAGACCGTCGTCACCAAGCGCGCGCGGGGCCCGAGCGGACTGCCGCCGACGCGGGCGGACCTTTATCAGTAGAGCGCCAGCGAGCCGATCTCATCCGATGGGGTTTCCGACGACCGTCGACCGGATGTTTCTTATGCCCGCTTGTTCTGCCGGTTGGCGATGAGGTCGTCGACGACCGCCGGGTCGGCCAGCGTCGAGGTATCGCCGAGCGCGGCAAAATCGTCCTCGGCGATCTTGCGCAGGATGCGACGCATAATCTTGCCCGATCGGGTTTTCGGCAGGCCCGGAGCGAACTGGATCTTGTCGGGCGTGGCGATGGCGCCGATGTCCTTGCGGACGTGGGTGACAAGCTCCTTGCGCAACGCCTCGTCCGGCTTCTCGCCGGCCATCAATGTGACGTAGCAGTAGATGCCCTGGCCCTTGATGTCGTGGGGGTAGCCGACGACGGCGGCTTCCGAGACTTTCTCGTGCGAAACCAGCGCCGATTCGACCTCGGCCGTGCCCATGCGGTGGCCGGAGACGTTGATGACGTCGTCGACCCGGCCGGTGATCCAGTAGTAGCCGTCGGCGTCGCGGCGGCAGCCGTCGCCGGTAAAATATTTGCCCTTGTAAGTGGAAAAATAGGTCTGCACGAAGCGCTCGTGGTCGCCATAGACGGTGCGCATCTGGCCCGGCCACGAATCGGCGATGCAGAGATTGCCGCTGGCAACGCCTTCCAGCACCTTGCCGTCGCCGTCGACCAGTTGCGGCTTGACGCCGAAGAACGGCTGCGTCGCCGAACCTGCCTTGAGCGGGGTGGCGCCGGGCAGCGGCGTGATCAGGATGCCGCCGGTCTCGGTCTGCCACCAGGTGTCGACAATCGGCACCTTACCGTTACCGACGATGTTGAAATACCACTCCCAGGCTTCCGGATTGATCGGCTCGCCGACCGTGCCGAGCACGCGCAACGATTTGCGCGAGGTTTTGGCGACATGGGCGTCGCCGGCGCCCATCAGGGCGCGCAACGCCGTCGGCGCGGTGTAGAAGATGTTGACCTTGTGCTTGTCGATGACCTCCCAGAAGCGGGATTGCGAGGGATAGTTCGGCACGCCTTCGAACATCAGCGTGGTGGCGCCGTTGGCGAGCGGCCCGTAGACGATATAGCTGTGACCGGTGACCCAGCCGACATCGGCGGTGCACCAGTAGATGTCGCCGTCGTGATAGTCGAAGACATATTGGTGGGTCATCGAGACGTAGACGAGATAGCCGGCCGTGGTGTGCAGAACGCCCTTCGGCTTGCCGGTCGAGCCCGATGTGTAGAGGATGAACAGCGGGTCCTCGGCCTTCATCTTCTCCGGCTTGCATTCCGCCTTAACCGTCGCGATCTCGTCATGGTACCAGACGTCGCGTCCGGCCACCCAGCCGGTCTTGCCGCCGGTGCGGCGCACCACGACGACCTTTTCGACTTTCGTTCCGGCCTTGGCGGCGATTTCGATCGCCTTGTCGGTGTTGTCCTTCAACGGGATCGGCTTGCCGCCGCGCAGGCCCTCGTCGGCGGTGATCACGAAGCTTGATTTGCAGTCGTCGATGCGGCCCGCCAGCGCGTCCGGTGAGAAGCCGCCGAAGACCACCGAATGGATGGCGCCGATGCGCGTGCAGGCAAGCATCGCATAGGCGGCTTCCGGGATCATCGGCATGTAGATGGTGACGCGGTCGCCTTTTTTGACGCCGTGCTTCTTCATCACATTGGCGAGCCGGCAGACATGCGCATGGAGCTCGTTATAGGTGATCTTCCTGTCATCGTAGGGATTGTCGCCTTCCCAGATGATGGCGGTCTGATCGCCGCGCTTCTTCAGATGCCGGTCGATGCAGTTCCAGGAAACATTGGTCTCGCCGTCCTCGAACCATTTGATCGAGACCTTGCCGTCGAAGGAGGTGTTCTTGACCTTGCTGTAGGGCTTGAACCAGTCGATGCGCTTGCCGTGCTTGCCCCAGAACTTGTCCGGGTTCTTCACGCTGTCGGCGTACCATTTCAAATAAGTGTCTTTGTCGATCAGCGCATTCTTCTTCCACGCCGGCTGGACGCGATGGACATGAACCTCGGACATATCTTTGCTTTCCTCCCGAAACCAGGCCGCCCGGCTTGACCGCCGGCGGCATCGCGGCGAAGCGGCCGCGAATTCGCGCGCATTATTAACAGTTCCGCGGTGACGGCAACATTAGACGTTGGATTCGCGCGGCGGGATGCCGCAGAGGTTTGAGTTGCCGCTATCAGCACTCAACCACGATCGCTGCTAACTGCATGTTTTTGTGTCGTAAATCCGGCCTCTAACTACGAAATATCAATAGACGATTAAGCAAATTGCGGGCACAATTTCAAATTGGGAGGAAGGAGAATCAACCGGGGGACCGCGATGCGTGACCATTCCGAAATGGACCTGATGCTCAAGGGCTATGGCTTGACCACGGCCAAAATCCTTTATCATTTTCCCGATCATCCGCATCTGCTGCAGAGCTTCATCTGGCAGGACTACGACATCGCTCCGAAATTTCCGGTGCTGATCCGGTTCATCGAGTTCTGGCAGGCCAAGCTCGATGGCCCGCTGCATTCGGTGAGCTATACGCACCAGAAGCTGATCGCGCCCAATGAGTGGCGGAAGCTCGATGGCGAGTTCGTGCTGCATTAGGGCAACGGCGCAGGATGTTCTGGCGGGCTGCTTGCATGATGGATTCCGCATGCCTCGGTGATTGGCGGAAACATCTCGGAGCTTCGTCATCCTGGGGTGGAGCGAAGCGACGCGGCGCAGACCCCAGGATCCATGCCGTGACTTCAAAGCGCCGCTGCGGTGCCGAATTCTGCTCCGCTGCACCCCTACGGCCAAGGTTATGGCATGGATCCCAGGGTCTCCGCGACGGAGCTTCGCTCCTGCTTCGCCCAGGGATGACGAAGTTGGGGAGGCTTCGGCAAGTCCCGAATGTTTATGATGGTCACCCGAACGAGCGATCGCGACTCTCAGACCGCAGGCGGGCTCAGCCGGGCAAAACCCTCCTGCCGGCGATACGGAAAATACGGATAGGCTGCGGTCACCGCGCTTGCTGCGTCGAGCGTCTTGATCTGGTCGGATGTCAATGACCAACCGACGGCACCAAGATTCTGGCGCAGCTGTTCCTCGGTGCGCGCGCCGATAATGACAGAGGCGACGGTCGGCCGCTGCAGCAACCAGTTGATGGCGATCTGCGGCACGGTCTTGCCGGTTTCCCTGGCCACGGCTTCGAGCGCATCGACAACCCTGTAGAGCAACTCGTCTTCTACCGGCGGCCCGAAGCTTGCGGTGTCGTGCAGCCGGCTTTTTTCCGGCAGTGGCTCGCCGCGGCGGATCTTGCCGGTCAGGCGGCCCCAGCCGAGCGGGCTCCACACCAGCGCGCCAACGCCCTGGTCGAGCCCGAGCGGCATCAACTCCCATTCATAGTCGCGCCCGACCAGCGAATAGTAGACCTGATGGGCGACGTAGCGCGGGTAGCCGTGCTTGTCCGCCAGACCGAGCGATTTCATCACTTGCCAGCCGGAAAAGTTGGAGACGCCGACATAGCGCAGCTTGCCGGCGCGCACGAGACTGTCCAGCGTCGACAGCACCTCCTCGATCGGCGTTGCGGCGTCAAAAGCATGCAGCTGCAGCAGGTCGATGTAATCGGTGCCGAGACGCTTGAGCGCGTCCTCGACCGCCTTGATGAGGCGCGATCGGGAGGACCCGGCATCATTGGGTCCGTCGCCCATCGGCAGCGAGGTCTTGGTCGAAATCAGCACGGCATCGCGGCGACCCTTGACGGCCGCGCCGAGCACTTCCTCGGAGGCGCCGTTCGAATAGACGTCGGCGGTGTCGAACAGGTTGACGCCGGCCTCCAGGCAGATGTCGACCAGCCGCCGCGCTTCCGTCGCATCGCTGTTGCCCCAGGCGCCGAACAGCGGCCCCGAGCCGCCGAAGGTTCCAGCGCCGAACGAGAGCGCCGGAACCTTCAGGCCCGAGGCGCCAAGACGTCGATAATCCATCTTTTTCTCCTGTGATGTCTAAGGGGGTTCGTCGGGTTGCTACGTGCGGGCAGATGCCGGCTCGCCAAGCGTCGGGCGATCGAGGCGCAGCGCCAGCCACGCCACGGCGAGCGCCGAGAGCGGCAGCAGGGCGGCGACCCAGGTGATGGCGCCAAGGCCGGGGCCATGCGCGATGACCATGCCGCCGAGCCAGGCGCCGGCGGCGTTGCCGAGGTTGAAGGCGGCGATGTTGAAGGACGAGGCGAGGCTCTGGCCGGCGCCATCAGCCTTTTCTAGGACCCACATCTGCAGCGGCGCTACGGTGGCGAAGGCGGCGGCGCCGAGCAGGCCGACATGGATGACAGCCATCGCCCGGCTGTGCAGGGCGAAGGTCATCGTGCCGAGCACCAGCGCCAGCACAATGAGACTGCCGAGGACGGAAGGCACCAGCCAGCGGTCGGCGAACTTGCCGCCGACGAGATTGCCGGCGATGAGGCCGCCGCCGAAAACAAGCAGGATCGGCGACACCGCCGCTTCCGCAAAACCGGTGATCTCGGTCAGCAGGGGGGCGATATAGGTGAAGACGGCGAAGACGCCGGCATAGCCAAGCACGGTGGTGGCGAAGCCAAGCAGAACCGGAGCGCGGCCGAGCACGGCGAGATCGCCGCGCAGGTCGCTCTTTTCCAGCGCTGCCGGGCTGCGCGGCACCAGCAGGAGAATGATGGCGAAGGCGACGATGCCGACCAGGGTTACAGCCCAGAAGGTCGCCCGCCAGCCGAAGGCCTGGCCGAGCCAGGTGCCGAAGGGCACGCCGAGGATGTTGGCGATGGTCAGGCCGGTGAACATCAGGGCGATCGCCGAGGCCTTCCTGTTGGGAGCGACCAGCCTGGTCGCAACCACCGCACCAACGCCGAAGAAGGTGCCGTGGGCGAAGGCGGTGAGCACGCGGGCAGCCATCAGCGTCCAGTAGTCGGGGGCCAGCGCGCAGGCGAGGTTGCCCAGCGTGAAGACCGCCATCAGCGCCAGAAGCACGGTCTTGCGCGGCCAGCGGCCGGTGGCGATCGTCAGCAGCGGCGCGCCGATGACGACGCCCAGCGCATAGCCGGAGATCAACTGGCCGGCGGCCGAGATCGAGACGCCGAGATCGGCGCTGACGTCGAGCAGCAGGCCCATGATGACGAATTCGGTGACACCGATGCCGAACGCACCGGCGGCGAGAGCATAAAGTGCAAGAGGCATTGCGGTTCCCACTCCGATGACAGCAGTTTTGACGACAGGACGCCGTGTCCTCCTGCGCCCCGACCCGGAAGATCGTGTTGCCATGTGCTGTGAACCAGCCTTGCGTCGGGCACATTGTCTGTGAAATAGATTCACGAATGGCGAGGCCTGACATCAACCGCTCCGGCGAGATCGAAGTGTTTGTCCGTGTCGTCGAAGCGGGCAGTTTTTCGGCTGCGGCGCGGATGCTGCGGATGACGCCGTCGGCGGTGAGCAAGCTGATTGCGCGGCTTGAGGCGCGGCTTGGCGCGCGGCTGATCAGCCGTTCGACTCGCAAGCTCCAATTGACTCCAGAAGGCGCGGCCTTCTTCGACAGCGGCGTGCGCATCCTGGCCGACATGGCGGCAGCCGAGCGCGAGGCGGCGGCCGGTGCTGCGCCGCGCGGCCGGCTGCGGGTCAACAGCTACGTGCCGTTCGGGCAGCACCGGCTGATCCCGCTGTTGCCGCGCTTTCTCGAACGCTATCCGGAAATCGCCATCGATCTGGTTTTGACCGACAATGTCATCGACCTGATGGAGGAGCGCGCCGATGTCGCCATCCGCGCCGGGCCGCTCGGCGAGTCACGTTTGGTGGCGCGCAAGCTCGGGCAGAGCCGGCTGGTCGTCGTCGCCGCGCCATCGTACATCAGGACGCATGGCGCGCTCCAAACGCCGGCCGATCTCGATCATCACAATCGGATGGGTTTCTGCTTCGTGCGCCATGTCGACGGCTGGCCCTTCGTCAGCGCGGCCGGCGAGGCCTTCATCGTCCCGATCACCGGAAACACGCTGGTCAGCGACGGCGAGGCGATGCGGCTGATGGCGCTCTCGGGCGCTGGCATCGCCCGGCTGGCACGCTGGCATGTGGAGCCCGACATCGCCGCCGGTCGGCTGGTCCCGCTTCTGGAGGACTTCAATCCCGGCGACGAGGAGCTTACCCACGCTGTTTACGTCGGCCAGGGCAAACATTTGCCGGCGCGAGTGCGGGCCTTTCTCGACTTTCTGGTCGAGACGGTCCGGCTGAGCTGAGCCCAAAAAGATCGGGAGCCCGCCGGCTCCCGAAATCGAAGATAAGATTGAATTACTTTTTCGCCGCAAAGGGTGCCGGACGCCGGCCAGCCGCCTGGCGCTCGATCATCCAGCCCGGATATTCGGATGGCAGCGCGCTGACTTCGTCGAGACGAGCAAGATCGTCGCTGTCGAGCTTCAACGCGGTGGCGGCAAGGTTCTGTTCGAGCTGCTCCATGCGGCTGGCGCCGATGATCACGCTCATCACGAAAGGCTTGGCCAAGACATAGCCAAGTGCCACCGTGGCGACGCTGGCGCCGTGCTTGCCGGCGATCTCGCGCATGACGGCGACCGCCGCCCAGGCGCGGTCTTCATCGACCGGCGGGAAATTGAAGCTGGCGCGGCGGCCCTCGCCATTGCCGGGCGCGCCGGGTCCGTATTTGCCGGAAAGCAGCCCGCCCGCCATCGGCGACCAGACCATCAGCCCAAGCTTCTCCTCGTTGAGCAGCGGCACGATCTCGCGCTCCAGATCTCGGCCGGCGATCGAATAGTAGGACTGAACCGTCTCAAAACGGGCAAAGCCCTTGCGTTCGGCGATGCCCAATGCCTTGGCGATGCGCCAGGCCGCCCAGTTCGAGACGCCGACATAGCGGACCTTACCGCTGGCAACCAGATCGTCGAGCGCCCTGAGCGTCTCGTCGATCGGCGTAACCGCGTCGGTGCCGTGCAACTGATAGAGATCGATATGGTCCAGTTGCAGCCGTTCGAGACTGCCGTCGACCGAATCCATGATGTGGCCGCGCGAGGAGCCGCGCTGGTTGGGGCCGTCGCCCATGGCGCCATGGACTTTGGTGGCGATGATCACGTCCTGCCGCTCGATGCCGAGGTTGCGCAGCGACTGGCCGAGAAACCGTTCCGATGCGCCGAAGGAATAGACATCGGCCGTGTCGAAGAAATTGATGCCGGCGGCGAGCGAGCGCTGGACGATCCTGTCGACGCCATCCTGGTCGAGGCTGGCGATCAGGCCCCATTGGTTGTTTTGGTCGGCGGCGCCGAAGGTCATGGTGCCGAGACACAGTTCGGAGACAAACATCCCCGTGTTTCCAAGTTGACTGTAGCGCATGGTGCGGCTCCGGAAAGTTTTGGAATGACCCGGCCGATATAGGAACGATACGTTTCGTTTCTACTTGTTGGCGTAACGGCCTGGTGGTTCTGGACCAAGCTCCGCGACCGACGATCCGGTGCAAATGCCCCCCTAGCGGCTGCCGAAGATCGCCGAGCCGACCCTGATGCTGGTCGCGCCGAAGGCGATCGCGGTTTCGTAGTCGCCGGACATGCCCATCGAAAGCGTCTCCACCCCTGCCTCCGTGCCGAGCTTTTCCAGCAGCGCGAAATGCGGGCCGGGATTCTCATCGGCCGGCGGAATGCACATCAGGCCTTCGATGGCGAGGCTATGGACCTCGCGGCAGCGCGTAACGAAGGGTACGGCTTCGCGCGGCTCGATCCCTGCCTTTTGCGGTTCCGAGCCGGTGTTGACCTGAACGTAGAGTTTTGGTGACCGGCCTTGCCTGGCGATTTCCTTGGCGAGTTCGGCGGCGATCTTCTCGCGATCGACCGTCTCGATGACGTCGAACAGGGCGACTGCTTCCTTCGCCTTGTTCGATTGCAGCGGACCGATCAGGTGCAGCTCGATGTCGGGGAAGGCTTGCTTCAGCGCTGGCCATTTGGCTTGTGCTTCCTGGACGCGGTTCTCGCCGAAGACGCGCTGCCCGGCGTCGATGACCGGGCGGATATCGTCGGCGCTGAAGGTCTTCGAGACCGCGACCAGCGTCACCGCGCCGGCTTGCCGTCCTGCCTCGCTCTCGGCGGCGGCGATCCTCGCCTTGACCGTGAAAAACTGTTCGTCGGCTATCGCCATGCCTATATCCTGACTCTGGTTTTTGTCCTGGCCGGGGCGTCGCAGTTGACGGGTCCGGCAATCCATGGTGAACACCGCGACGACATTTCCTGAGCCGCCGGGCATGTCCGGCTGTTCGCGCATGCTTTTTAAGTGAAAAACACCCAATGGCAACCGAACGATACAATCCGCGCGCATCAGAGCCCAAATGGCAGAAGGCCTGGGACGCCAAGAAGCTGTTCGAGGCTGACAACGACGACCCGCGTCCGAAATACTACGTGCTCGAGATGTTTCCCTATCCGTCGGGGCGCATCCATATCGGCCATACCCGCAACTACACGATGGGCGACGTGGTGGCGCGCTACAAGCGGGCCAAGGGTTTCAACGTGCTGCACCCGATGGGCTGGGACGCCTTCGGCATGCCGGCCGAGAACGCGGCGATGCAGAACAAGGTCCATCCCAAGGACTGGACCTATCAGAACATCGCCGCCATGCGCGAGCAGCTCAAGGTCATGGGCCTGTCGCTCGACTGGGCGCGCGAATTCGCCACCTGCGATGTCGACTACTACCACCGCCAGCAGATGCTGTTCCTCGATTTCGTCGAGAAGGGGCTGGTGACGCGCAAATCCTCCAAGGTCAACTGGGATCCGGAGGACATGACGGTGCTTGCCAACGAGCAGGTCATCGACGGACGCGGCTGGCGCTCCGGTGCGCTGGTCGAACAGCGCGAGCTGACGCAGTGGTTCTTCAAGATCACCGACTACGCGCAGGACCTGCTGGACTCGCTGGAAGGCCTCGACGAATGGCCGGAAAAAGTCAAGCTGATGCAGGCGAACTGGATCGGCCGTTCGGAAGGCCTGCTGATCCGCTGGCCGCTGGCCACTCCAGTTGACGGCGAAGATGAGCTGGAGGTCTACACGACGCGGCCCGACACCATCTTCGGCGCCTCTTTCATGGCGGTCGCAGTTGATCATCCGCTGGCCAAGAAGGCGGCCGAAAACAATCCGGCGCTGGCCAAGTTCATCGACGAGGTTCGCCACATGGGCACTTCGGTGGCGGCGCTGGAAACGGCCGAAAAAAAGGGCATGGATACCGGTATACGAGTCGTCCATCCGTTCGACGCGAACTGGACGCTGCCTGTCTATGTCGCCAATTTCGTGCTGATGGAGTACGGCACCGGCGCCATATTCGGTTGCCCGTCCGGTGACCAGCGCGACCTCGACTTCGCTAACCGATATGGGCTGCCGGTCATTCCGGTGGTGATGCCGGAAGGCGAGATCCAGGGAAACTTCCAGATCATCGACGAGGCCTATGTCGGCGACGGCGTGATGATCAATTCGCGCTTCCTCGACGGCAGGAAGCCTGATCAGGCGTTCGACGAAGTGGCCAAGCTGCTGGAACAAAAGACCATCGGCAACCGGCCGATGGCCGAGCGCAAGGTCAACTTCCGCCTGCGCGACTGGGGCATTTCGCGCCAGCGCTACTGGGGCTGCCCGATCCCGATGATCCATTGCGAGGATTGCGGCGTGGTGCCGGTGCCGAAGGCGGACCTGCCGGTCAAGCTTCCCGACGACATCGAGTTCGACCGGCCGGGCAATCCGCTCGACCGCCATCCGACCTGGCGGCACGTCAAATGCCCGCGATGCGGCAAGGATGCACGCCGCGAAACCGACACGATGGACACGTTCGTCGATTCGTCGTGGTATTTCGCGCGCTTCACCGCGCCCCGGGCGAACGACCCAACCGATCCCAAGGCAGCTACCGAATGGCTGCCGGTCGACCAGTATATTGGCGGCATCGAGCACGCCATTTTACACCTGCTCTATTCGCGCTTCTTCACCCGCGCCATGCGTGAGACCGGCCATGTCGACCTCGCCGAGCCGTTCAGGGGCCTGTTCACGCAAGGCATGGTGGTGCACGAGACCTATCGGGTCGGCAGTGGCGCGAACAGCCGCTGGCTTGCGCCCAGCGAGGTGCGGCTGGAGGACGTCGATGGCAAGCGCCGCGCCATAGAAATCGCGACCGGCGAAGAGGCGGTGATCGGCCCGCTCGAAAAAATGTCGAAGTCGAGGAAGAACACGGTGAGCCCCGAAGAGATCACCGACGGCTACGGCGCCGACACCGCGCGCTGGTTCATGCTGTCGGACTCGCCGCCCGAACGTGACGTCGAATGGACCGACGAGGGCGCCGCCGGCGCGCACCGCTTCATCCAGCGTATCTGGCGCCTGGTGTCGACAGCCGCCGAATCGCTCGCCGGAATCCAGCCGGCAGCGGCGAAGCAGGGCGAGGCAGGGACTGTTTCCAAGGCCGCGCACAAGATCCTGAAATCGGTGGGCGAGGACATTGAAAAGCTCGCCTTCAACCGCGCCATCGCCCGCATCTACGAACTCGCCAATGCGCTCAACACGCCGCTCAACGAGGCGGCCGAAGGCAAGGCCGATCCGGCCCTCAAGGCTTCCTGCCGGCAAGCCGTCGACATCCTCGTGCATTTGATTGCGCCGGTCATGCCGCATCTGGCCGAGGAATGCTGGCAGGCGCTCGGCGGCACCGATCTGGTCGCCGAACGGCCCTGGCCTGTCTTTGATCCGTCGCTTGTCGTCGACAGCGAGATCGTGCTGCCGGTCCAGGTCAACGGCAAGAAGCGCGGCGATTTGACAATTGCCCGAGACGCGGACCAAGGTGCCGTCGAAAAAGCGGTTCTGGCTCTCGACTTCGTGCAGAAAGCGCTCGAAGGTAAGGCACCGCGCAAGGTGATCATCGTGCCGCAGAGGATCGTCAATGTCGTTGCCTGATCCGAGGAAGACAGAAGTGACGCATTTGCTGCGCCGTGCCGCGCTGTATGGGCTGGTCGCTTCGGTTGCGCTGGTTTCGGCCTGCACGGTGCGCCCGCTCTATTCGAGCGCGCCGCTGTCGACCGGTTCGCAAGTTGGCGCTGCCGCCGAACTCGGGTCCATCTCGGTCAAGCCGGTCAACACGCGCTACGCCCAGCAGGTCCGCAACAATCTGATTTTCGCGCTCGGCCAGGGTGCGGGCGAGCCGGCGTCGCCCGCCTATTCGCTCGATCTCGGCGTTACCGAACTTATTGAATCCGCTGCAAAGGTGCAGGTCACGACCGATGACGACGAACCAACCGCGGGCACGGTGACACTGACCGCGAATTATGTGCTGATCGACGCCAGGACCGGCACGACGATCGCGACCGGCAAGCGCTCGATAGCGTCGTCCTTCGACCGGCCCCGTCAGGAGTTCGCCTCCTACCGGGCGCAAATCGACGCCGAGAACCGCGCGGCGCGCGAACTGGCGGACCTGCTGCGCCTGTCGATCGCCCAGGCTCTGGTCAAGCACGGCAAGACGGTGGCGGGTTAGCGCCGTTCGGCCTGGATCAAGACGTTCCGGCTACCGCCGAGGCCTGATTGCTGGCGCAAAAAAAGGCCGATTGCTCGGCCTTTTTTTTACGGGAACACGGCGTTTTGATTTCAGCCGATCTTCTTGATTTCAGCCGATTGTCTGGCCGGTCTTGGCCCAGTCGGCGAGGAACTGCTCCAGGCCCTTGTCGGTCAGCGGGTGCTTGACCAGCGCCTTCAGCGTCGCCGGCGGCGCGGTGATGACGTCGGCGCCGATCAGTGCGGCCTGCTTGACGTGGTTCACCGTGCGCACCGAGGCGGTCAGGATCTCGGTCTGGAAATCATAATTGTCGTAGATGGTGCGGATATCGGCGATCAGTTCCATGCCGTCCCAGCCGCTGTCGTCGATGCGGCCGACGAAGGGCGAGATGAAGGAGGCGCCGGCCTTGGCGGCGAGCAGCGCCTGGGTAGCCGAGAAGCACAGCGTGACATTGACCATGCGGCCGTCCGAGCGGATGTCCTTGCAGGCCCTCAGGCCGTCGAGCGTCAGAGGCACCTTGATGCAGACGTTGTCGGCGATCCTGGCCAGGATCTTGGCCTCCGCCATCATGTCCTTGTATTCGGTGGCGACGACTTCGGCCGAGACCGGGCCCTTGACGATCTCGCAGATCTCTCTGGTGACTTCGGCGATCTTGCCGCCGGATTTGAGGATCAGCGAAGGATTGGTGGTGACGCCGTCGAGCAGCCCCAAATCGTTCAGTTCACGGATTTCCTTGATATCGGCGGTGTCGACAAAAAATTTCATGACGGTCTCCTGAAGATTTTTATCGCATCGGCCCGAAAATCGAATCGATTTTCGGAGGCACGATGCGAGGTTTAAAGTTCTAGAGCGTACTTTGTGCGTCCGGATGGACGCACGTCGCTCTAGTGCATGTCATGCACCTCTGGGGGTCGGACTTTGATCTAGACGAAAGTCGGGGCAAGGTCACGCCTCATGATCGAAGATTCGCCCTTTGTCGCGGCCGCACCGGTGCTGGTGCCGATGCCCGCCGAGCGGCCCTACACCTATGCCGTGCCCGCCGGCATGCGCGTGGTGCCGGGCTCGATCGTGCGCGTGCCGCTCGGTCCGCGCCAGGTTGCCGGCATCGTCTGGGACGGCGCCGTCGAAAAGGTCGATGCCAAAAAACTGCGCTCGATCGAGCAGGTCTTCGACTGCCCGCCGATCGGCCGCGCCATGCGCCGCTTCGTCGACTGGATTGCGCAATACACGCTGTCGCCGCCCGGCATGGTGGCGCGCATGCTGCTGCGGGCGCCGGAGGCCTTCGACCCGGAACCGTGGATCGAAGGCCTGCAACGCACCTTGGCCAGACCCGACCGTGTGACGGATGCGAGGATGCGCGTGCTGGAGACAGCCGAAGGCGGGCTCGCCTGGACGCGGTCCGGGCTGGCGCATGCGGCCGGCGTGTCGTCGACGGTCATCGACGGGCTGAAGGCGCAAGGCGTGTTCGAGACCGTCATGATCCCGCCGCGACCGGTGGTCGCAGCACCCGACCCAGGCTACGCCCAGCCATCGCTGATGCCGGACCAGCGCGATGCAGCCGAGATGCTGCGCAGCAATGTCGCGGCCGGCGCATTCGGCGTCACGCTGCTCGACGGGGTGACCGGATCGGGCAAGACTGAGGTCTATTTCGAGGCGGTGTCGGCAGCGCTCGACCGCGGCAAGCAGGTGCTGATCCTGCTGCCGGAGATCGCGCTGACCCACGCTTTCCTCGAGCGCTTCCAGGAACGGTTCGGCGCCAAGCCGGCCGAATGGCACTCGGACCTGCCGCCAAGAATGCGCGAGCGTGTCTGGCGGCAGGTGGCGGAAGGTGGCGTGCGCGTCGTTGCCGGCGCGCGTTCGGCGCTGTTTTTGCCGTTCAGGGAGCTTGGGCTGATCGTCGTCGACGAGGAGCACGACCCCGCCTACAAGCAGGAAGACCGCGTCTTCTACAATGCCCGCGACATGGCGGTGGTGCGCGGCCACATCGGCGGCTTTCCGGTCGTGCTCGCCTCGGCGACACCGTCGGTCGAAAGCCGGGTCAATGCGAGCCAAGGCCGCTATAGCAGGGCGGTGCTTTCGGCGCGCTTTGCCGAGGCGGCGCTTCCCGACCTGAAGACGATCGACATGCGCCGCGCCCCGCCGGCACGCGGCGGCTTCCTGTCGCCGGTGCTGCTTGGCCATATGCGCCAGACACTGGAGAAGAAGGAACAGTCACTGCTGTTCCTCAACCGGCGCGGCTATGCGCCGCTGACGCTGTGCCGGGTCTGCGGCCATCGCTTCGGTTGCCCGGTCTGCTCGGCCTGGCTGGTCGAGCACCGCTTTCGCGGCCAGCTCGTCTGCCACCATTGCGGGCACAATGAGCGGCGGCCCGAGGCCTGCCCGGAATGCGGCACGCTCGACCATCTGGTCGCCTGCGGGCCGGGCGTCGAGCGCATCGCCGAAGAAGTCGTCGCGCATTTCCCCGACGCCCGCACCATCGTCCTGTCGTCCGACCTGATGGGCGGCGTGCGGCGGCTCAGGCTGGAGCTTGAAGCCATCGCAAATGGCGAGGCCGACATCGTCATCGGCACGCAGCTCGTCGCCAAGGGCCACAATTTCCCCAACATGACACTGGTTGGCGTGGTCGACGCCGACCTCGGCCTGGCCAATGGCGATCCGCGCGCCGCCGAGCGCACCTTCCAGCTGCTCAGCCAGGTGACCGGCCGCGCCGGCCGCACCGGCAAGAAGAGTCTTGGCCTGCTGCAGACCTTCCAGCCCGACCACCCGGTCATGCGGGCGATCGTCTCCGGCGACGCCGAGGCTTTTTACGAGCGCGAGATCGCCGAGCGCGAGCGGGCGGTGCTGCCGCCTTTCGGCCGGCTCGCCGGCGTCATCGTCAGTGCTGCGACGCGGGCGGAAGCGGAGGGCCATGCGCGGGGTTTGCGGCGCGCCGCACCTCAGGCCGCCGACCTGTTCGTGCTCGGCCCGGCCGAGGCGCCGCTGTCGCTGATCGGCGGCCGCCATCGCTTTCGCCTGCTGATCCAGGGCGAACGGCGCGCCGACATTCAGGGGTTCATTCGCGCCATGCTGGCCGAGGGACCGAAGCTGCGGGGCTCGGTGCGCGTGCAGGTCGACATCGACCCGCAGAGCTTTTTGTGAGGCGTTTGGAGTTAGCCTAGTCAGCCGCAGGCGGGTCTTGCAATATATTCCAGCACCACACCTCGAGCGCCTCACTCCCTGTGTGGTCTCATGTGGTCATAATGCATAGCGTTCCATAAAGGAGGAACAGCCCGTCATGAAGCTCTTGGTACGACGCGCATCCATACCGAGGCGGCGGTCGTGTTCGCGTTGGACTGATGCGCGCCCGTAATTCGTGACGCGCATCTGGCGCATGGCTCTTGCTTCGCTAGAATGCCCGAAATTTCGAAACAGCCATTTGCGAGGGGACAGTATGGAATTTGCGTTTCCGTGGCCGATGAGCCAGGGCGAGTGGCTGGCGTGGTCGAGCGCCGTCGTGACCTTGCTGTTCGGGCTGATGTTGTTCCTGGCGCCGGCACTGGCTTTCCGGATACTCAGACTGCAGGTCAAGCCCGAAAAGGCGGCGGCGATCGCCGAAGGGCGCGGCAGGATGTCAGGCTTCTATCTCGGCGTCGGCCTGTGCTGCATTCTGCTGGCGCAACCGCTGCTCTACATGGCGCTTGGCTTTTCCTGGCTGTTCACCGCCTTCGGTCGCCTGCTGTCGATGATGTCGGACAGCGCCAACACACCTTTCAACTGGGCGTCCATCGTGGTCGAACTGGTGCTGGCGGCGCTGCCGCTTGCCTTCGCTTTCGGCTTTGTGCCTTGAATCAAAGGCTAATTCGGGACCGGCGGTCGAACCGCGCCGCCGGATGCGACAATAGTGCCTGAAAACCATGCGGGGCGACGCATTGCGGTCTTAAAATGCCTGTGCTAGACGGCAATCGACTTTCGGCCGGGGATAGCGGAAGCCGCGTCTTCGTGCTTGGAAAAATGCAGTAAGGTCAAAGATTTAGCCAGAGTTTTCGCTCGCGCCAATAATCTGCGGCCTGTCAGACAAGAGAAAAGACGGTCCGTGGCCCAATCGTCATCGCCAATCTCAGGTGTCGCAGAGCGCTATGCGGGTTCGCTGTTCGAGCTCGCGCTCCAGGCGAATTCGGTCGGCCAGGTCGAGGCCGACCTCAACAGTTTCGCGGCGATGCTCGAAGGCAGTGCTGATCTGACCCGCCTGATCAATAGTCCGGTGTTCTCCAGCGAGGACCAGGCCAAGGCCATTGCGGCGATCGCCGACAAGGCAGGGATCACCGGCCTTACCGGCAATTTCCTGCGCGTCGTCGCCCAGAACCGCCGTCTGTTCGCCATCCCCGGCATGATCAAGGCATTCCGCCAGATCGCCGCCGAGCATCGTGGCGAGACCGCCGCTGAAGTGACCTCGGCGCATGCGCTGACCGACGCCCAGCAAACCGAGCTGAAGGCGGCGCTGAAAAGCGTTGCCGGCAAGGATGTCGCGATCACCGTGACCGTCGATCCGTCGCTGCTCGGCGGGCTGGTGGTCAAGATAGGCTCGCGCCAGATCGATACGTCGCTCAAAACCAAACTCAATTCGCTCAAGCTTGCACTGAAAGAGGTCGGCTGATGGACATCCGCGCCGCGGAAATTTCCGCAATTCTGAAAGACCAGATCAAGAATTTCGGCAAGGAGGCCGAGGTCTCCGAAGTCGGCCAGGTTCTGTCCGTCGGTGACGGCATCGCCCGCGTCTATGGCCTCGACAATGTCCAGGCCGGCGAGATGGTCGAATTCCCCGGCGGCATCCGCGGCATGGCGCTCAATCTCGAAGCCGACAATGTCGGCGTCGTCATCTTCGGCGCCGACCGCGACATCAAGGAAGGCGATATCGTCAAGCGCACCGGCGCCATCGTCGATACGCCGGTCGGCATGGGCCTGCTCGGCCGCGTCGTCGATGCGCTCGGCAACCCGATCGACGGCAAGGGCCCGATCCAGGCGACCGAGCGCAAGCGCGTCGACGTCAAGGCGCCTGGCATCATTCCGCGCAAATCGGTGAACGAGCCGATGTCGACCGGCCTCAAGGCCATCGATGCGCTGATCCCGGTCGGCCGCGGCCAGCGCGAGCTGGTCATCGGCGATCGCCAGACCGGCAAGACCGCGATCATCCTCGACACGATGCTCAACCAGAAATCGGTGCACGAGCACGGCCCGGAGAAGGAAAAGCTCTACTGCGTCTACGTCGCCGTCGGCCAGAAGCGCTCGACCGTTGCGCAGTTCGTGAAAGTCCTCGAAGAGCGCGGCGCGCTCGATTATTCGATCATCATCGCCGCCACCGCTTCCGATCCGGCGCCGATGCAGTTCCTGGCGCCGTTCACCGCCTGCACGATGGGCGAATATTTCCGCGACAACGGCATGCACGCGCTGATCAGTTACGACGATCTGTCCAAGCAGGCCGTCGCCTATCGCCAGATGTCGCTGCTGCTGCGCCGCCCGCCTGGCCGCGAAGCCTATCCGGGCGACGTCTTCTACCTGCATTCGCGCCTTCTGGAGCGTGCCGCCAAGCTCAATGACGACAATGGCGGCGGTTCGCTGACGGCTCTGCCGATCATCGAGACCCAGGCCAACGACGTGTCGGCCTATATCCCGACCAACGTCATCTCGATCACCGACGGCCAGATCTTCCTGGAAACCAATCTGTTCTTCCAGGGCGTCCGCCCGGCGGTCAATGTCGGCCTGTCGGTGTCGCGCGTCGGCTCCTCGGCGCAGATCAAGGCGATGAAGCAGGTCGCCGGCTCGATCAAGGGCGAGCTCGCGCAGTACCGCGAAATGGCGGCCTTCGCCCAGTTCGGCTCCGACCTCGACGCCGCGACGCAGCGCCTGCTCAACCGCGGTGCACGCCTGACCGAACTCCTGAAGCAGCCGCAATTCTCGCCGCTCAGGGTCGAAGAACAGGTCGCGGTGATCTTCGCCGGCGTCAACGGCTATCTCGACAAGTTGGCGATCGACCAGGTCAGCAAATTCGAGCATGGCTTGCTCAGCCACATGCGCTCGGCCGGCAAGGAGGTGCTCGACGGCATCCGCAAGGAGAAGGCGCTGTCGGACGATCTGCGCGCCAAGCTGAAGGCGGAGATCGACACCTTCGCCAAGACCTTTGCTTGAACGACGGCCGGACGGACGGGATCAGGTTTGAAGCATGCCTTCACTAAAAGACCTTCGTAACCGTATCGCCTCGGTCAAGGCGACGCAGAAGATCACCAAGGCGATGCAGATGGTCGCCGCGGCGAAGCTGCGCCGCGCGCAGGAGGCGGCGGAAGCAGCGCGCCCCTATTCGGAGCGCATGGGTGCGGTGCTGGCCAACATCACCCAGGCGATCGGCGGCGGCGGCGAGGCCCCGGCGCTGATGACCGGCACCGGCAAGGACGACGTGCATCTGCTCGTCGTCTGCACCGCCGAGCGTGGTCTGTGCGGCGGCTTCAATTCGCAGATCGCACGCCTTGCCCGCGACCACATCCGCAAGCTTTTGGCCGACGGGAAACAGGTCAAGATCATCTGCGTCGGCAAGAAGGGGTTCGACATCCTGCGTCGCGACTATGCGGCGCTGATCCTCGAGCGCGTCGACTTGCGCGAGGTGAAGACGCTGGGCTTCGTCAATGCCGATGGCATTGCCAAGAAGGTCATCCAGCTCTTCAACGAGGGCGGCTTCGACATCTGCACGCTGTTTTACTCGCAGTTCAAATCGGTGATCAGCCAGATCCCGACAACCCAGCAGATCATCCCGGCAGGCGTGCCTACCGCCACCGCCGAGGCGACGGACGGCGGCAGTGCCGTCTATGAATACGAGCCGGAGCCGGGCGAAATCCTCTCCGATCTCATTCCGCGCAACATTTCCGTCCAGGTTTTTCGCGCTCTGCTCGAAAACGCCGCCGGCGAGATGGGCGCCAAGATGAGCGCCATGGACAATGCGACGCGCAACGCAGGCGACATGATCAACAAATTGTCGATCACCTACAACCGCCAGCGGCAGGCGCAGATCACCAAGGAATTGATCGAAATCATTTCGGGCGCCGAGGCGCTCTAGGCGCGCTCCCATGAAGGTCAGCGACCTTCAGGCGGATCGCGTGAGAAACAAAGAGACGAAAAGGGTAAAGACGATGGCGAAAGCAGCGACCCCCCAGAAGGCGGCCCCGAAGACCGCCGCGACGGCGGCAGCACCGGCAAAGGCTCCGGCAGCGGCAGCGAAGGCGGCTCCGGCCAAGAAGGCGGCAGCGCCCGCCAAGGCTGCCGCGGCGAAGGCGCCGACCGTTGCCATCAACAAGACCGGCCTGGCCGGCAAGGTTCGCCAGGTCATCGGCGCCGTTGTCGACGTGCAGTTCGGCGAACATCTGCCGGCGATCCTGAACGCCCTGGAAACGTCCAATGTCGGCAATCGTCTCGTGCTCGAGGTGGCTCAGCATCTCGGCGAGAACACGGTGCGCTGCATCGCCATGGACTCGACCGAAGGTCTGGTTCGCGGCCAGGACGTCTATGACACCGGCGCGCCGATCACCGTGCCGGTCGGTCCGGGCATGCTCGGCCGCATCATCAACGTCATCGGCGAGCCGGTCGACGAGGCAGGCCCGGTCGACGGCATCGAGATGCGCTCCATCCACCAGCCGGCGCCGACCTATGTCGAGCAGTCGACGGAAGCACAAATCCTGGTCACCGGCATCAAGGTTCTCGACCTGCTGGCACCCTATGCCCGCGGCGGCAAGATCGGCCTGTTCGGCGGCGCCGGCGTCGGCAAGACGGTGCTGATCCAGGAATTGATCAACAACGTCGCCAAGGCGCATGGCGGCTTCTCGGTGTTCGCCGGCGTCGGTGAGCGCACCCGCGAAGGCAACGATCTCTATCATGAGTTCATCGAGTCCGGCGTCAACAAGAAGGGCGGCGGCGAAGGATCCAAGGCGGCGCTCGTCTATGGCCAGATGAACGAGCCGCCGGGCGCGCGCGCCCGCGTCGGCCTGACTGGCCTGACTGTTGCCGAATATTTCCGCGACCAGGGCCAGGACGTGCTGTTCTTCGTCGACAACATCTTCCGCTTCACGCAGGCTGGCTCCGAAGTGTCGGCGCTGCTCGGCCGAATTCCTTCGGCCGTGGGCTATCAGCCGACGCTGGCCACCGACATGGGCGCGCTGCAGGAGCGCATCACGACGACGACCAAGGGCTCGATCACCTCGGTGCAGGCGATCTACGTGCCGGCCGACGATCTGACCGATCCGGCGCCCGCGACCTCGTTCGCCCACCTCGACGCGACGACCGTGCTCAACCGCGCGATCTCGGAAAAGGGCATCTATCCGGCCGTCGATCCGCTCGATTCGACCTCGCGCATGCTCGACCCGATGGTCGTCGGCGAAGAGCACTACCAGGTCGCCCGCCAGGTGCAGTCGATCCTGCAGCGCTACAAGTCGCTGCAGGACATCATCGCCATCCTGGGCATGGACGAGCTGTCGGAAGAGGACAAGCAGACGGTGGCCCGCGCCCGCAAGATCGAGCGCTTCCTGTCGCAGCCCTTCTTCGTCGCCGAAGTGTTCACCGGCGCGCCGGGGAAGCTGGTCGATCTCGCCGACACCATCAAGGGCTTCAAGGGCCTCTGCAACGGCGACTACGACCACCTGCCGGAAGCCGCCTTCTACATGGTCGGCGGCATCGAAGAAGCGGTCGAGAAGGCACAGCGCCTGGCGGCCGAAGCGGCGTGATTGGTGAATGGTCAATAATGGTCAATAGTGAATTGTGAATGGGGAGCAGCGGACAGGAAATCGAGGCTGAGTGAAGGTCTTTCAGACCATTCACCATTCACCATTCACCATTCGCTGAGTTGATCATGCCTGAAGCTTTCAAATTCGAACTGGTCTCGCCGGAGCGGCTGCTGGTTTCCGAGCAGGTCGAATCCGTCGTCATTCCGGGCGCCGAAGGTGAAATGACCGTCATGGCCCATCACGCGCCGGTCATGACCACGATCAAGCCCGGCGTCGTCACGGTAAAGACCGCGGAAGGCAAGGCAGAGCGCTACGTCGTGTTCGGCGGCTTTGCCGACATTGTTCCGGCCGGCTGCACGCTGCTGGCCGAATCGGCTGTAGCCGTCGGCGACATCGACCGCGCCGACCTCGCCCGCCGTATCCAGGAAGCCAGGGAAGACGTCGCCGACGCCAAGGACGACGAGACGCGCAGCAAGGCCGAGCAGTTCCTTAGCCAGCTCACCACACTCGAAGGCGCGATTTTGCCGGCATAGAGGGCACGAATCCTCGGCCGGGCGCCACTTCCATTCTCCCCTTGTAGGAGAAGGTGGATTGGCGCGCAGCGCCAAGACGGTTGAGGGGAGTTGGAAGAAATGAGGCGTCGGCGTTCTCGGGAACACCCCTCATTCGACCGTGCTTCGCGCGGCCACCTTCTCCCACAAGGGGCGAAGGGAAGTGCGTTGCCCAGCCCGTTCGCGACCTACCGCGCGCATGGCGCGTTGCAGGCCGGCCTCATGGCTTTTTACTGACTATCCCCAGCGCCGTGAAAGCAGCTGCCACGCCGCCCTGGCGCAGGCGTTCGAGATGGGCGGCCGCGAGGTCGATCAGCGTCAGGCGCTCGGCACCGCCCTTGGCGAAGCCGGCCAGGTCGAACACCGCCACCACCGCTTCGCCAGCCGACAGATGCCGAGTGTCGAGTGCGGTCAAAGCCAGGTCGAGCGGGTCGGTGAAGTGGTTTTCCGGCAAGGCTTTGCCGCGCGCCTCGCAAGCCGCGATCCAGGCGGCGACCACCAGCATCAGATAGGCGGGCGGGGCACCGTCACTCATCCGCTCCATTGCCGAGGCAATGATGCGCTGGGGCAGTTTCTGGCTGCCATCATTGGCGATCTGCGCCGTCCGATGGGCGAGCGCGGTGTTCGAATAGCGCTTGGCAAGCTGGGCCGTGTAGTCGGTCGTGTCGAGCCCGGCGTCCTTCGGCAGTGTCGTGATCGCCTCGGCCCACAATCCGTCGACAAATTGCTGGATCGCCGGATCGGCGAAGGCGCGGTCGACCGTCTCAAAGCCGCTGAGCAGGCCAAGATAGGCGATCGCCGAATGGGAGCCGTTGAGCAGGCGCAGCTTCATGTCCTCGAACGGCCCGACGTCACCGACCATGGTGACCCCGAACCTTTCCCAGGCCGGCCTGCCCGCCGGGAAATCGTCTTCGACCACCCATTGGCAGAACGGCTCGGTCATGACAGGCCAGGCGTCATCGACGCCGAGCTGGCCTGATATCCGTGCCCGGTCGGCATCGATGGTCGCCGGCACGATGCGATCCACCATGCTCGACGGAAACGCCACCTCATCGGCGATGTGGCGGGCGAGATCGGTACCGCGCAAAGCGGCGAATTCGACCAGCAGCCGGCGCAGCGTGGCGCCGTTGGCCGGGAGATTGTCGCAGCACAGCACTGTGAATGGCTGGATACCGGCGGCGCGGCGGCGCGCAAGCGATTCGGCCAGAAAACCATGCGCCGTCCGCGGCATTTGCGGGTTGGCCAAATCGTGGACGATGTCGGGATGGGCTGTGTCCAGTCCGCCACCAGCCGCCCTGAGATAGGCTTTTTCGGTGATCGTCAGTGTGACGATGGCGGTGCGCGGATCGGTCAGCGCGGCCAGCACCGCACCGGGATCTTCCGGCGCCACCAGCATCGACAGGATCGAGCCGACGACGCGCAGGCTTTCGCTGTCGCTGCTCCTGACCGCTAGCGTGTAAAGTCCGTCCTGCGGCGCCAGCGCGTCGCGTGTGTCGGCGCTTCGCAGCGAGACGCCGACAATGCCCCAATCCGTCTCTCCTGCCGCCAGGCAATCGTCGACATAGGCTGCCTGATGGGCGCGGTGGAATGCGCCGACGCCAAGATGGACGATGCCGGGTACGACACGGTTGCGGTCGTATCCGGGGACCGCGACCGAGGCCGGCAATGCCTGCCGCGTGCTGTTGGAAAGGCGTCTGTCTGTCATCGTGCGATGGGTCTGATCGAGCTCGTGCCGGGCGTGGCAGGCATGCGGCGTAACATCCGTTTCGTTCCCGCACAATGGGCTGATGTTGCGTTAAAGTCATCATACAACAATCTATTTTTTGTATGTTGACATTATTTCTTTCCGACCCTACCGATGGCCGGGATGGGAGGAACGACGTGGCCGCATTGACCGATCCGGATCTGCTGTTTCCGTCGGAGGCGCGTCCGCTGTCGCTCGCCCGCGATCTTCACGCAGCTGTCAAGGATCTGCCGATCGTCAGCCCGCACGGTCACACGGATCCGCGCTGGTATGCGCTCAACGAGGCGTTTTCCGATCCAGCGCAATTGCTTGTTGTGCCGGACCATTACATCTTCCGCATGCTGTTCAGCCAGGGCGTCCGGCTCGAGGATCTCGGCGTGCCAACGCTCGACGGCTCGCCGGTGGAGACCGACGGCAGGACGATCTGGCGGCGCTTCGCCGAGCACTATCATCTGTTCCGCGGCACGCCGACGCGGTTATGGCTCGACCATGTGCTTGCCCACCTGTTCGGCATCGAAGAGCCGCTGACGGCCGCAACCGCCGACGCCCACTACGACACGATCTCGACCTTGCTGCAGTGGGAGAATTTTCGCCCGCGAGCCCTGTTCGAGCGCTTCAATATCGAGGTCATCGCGACGACCGAAGGCGCGCTCGACGATCTCAGATGGCACCAGATGATCCGCGACAGCGGCTGGGAGGGCCGCGTCGTCACCGCCTACCGGCCGGACGCCGTCGTTGATCCCGATTTCGAAGGCTTTTCTGCCAATCTCGATCGACTCGGCGACATCACCGGCTGCGATACCGGCAGCTGGGCCGGCTATCTCGATGCGCATCGCCAGAGAAGAGCCTTCTTCAAAAGTTTTGGCGCGACTGCGTCGGATCACGGCCATCCGACGGCGGAGACCGCCAATCTGTCGGATGCTGCCGCGCATGAACTGTTCAACCGCATCCGCCGGGGCTCGGACGACGAGCGTGAGCGAAAACTGTTTCGCGCCCAGATGCTGACCGAGATGGCCAAGATGAGCCGCGACGATGGGCTGGTCCTGCAGATCCATCCCGGCTCCTGGCGCAATCATTCGCCCGCCGTCTTCCACAAGTTCGGCAGGGACAAGGGTTTCGACATCCCGACCAGAACCGACTATGTGACGGCGCTGAAGCCGCTGCTCGACTGCGTCGGCCTGGAGCGCGGCCTTGCAATCATCCTCTTCACGCTCGACGAGACCAGCTATGCGCGCGAACTGGCGCCACTCGCCGGCGTCTATCCTGCGCTGAAGCTCGGGCCGGCCTGGTGGTTCCACGACAGCCCGGAGGGCATGCGCCGGTTCCGCGAGATGACCACCGAGACTGCCGGCTTCTACAACACCGTCGGCTTCAACGACGACACCCGCGCCTTTCCATCCATCCCGGCTCGCCATGATGTGGCGCGTCGGGTCGATTGCGCCTTTCTTGCGCGTCTCGTCGCCGAGCACCGGCTCCGCGAGGACGAGGCGCACGAGCTGGCGCAGGAACTTGCCTATACGCTCGCGAAAAAGGCGTACCGGCTTTAACGGCGCTTGCCGCCATCGTTCAAACGGGAGGAACCAATGCTGCATTTTTCTAGACTGGCGGGAGCTACGCTACTGGCCGCCGCACTGATGGCCGGAACGGCAAGCGCCCAGACGGTCCTGCGCTCGTCCGACACGCACCCGGACGGCTATCCGACGGTCGAGGCTGTCAAATATTTTGGCGAGCTGGTGAAGGAGCGCACGGCCGGCCGCTATTCAGTCGATGTCTATCATTCCGCGCAGCTCGGCGAGGAAAAGGACACGATCGAGCAGGTGCGCTCGGGCGTGATCGACCTCAACCGCGTCTCGATGGCGCCGTTCAACGGACTCATTCCCGAAACCACCGTGCCCTCGCTGCCCTACATCTTCCGCTCGGAAGACCATATGCACAAGGTCATGGACGGACCGGTCGGCGACCAGATCGCGACGGCGTTCGAACAGGTCGGGCTGGTGCTGCTCGCCTTTTATGACGGCGGCGCGCGCTCCTTCTACAATTCGAAGAAGCCGATCAACTCTGTAGCCGATATGGCCGGGTTGAAGTTCCGCGTCATCCAGTCCGACATCTTCGTCGACATGGTGGCCGCACTCGGCGCCAACGCGACACCGATGCCGTATGGCGAGGTGTATTCGGCGATCGAAACCGGGGTCATCGACGGCGCGGAGAACAATTTTCCGAGCTACGACACCGCCAAGCATGCGGAAGTCGCCAAGCACTATTCGCTCGACGAGCACACGATGGTGCCGGAAGCCTTTGTCATGGCGAAGTCGAGCTGGGACAAGCTGACGCCGGAAGACCAGGCGATCTTCAAGGCGGCCGCCAAGGAAAGCGTCGCCAAGCAGCGTGAGCTGTGGGCCGCCAAGGTCAAGGAATCGCGTGCCAAGGTCGAGGCGGCCGGTTCGCAGATCACGACGCCGGACAAGCAGGCCTTCATCGACGCGATGGGACCGGTCTACGAAAAGCACGTCAAGGACGACAAGCTGAAGGCCATGGTCGAAGCCATTAGGGCCGTTCAGTGATCAAGCGGCGGCGCGGGCATTCCGCGCCGCCACCCTCTTGCGGAGAGAACCAGTGACCTCCAGCTCAGAACAGAGACCGTCCCTGTCCGGCATCGCGCGCGTGATGTCGCGCGTCAGCACGGCGGCGCTGTGGATCGCCGGCATCGGGCTGGTGCTGATGACCGCCTTCGTCGCCTGGCAGGTGTTCGGCCGCTATGTTCTGAACCGCTCGCCGAGCTGGACCGAGCAGGGCTCGGTGATGCTGATGAGCTGGTTCATTTTCCTCGGCGCTGCCGTCGGGGTGCGCGAGAACTATCACCTCGGCTTCGACGTCCTGCTCTACGTGCTGCCGAAAGGCGGAAAGCGTTGGCTGAGGATGATCTCGGATCTCGTCGCGCTCGCCTTCGGCATCGGCATGATCTGGTATGGCAGCCAGCTGGTCGCGCTGACCTGGGGCGCCACCTTGCCGTCGCTCGGCATATCGGGGGGCTGGGACTACGTCCCGCTTGTCGCGGGAGGCGTGCTCATCGTGCTGTTCACGCTGGAGCGCATCGTTCTTCGCCTCTCCGGTGCACCGATCGACGATGCGCTCGATGAGCTGCCGCCGGCGGAAGTCGCAGCCGAACTCGACACAGCCAACGTGAAGGTCTGACGCCATGGAACTCTGGATACTTTTTGGCGTCTTCACCGTCCTGATGCTCATCGGCACGCCGATCGCTTTCTGCCTCGGCGTCGCAAGCTTTGCCACCGTTCTCTATATCGGCCTGCCGCCGCTCATCGTGTTCCAGCGCCTGAATTCCGGGATGAGCGTCTTTTCGCTGCTGGCCATTCCGTTTTTCATCTACGCCGGCGACCTGATGGTGCGCGGCGGCATCGCCAGCAAGATCGTTGCCTTCGCCGGCTCGCTCGTCGGCCACATGCGCGGCGGCCTCGGGCAGGTCAACATCGCGACCGCTACACTGTTCGGCGGCATTTCGGGCTCCGCGGTGGCGGAGGCAGCGGCGGTCGGCGGCTTGATGATCCCGCAGATGAAGGCGCGTGGATATGGAGCGGATTACGCCGTCAACGTCACGTCGATGGCGGCGCTGATCGCGCTGCTGCTACCGCCGTCGCACAACATGATCATCTACTCGATCTCGGCAGGCGGAAAGATCTCCATCGCCGACCTGTTCACCGCCGGCATCATCCCGGGCCTGCTGTTGGCGCTGGCGCTGATGATCACCGCCTACTTCGTGGCGCGCTCGCGCGGCTATCCGACCGAGCCGTTTCCCGGCTTCGCCGCCGTCGCGCATCTCTTCGCGGTCGCGGTGCCAGGCCTGCTGCTGATAGCGATCATCTTCGGCGGCGTGCGATCGGGCGTTTTCACGGCCACCGAGAGTTCCTGCATCGCCGTCATCTATGCATTGCTCGTGACTGTCCTGGTCTACCGGCAGATGACCTGGGAAGGTTTCGTTCATGCCACCCATGGCGCCGTGCGCACCACGGCCATGGTGCTGCTCATCATCGGCATGGCAGCGGCGTTCTCGTGGTTGATGGCCTTCCTGAAAGTGCCGGCAGCGCTGATAGCGTCGATGAACGCGATCTCGGAGGATCCGCTGGTCGTGCTGCTCCTGCTCAACCTCTTGATGCTGTTCCTCGGCACCTTCATGGACATGGGGCCGACGATCATCATCTGCACGCCGATCTTCCTGCCCGTGGCGCAGGCCTACGGCGTCGATCCGGTGCATTTCGGCGTCATCATGATCCTCAACTTCGGCATCGGGCTGAACACCCCGCCGGTCGGCGCAGTGCAGTTCGTGGCGTGCGCGGTGGGCAAGATATCCGTCTGGGAAGCGATGCGCTCGATCTGGCCGTTCTATGGGGCCGGCATCGTGGTGCTGGGGCTCGTCACCTACATTCCGGCCATCTCGCTATGGCTGCCGAGCGTCTTCAAATAGGGGCTGGCAATGGCATCGGACATGGCAATCAACCTGAAGGTCGAACGCAAGCCCAAGCTGTCGGAGACCGTGGTCGCGGCGATCCGCAAGCAGTTGCAGGCGGGCGAGATCCAGCCAGGCCAAAAGCTGCCGACCGAGGGTCGGCTGACCGAAACCTTCGGGGTCAGCCGCACCGTCATCCGCGAAGCGCTGGCCAAGCTTGCCGCCGACGGTCTGGTCGAGCCGCGCCAGGGCGCCGGGGTCTTCGTCACCGAGCATATCTCGACGATGTTCGGCACGCTGGCCGCGGACATCGGCAGCAAGGATTCGATCGCGCTCAACGTGCTGGAGGTGCGCCTGGCGATCGAGATCGAATCCGCCGGTCTGGCCGCTATCCGTCGCAATGCCGCGCAGGAAGCAGCGATCCAGGAGGCGTTCTTCGAGTTCGAGCGGCTGCTTTTGAACAGCGAGCCGACAGGTCCGGCCGACCTCGCCTTCCACCGGGCGATCGCCAGCGCCACCAACAATCCGTTCTATGTCGAGATGCTCGACGTGCTTGGCCGGCGCGCCATTCCTTGCGACGTGACATCGCCGTGGTCGACCGAACTCGCCCAATCCGACGCCTATCAGCGCGGACTGCAAGACGAGCATCTGGTGATCCTGAACGCCATTACATCAGGCGATGCCGAGTCGGCGCGCGAAGCGATGCGCGCGCATCTCAGCGCCAGCCAGCAGCGCTATCGCGAGCGCCTGCACGCACGCCAGATTTTTTATGCCGATTCGGTCAAGGCCGCGGCAACCGAATGACCAATGAGGCAGCCCAATGGGACAGCAATGAATCACACTGACAATCACACCGACTTCACCTCGCGCTTCGCCATCGACCCTGTTACCGCCGCGGCGATGGGGACGGACGAGCTCCGCCACAACTTTCTGATCGAAGGCCTGTTTCAGCTCGGCCGCATCGGTCTGACCTATACGCATTACGACCGCATGATCGTTGGCGGCGCCATGCCTGCCGGGACACCGCTTCCGCTGCAGGCGATCAAGCCGACCGGAACAAAGAACTTTCTCGATCGCCGCGAAATGATCGCCGTCAACATCGGCGGCGCCGGCATCGTCAAAGCCGGCGGCCAGTCCTACGAGCTGCAGCCGCGCGACATGCTGTATCTCGGCATGGGCGCCAATGAGGTGTCATTCGCCTCAGTCAACCCAGCCGAGCCGGCCAAGTTCTATCTGCTCAGCGCGCCGGCGCATCAGAGCCATCCCAGCCAGCTGATCCGCATCGGCGATGCCAAGCGCCTCGACCTCGGCAGCCAGGCGACCTGCAACGAGCGCTCGATCTTCCAGTTCATCCATGCCGAGGGTGTGAAGACCTGCCAACTCGTCGTCGGCATGACCCAACTCGCCCCAGGTTCGGTCTGGAACACCATGCCGTGCCATGTGCATGACCGGCGCATGGAGGCCTATCTCTATTTCGACCTGCCGGAGACGGCGCGGGTGTTTCATTTCATGGGCGAGCCGGACGAGACACGCCATCTCGTCATGCGCAACGAGGAAGCGGTGCTGTCGCCGGGTTGGTCGATCCATTCGGGCGCCGGCACCTCCAACTACGCCTTCATCTGGGCGATGGCCGGCGACAATGTCGACTATACGGATGTCGACCCGGTAACGATGGAAGAGCTGCGGTGAGCGACCTCTCGGCTTTCAGCCTGGCCGGCAAGCGCATTCTCGTCACCGGCGCCAATACCGGCATTGGCCAAGGCATCGCCCTGTCGATCGCGCGCGCCGGTGGTGCGGTGGTCGGCGTCGGCCGCTCTGCAATGGATGAGACCGCGGAAAAGATCGGCGCGGCGGGCGGCGGCTTCGAGGCGGTGCGCTGCGATCTTGCCGACCACGCCGCCGCTCAGGCGATGCTCGATCGCGTCTGGGACGAAACCGGGCCGCTCGACGGACTGGTCAACAATGCCGGGATCATCCGGCGCGCCGACGCCGTCGATCTGGGGCAAGCCGATTGGGAGGATGTCATGGACGTCAACCTGAAGACGGTGTTTTTTCTCAGCCAGAGCTTCGCCCGGCGCGTGCTTGCCGATCCCGAACGGCGCGGCAAGATCGTCAACATCGCCTCGGTGCTGAGCTTCCAGGGCGGCATCCGCGTCGCCTCCTACACCGCCTCGAAACATGGCGTGCTCGGCATCACCCGGTTGCTCGCCTGCGAATGGGCGTCGAGAGGCATCAACGTCAACAGCATTGCGCCCGGCTACATCGAAACCAACAACACCGAGGCGCTACGTGCCGACCCGGACCGCAGCACCGCCATTCTGGCGCGCATTCCGGCCGGGCGCTGGGGCGGGCCGGAAGACATCGGCGACGCTGCCGTCTTCCTGCTGGCGCCGGCGTCAAACTACATGCATGGCGCGGTGGTGCCGGTGGACGGCGGCTGGCTGGCGCGATGAGGAGCATGACGAGGATGTGGCGATGACCGGAACGAAGATCTTTGCGCATGCCGGCGAGGGCGCGTGGACGCCGACCCCGGATGGCAATCGCAGACGTGTGCTGCTGCACACCGACGAATTGATGATGGTCGAGTTCGGTTTCGACAAGGGCGGTGTCGGCGCGCTGCATTCGCACCCGCATGTTCAGGCGAGCTACGTCGCCGAAGGACGCTTCGAGGTTACCATCGACGGCACGACCGAGATCATGGAAACGGGAAGCAGCTTCATTGTCCCTGCCAATTTGGTCCACGGCGTCAAGGCGCTCGAGGCCGGCCGCCTCGTCGACAGCTTTACCCCGCACCGCGCCGATTTCCTTGACTGAAAGTACGACAACGACCGCAGGTCACTGCGCAGCGGCAGCCTGTCTCGGCAGCAAAAAGCCCGCGCCTCCGGAGAGACGCGGGCGTGTTGCCTGGGCGCTTGTGGCGCCGCGGTACTCAAAACATCACCGCAGGACCTGAACCTGCCGAATCATGGTGAAGATAGGATTAATCGGCCCGAGCCGTTGCGCGATATTCACAGCCAAAGTGAATAGAGGCTGGAATCACGCTCGCATATCCGCCAATGAGGGGGATAACTTTTCAGACGGAGCCGACGGAGACGGGACTTGAGGAGCGTTCGAATGTCCGAATCGGCTGTCCAAGCGGTCACCCGACGATTCGCCAGGGAGCTTCGGCAGGTCACGTCGCCGCTGACTCGGGCCGTTCCCCCAATGCCTTTTCGGGCAGCGCCGATCATAGAAATTCCCTGATGCAGGCAGCGGCGGCGAGCGTCCCGGCGGAGGATCCCAAGCGGCGCGTCCTGAAGGACGTGTTCGGCTTCGACGATTTTCGTCCCGGCCAGGACGCCGTGACGGAGGCGCTGCTGGCCGGGCGTCATGTGTTGGCCGTCATGCCGACCGGCGCCGGCAAATCGCTCTGCTACCAGGTCCCGGCGCTGGTCCTGGGCGGCCTCACCATTGTCGTTTCGCCGCTGGTGGCGCTGATGCAGGACCAGGTCGCGGCATTGCGTCTTGCCGGCGTGGCGGCCGATACGATCAATTCCTCGCTCGATCGCGATGCCAATGTCGCCGCATGGCGCCGCGTCGCGGCGGGCCAGACGCGCCTGCTCTATCTTGCACCGGAGCGGCTCATGACCGTGCGGATGCTCGAGGCGCTGGCCAGGCTCGACATCCGGCTGATCGCTGTCGACGAGGCGCATTGCATCTCCCAATGGGGGCCGTCGTTCCGGCGCGAATATGAAGAGTTGTCGCGGCTGCGCGACATTTTCGCTGATGTGCCGATCATTGCGCTGACGGCGACAGCGGACGAGGCGACGCGCACCGACATCGCCGGACAGCTGTTCGCCGGGCGCGTCGAAACCCTGGTGCTGGGTTTCGACCGGCCGAACATCAAGCTTGGCGTCGAGGCCAAGCAGGACAGCAAGCGCCAATTGCTGGGCTTCGTGCAGCGTCATGCCGGCCGCAGCGGGATCGTCTATTGCCTGTCGCGCAAGAAGACGGAAGAGATGGCGGCGTTCCTCGAGAAGAACGGCGTGCGCGCCCTGGCCTATCATGCCGGCATGAGCAAGGAGGCGCGTGAAGCAAATCAAAACGCTTTCATGACCCTGTCGGGCGTGGTGATGGTGGCGACCATCGCCTTCGGCATGGGGATCGACAAGCCGGACGTCGCCTATGTCTTCCACACCGACCTGCCGGGCAGCCTCGAAGCCTATTATCAGGAAATCGGCCGCGCCGGCCGCGACGGGCGGGCTGCCGAGGCACATATGCTCTTCGGTCTCGGCGACATTCGCATGCGGCGGCTTTTCATCGACGACGAGGACGCGCCGGCGGAGCATAAAAGGCGCGCGCATGGCCGGCTCGATACGCTGATAGGCTATTGCGAAACGGCCCAGTGCCGTCGCCAGATCCTGCTTGGCTACTTCGGCGAACCAGCAATGCCTTGCGGCAATTGCGACAACTGCCTCGACCAGACGCCGCACGCGGATGGCGAAGCGGAGGCGCGGATCGTCTTCGCGGCCATTGCGCAGACCGGCGAGCGCTTTGGCGCCGTCCATGTCGTCGATGTTCTGCTCGGCCATGAAACCGAGAAAGTCCTGGCCAGGAACCACCACAGGCTTGCCAGCTTCGGGACCGGCGTGGCGCGCAAGAAGGATGTCTGGCAGTCGCTCATCCGCCAGCTCGTCGCGGGAGGGTTTCTGACGTTGGACTCAGGCGGCCATGGTGGCCTTGCCATCGCGGAAAAGGGCCGCGAGCTGGCCCGTGGCGAGGTCCCGTTCCGGTATCGCGTAGAGGTGCGGAACCGCGCGGCACAAGGCAAGACTCGTCCCACCCCGAATGCTGCCGCGGGTACTGAAGACCTGGATACCGCGCTTTTGGCCACGCTCAAGGCGGTTCGGCTGCGTCTCGCCCGGGAGCGCCAGGTGCCGGCCTTCGTCATCTTCTCCGATCGCACGCTGATCGACATGGCCGAACGCTGCCCGCGCGACCTCGACGCCTTCGCAGCAGTCAACGGCGTCGGTGACGCAAAACTCAGGGAATTCGGCGAGATCTTCCTCGGCGCAATCGCTGCGCACCAATCCAGTGGATCGGCCTGAGACAGCCAAGGATCAAGTCCGCGGTGCTGCAGCAGGTCAATTTGCGAGACAGCATTTCTTCGCTTTCTTGCCGCTTCCACAGGGACATGGGTCATTTCGTCCGACATGGCGCAAAGGATTTGTGACCGGCGCTGTCAGGCTCGGCAACTCGTCGAGCCAGGTTTTTTCAGGGAAGGGCGAGTGCAAGTCTTCCTTGCCAAAATACTCAAGGTGGCTGGTCCATTCCAACGCTTCAAGCACATCGTCGATATAGCCGAGACCGGTCCGCTCGAATCGATCGACGTCGTTCGGGCTTTGCTCGGCTGCCCGGAGATCGTCTTCGAAATCACTGAGTTCAAGCATGCCCATTGGGACGCGGCCGTCGTCCCACGCGCTGTGAACCAGCGGCGCCAGATCGCGCAAGCCAAGCCGGGCGATTGCCTCCAGCCAGGCGATCCAGGCGAAATCGTCGTCACCGGCCAGCCTCTCGGTGTGGAATCGCTCGAGAAAATCTCGCATTCGGTCACGCTTGATGCGGCCCTCCCAGGTCAGGAAGGTCGCTGCGCCCAAAACTGCATCGCGGACGTATTCATCGACAGAGCGGTCGCTGATCAAGCTGAACAAAGCGTCGGCGTCGCCATCAAATACCCCGGCGACGATACGCGCCATGCTCTCGGTCACCACGTCGCCGAGCAGGTCATCGAGCTCGCGTCCCGGACGGCGCAGCAGGCGCAACAAGGGCCCGAACGTTCTAGTGTCGCGAGCGCCGCCCAGGATGTAAATGCCTCGCAGGAGCCGCATCTCATCATCCCGCGACAGATCCTCTCCTTCGGCCGCTCTTGCGATGACCGCCCGCAGCGCGGGAGCGGATTCTTCAATCCTTGCGATGCAGTGGGCGATGGCGACGTCCGGAAATTGCCCTTCGCGTGCCAGGTCATGCAGTTGATCTTCAATCGGACCCAGATCGAAGCCGGGCCCGCCACGGCCAAGGACGGTTTCCAGCTCTTCCTTCTTCATGGCATCCTCGCTGTCGTTCGTGCTTGGCAAATCTACGACAGACCGGCTGCCTTTCAACAGTTCATCCGCCGCACGAACGGCAAATACCTGTGCAGAAGGTCTCAGACTCGCGGGATCGCTTCGACAATGCTCGGCCTTCGGCAGCAGGCGCCGCAATCAGCACCTGCTTCGTCTCACAGCTGCGATCGCAGCCTCCTGCTGCTGCAATTGCTCGATTTTCGCGTTCTGGCGGGCAGTGACGGTAGTGGCGACACGCCGGGCTCCCCATAGCCAGTTCGGAATGTTGGTTTTCGCGACTTTGCCCCGGGTGATCGCTGTCGCCGACAGCTCCTTGGCGACTTCACCCATGGCCACGTTGAGTTCGACGCAACTCATCCTGTCGTATTTCGCTGCATCAAAGGATGCATGGAAGGGCGAAGCGCAACCTCCGACAAACACGAGACTGCATGTCAGGGCCGTGGCTGTAGAGATGGCTTTCATTTAATCAAGCAGATTTGATGCCGGACGGGCGAATGAGGCATGTGAACCTCTACAACACTCTGCCCTGGGCGTCATTCCCCTATTCATCCTCGAAGAATTTCGAGAGAGTCGCTGCAGTCTGGTGAGGGTGCTCTTCTGGAAAGAAGTGCCCGCCCGGAACGGGACCTCCTTCAACTCTGTCGGCCCATTTCCTCCAGATAGCCAGCGGGCCGCCTTGCTCCGCATACCAGGTCTCGAGGCCGCCTTGGCTACTCCACAGTGCCAGGAGCGGACATTTGATGCGACGACCGTTTATCTGGTCCTGCGCGTCATGCTCACGATCGATCGTGGCAGCGGCCCGATACTCTTCGCAAATCGCATGAATATGAACGGGATCGCGAAGCGCCTTGACATAAGCCTCCCTGATCGTTGCAGAGAACATTTCTGCCGGCGATCCCCACTGCACAATCGCATTGTCGACGATGGCATCGGGCGCCGCGCCGATCAGCCGCTCCGGCAGCGGTTCCGGTTGCGCAAGAAGGCTCCAGGGCCAGAAGCCGAGAGCCAGTCTGGCATCCGCCCTGTCCCACGCGGCGGCGGTCGGGATGACGTCGAGGACCGCGACCCTGGATATCTCATCGGGGTGATCGAGTGCCAGGCGATAGGCGACCCGCCCGCCGCGGTCGTGTCCGGCAACCATGAACCGCTCAAAACCCAACCGCTGCATGACTTGAACCATGTCTGCGGCCATGGCGCGTTTGGCGTATGGGCTATGATCGGCCGAGGAGACCGGGCAGCCGCTTTGCCCATAGCCGCGAAGATCGGCGGCGACGACTGTGAAGCGGGGCGCCAGGGCCGCGGCAATATCCCTCCACATCAGATGCGTTTCTGGAAAACCATGAAGCAGCAGCAGCGGCGGACCGGTTCCGCCGACCCTTGCGAAAATGGTCGTGTCGTCCAGTTGCAAGCTGGTGGCCCTGAAACCTGCAAACACCGTTTTTCTCCTCGGTGTGCCTCAGGCGACAACGCACAAGGTGGCAGAAGGATCACGGTCGGCTGCTTTGCTGAATTTGTGGCGGTCCTGGAATTCTCCTCAATTGCCAGGTACGGAAGCTGCGGCCACTGATATTTCGATCGGCGCACCCCATATAGCGCCAAAGTGTCGCTTGAGGATTTGCCATGATGATTTCGCGTTCGAGCCGGTTTGCCGTTTTGTTTGCAGGACTGTTCCTGGCTTTTTCCATGGTCACGGCCGATTACGCCGAGGCGCGGCGTGGCGGCAGCTTCGGCAGCCGCGGCACGCGCACGTTCCAGTCGGTTCCGCCGACCAGGACAGCGCCACAGCCGGCCGCGCCGGTCGAGCGCTCGATGACGCCCAACACCGCAACGAACAATGCGGCGCGCCAGACACCGGCAGCCCAACGACCAGGGATCTTCAGCGGCCTCGGCGGTTCGATGATGCGTGGCCTGCTGCTCGGCGGTCTGATCGGACTTCTTTTGGGCCAGGGGTTCGGCGGCTTGGCTGGCATGTTGGGCCTGCTGCTGCAAGGACTGCTGATCGGCGGCGCGATCATGCTGATCATCCGCTTTTTCCGGTCGCAATCGGCACGCAACCAAGCGCCTGCCATGGCCGGCGTTCCCCAGGGCATGGGCAATTTTGGGCGAAACGCGGCAGCCCAGCGCGAGGCGGACAACGTCACATCTTTCCCCATTGCAGGCATCGGGTCTGGCTTTGGCCGGACGGCTCCAGCTAACGATCAAATTACGATGACGCCGGCCGATCTCGATACATTCCAGCAGCGGTTGACCGAAGTTCAGGAAGCGTTCGGGCGTGAAGACCATGCTGGCTTGCGCCGGCTGGCGACCCCCGAGATGGTGTCGTACCTGTCCGAAGAACTTGCCGACAATGCCAAAAACGGCATCAGGAACGAGGTGTCGAACGTCAGCCTGCTGGAGGCCGATATTGCGGAGAGCTGGCGGGAAGATGATCGTGACTACGCGACGGCTGCCCTGCGCTACGAGTCTCTTGACGTAATGCGCGATCGCGCCAGCGGCAAGATCGTCGCCGGCGAAGCCGATCGGCCGACGGAAACGACCGAACTGTGGACCTTCACGCGCCAGAACGGCGGCGACTGGAAGCTGGCGGCAATACAGCAGCCCTGACCGTTATGCTGCAGCCTCGGCGGTTCACGTCATCTGGCGAGCCATGATGTATGGACGGTTGTCGTCGCCCTCGTTGCGGGGCTTTCAGTGCAAGAACGTCGAAGCCCGCGGCATCGATAGTCACTCGCGATGGCGCAGCGCATCGACCAGGGCAACGAAAGCAGGCGAGGATTGCCGGCGGCTCGGATAATAGAGATGGTAGCCATCCCAATAGGGCGACCATCCTTCCAGGACCCGCGCCAGCCGCCCTTTGGCGATGTGGGGAAGGGCCATTTCTTCCGGAACATAGCCGAGGCCGCGGCCGGCCAGCGCGGCGTCCAGGACATGAAAGATGTTGTTGAAGACGAGCTGCCCATCGACGCGAATTTTGATCTCGCGGCCGTTCTTCTCGAACTCCCACACATAAAGGGCCCCGGACGTTGGAAAACGGTAGTTGATGCAATTGTGCTGCACGAGATCCTGCGGCTTCTCCGGCGCGGGGTGCTCGGCAAAGTAGGATTCTTCGCCGACGACCGCGAAGCGGAAATCCGGTCCGATGCGAGCCGAGATCATGTCTTTCGCAAGCTGCTCGCCCATGCGGATCCCGGCGTCAAAGCGCTCCGTCACGATGTCGGTGAGGCCGTTGTCGAGCAGGAGTTCGACCTTGATGTCGGGATATTTCGGCAGAAAGCGTTTCAGCTTGGGCCAAAGGATGCTGCTGATTGCATAGTCGGGCGCCGACAGCCGGATGGTTCCGGCGGGCTTTTCCCTCAGTTCGTTCAGGGCATCGACCTCGATTTCGATCTGGTCAAAGTGCGGCCCAATCCGCTGCAAAAGCCTCTCTCCCGCCTCCGTGGGGGCCACCGCGCGGGTCGTGCGGGTGAGCAGGCGAACGCCAAGGCGTGCTTCGAGTTGACGGATGGTGTGGCTTAGCGCCGATTGCGATATGCCGAACCGGGCTGCGGCGCGCGTAAAGCTGCGCTCCCGAGCAACAGCCAGGAACGCGAGCAGATCGTTGACATTCTGCCGCGGCACTCATGAATCCTTGTAATAGCCAGAGCTCGATTATACCGGATAAATCGAAGGCGAACACACTTCATTGAGCGGCAGCTATTCAATCCGCCGCTCGCCCCCCGGCGACGAACTACGAGCGGATTGCGCAGGTTTCAGTCGGCGCGTTCAATGCGGATGGTGACGGGACCGGGACGATCAAAGATCGAGACATCGCCAGTGACCTGCCCGAGCCTGATGATGCCAGGGCCCGGGAGGCGACCGCTCCGATAGTAGATCACGAAATGATCGGAACTCCACAACCCAAGCGTGCCGACAGAGAAGTCGCGCTGCCGCGCCAGCTCGGGCAAGGCGGAAGGCAGATTGCCGGTCTTTTCCTGGCGCAGATGATCGGACATCTCGATCGTAAGCGGCAGCATCTGCGCCAGAGATTTTGCGGCCTCGTTATCGGCGAGATCGGCTGTGACCTCGCCCCAATCCGAAGAAATGCGAATGCGTTCTTGAGCCATGCCAGATCCAACCGTTCCGAGTGCGATAACAGCGGCGTTCAGCAACAGTTTCAGCATGCGGTCGTATCCCCGATCAATGCTGATGGAGCCTGTTCCGCGACAGGCTCCATCGCGCCGCTCACGCGGAGAGGTGCTGATTGAAGAAGCTGGTCAGCTTGTCGAACGGGATCAGGTCGACGCGATCGTAGAGGTCGACATGCCCGGCGCCGGAAACCCAAACAAGCTCCTTCGGCTCGGCCGCTCGCTGGTAGGCATCCTCGCTGAACTCGCGGGAGTGAGCCTGATCGCCGGCGATGAACAGCATCGGGCGCGGCGAGATCGTCTCGATGTCGTTGAACGGGTAGAAATTCATGAACTTGACATTGCTGGTCAGCGTCGGATGCGTGGTGATCTGCGGGTTTGCGCTTGCGGGCGTGAATTCACCCCGCGGCGTGCGGTAGAAGTCATAGAACTCCCGCTGGATCGGATGGGTGTCGGCGGTCAGCTCATGCACCGTGCCGCTGGTATATTCGACCTCGCCGCCTTCAAACTCTGCCCAGCGCCGCTCGGCAGCTGCAGCAATGGCCTGCTTGCGCTGCTCGACGCTCAGTGAATGGTTAAGCGCGTTGCGGTTGGCGGCCCCCATGTCGTACATGCTGACGGTCGCGACGGCGCGCATCCGCGGGTCGATCTTGGCCGCGCTGATGACGAAGCTGCCGCTGCCGCAGACGCCGATCGCACCGATGCGGTTTCTGTCGACGAATGGCCGTGTGCCCAGGAAATCGACCGCGGCGCTAAACGCTTCGGCGTAGACATCCGGCGAAACGATCTGGCGGGCCTCGCCCTCGCTTTCGCCCCAGAACGGCAGGTCGATGGACATGGCGACGAAGCCCTGTTCGGCCATCTTGGTGGCATAGAGATTTGCGCTCTGTTCCTTCACCGCACCCATCGGATGCCCGACGACGAGCGCCGGATGGCGCGCATTGCGGTCGAGCTTGTTGGGAATGAACAGATTGCCCGCAACGTTCATCTGGTATTGGCTCTTGAAGGCGATCTTTTCCAGCGTCACCCGATCACTGGTGTAGAAGTTGTTGGCGCCGTTTGACATGTCTTGAGCCTTTGCGAAGGGGATGTTGAACAGCGACGCCGCACCGAGCGCGGCAACGCCGGCGCCGGTCAGCTTCAGCAGATCACGCCGGCCAAAGTCGACACTGGACTGTGGTTCCGCCGTGCTCTCGATTCCGATCTGCTTGTTCATGCCTGTCTCCTTTGATCGTCCTGAACTGCGCAGGGCTGCCGGGCCATGCTCATTTCCTCGGCATGCGCGGCAGTGTTGCGAATGTGTGAAATAGAATAGCGACGACGCCGGCGATCGATTAGACGGCAAAATCCGCATGTCGTTATGAGGGTGATTCATCAATCGAATAGCGCAGGCTCGTCCCGAAGGTGAACAGATTCGTCCGCCTCCGGCCGCATCTGCATGCACAGGAAGAAGATCGTCACCGTGCCCGCCGATCAAAGGTTCGGCGTCAACGAGTTCGACGATGGCATTTGGCCCTTGAGCCTCATGCCTTATGATCTTGGATACTTCGACCTGGAACAGAGGACATTGGCAAAGCCCCATCCCACATTCTTGGCGCAGCCGGGATGCTCGCACCTATGGTGTATAATGCCGGGGCGCGTGACGGGCTCCATTGCATCCGGAAGGCAGATCAGTTCGTCACTCATGCTATGATCCTTCCTTCTGAGCAGGAGGTGGACTAGCCACCTCTGCGAACGGTGCGGAAAGCACGAGTTCATGCATGTCGAGACGCAAAACCCAACCGCTCGGGAACGGCAGGGCATTCGGGTTAGGCGGCTTGCCGAAAGGTTCGAATCCTGTCGGGTGCAGCATTGCCGCAGTTCGCTTGCCGACAACTATTCCTGCTGGAATTGACAGGGCCAATCTTCAGGCCTCGTCAAGCCAGAAGGCAACTCGGTCCGGGCGTCTCCGCAAGCCATGTTGAGCTGCCACTGGGACAGACCCGCCGAATTGGAAAGGTCGACGCCCTCGATACGGGTCAGAAAGAAAAAGGCGCGGTCAAAGTCTATCGACGCGGTGAACGTCGCTCCTCGGAAGTCCGCCCGTGCGAGATTGGCAAACGAGAAGCGGCTGCCGCTGAGATCGGCGTCATGGAATTGCGCACGCCCCAATTCTGCCTTTGTGAAATCAACGTTGGTCAGATTGGCGTCCTGGAAATTCGAGCGCTGCAATTCCGCGCTCGCAAACACAGCGCCCTGCGCGTCCATACGGCTGAAGTCGGTCCTGTAGGCCTCGATTCTGTCGAACCGGGCGCCTTTGGCGGTCGAGTCGGCCAGGGAAGCACGCACAAGCGTTGCCTTCTCAAGATTTGCCGCAAGGAGATTGCTGTTCCTGAGGTCGGTCGAAGTGAAATCAACACCGAACAGGTTCGCCCCGCTCAGGTCCTGTCCTTCTAGGATGAGAAGCTTCTTGTCACACTCGTGCCAATTGACGCCAGGCGTCGCGGCTGCGCGGCAATTGTGAGCAGCAGTGGCGTTCTGCCAAGCAAACACAGTGCAAATCGCTAGAACCCAGCCGGATGCGGCGTAAGCTCTGGTTCGCCTCAAAGTCATGGTTGCTGGACCTCTGCCACTCGCCGACACTCAACCTGACCACATCTGCTGACAATCGAGAGTGCTCCTCGTCTACACCACCGTCAACCCGGGAGCAGAGGACATGGCGACGGTCGCCGCAGATGCGCAGCGGACGTCAACAATGGGGAGCCTGCTCGGGTGCTGACGCCACCGCCGGCGTCCGCCGCCGACAAGCGTGAATCCGCTTGGGTCCGCGCCGATCGGTACTTCCCGACGGGAGGTTGACCCGGCACGGGGTGCTAGTCGCGTATCCTGATTCCGCTGTCGCTACCCCACGACTTCGCTTAGCGAGGCCGAAGTTGATCTCTGCCATCTACCAGGTCGAAGCATGACCCGCATATTTGTGTCGTAAGCTCACGTGCCGCGAATACGCCGTTTTCGGTAGGCGGGCTTTATGGCGGGCGCGCAACCTATTCTTTGATTTTTATCAATGTAAACAATGTCGTATGGCGGAGAGGGAGGGATTCGAACCCCCGATGGGCTTGCACCCATGCCGCATTTCGAGTGCGGTGCATTCGACCACTCTGCCACCTCTCCGCGGTCATGGTCCGCCGTTGCCGGCGCGGCGCACTAGATAACGGCTGGACGGACAGGTTACAAGGGCCAATCTGCCGGATATCAGGCTTCTCTCCGGGCCATTTGGCCCGTTCTTCGATACCCTCTGCCGCCTGTGCCAACGGCACCGGCTTGCTTTCGGCCGTTGCCTTGACTCGCGGCCAGCCTTCGGCTAGGGACAGCGCGCAATCGGCGTGGAGGGCTCTTCCGCGCCGCTTGCTTTTTGAACCCGCAGACTGACAAAAAGACGGCCGAACCGCCTGACGCGGTTCGTCAAGGCCGACCGAACAGCGAAAGGCAAAAAATGTTCGCAGTCATCAAAACGGGCGGCAAGCAGTATCGCGTCGCCGCCAACGATCTCCTGAAGATCGAAAAAGTCGAAGGCCAGGTCGGCGACATCGTCGAGATCGGCCACGTGCTCGCGCATGGCGAGGGCGAGAATGTCACGTTCGGCGCGCCGTTCGTGGACGGCGCTTTGGTCACCGCCGAAGTCGTCGAACAGGGCAAGAACCGCACCGTCATCGCCTTCAAGAAGCGCCGCCGGCAGAATTCGCGCCGCAAGATCGGCCATCGCCAGCTTCTGACCACCGTGCGGATCGCCGAGATCCTGCTGGATGGCGCCAAGCCGACGAAGAAGGCCGCGGCCAAGACCGAGGCGAAGGCCGAAATTGCTGCAAAGGCCGAGGCCAAGGCTGAAGCCGCGCCGAAGAAGGAAGCCAAGGCAGAGGCTGCGCCGAAGGAAACCGAAGTCAAGGCAAGCGAAACCGCTGCGCCGCTGTTCAAGGCGCCGAAGGGCGAGCCGGACGATCTGACCGTGATCAAGGGTATCGGCCCGGTCGCGGCCGGCCAGTTGAACGAACAGGGCATCACGACCTTCGCCCAGATCGCCAAGCTGTCCGACAAGGACATCGCCAGGATCGACGAGCATATGCCGTTCAGCGCCGACCAGATCATGGACTGGCGCGAGCAGGCCAAAGATTTGGCGAAGAAGTAAAGCGGACCGGCGCGATCGCCGTCGGTTCGGACTTGAAACGGAACGCGAACGCGTTCATAAGACCCTTTAAGCGCCTAGCGGCGCATCGGAGTTAGTTAGATGGCACACAAGAAAGCTGGCGGTTCGTCGCGCAATGGTCGCGACTCCCATTCCAAGCGGCTCGGCGTGAAAAAATTCGGCGGCGAAGCCGTGATTCCGGGCAACATCATTATTCGTCAGCGCGGCACGACGTGGCATCCCGGCACCAATGTCGGCATTGGCACGGATCACACGCTGTTTGCGCTCGAAGCTGGCGCAGTCACCTTCAATAAAAAAGCCAATGGCCGAACCTACGTATCGGTGAACCCGATGACCAAGGCCGCGGAGTAGCCGGTTCCGCACGAGAACACCGGCACCCATCTCGGGAACCGGTGTCTGGCCAAGCCAGGAAATGGATCAGGGGAGATGGGTTTCCATCTCCCCTTTTTCTTGCCTGGAGGACTGACATGATTGCCGAAGCGGATGACACAGACGGTGAAAGTTACGCGATAGATTGTCCGGTCCTGGTGACCGAGCGGCTGGTCCTGCGGGCGCCGCGCGAAAGTGACATCGAGCAACTGGTGGTGCTCGCCGACAATCGCCACGTCGCCGAAATGCTGGCCCGCATGCCGCACCCCTATGGCGAGACCGAGGCACGCGCCTTCCTCGCGATGACGGCATCGCGCCGGTCCGGCATTGCCTATGCCTTGACCTTGGCCGGCACCGAAACCTTCGTCGGCTGCGCCGGCCTCAACACCACAGATCGCGGGCTGGAGCTCGGCTACTGGATCGGCGAGCCCTACTGGAAGCGCGGCTATGCGACGGAGGCCGCGCATGCGCTGGTCGACCTCGCCTTCCAGAAGACGGCGATCCAGGTGCTGCATGCCTCGACGCGGGTGATCAATCCGGCCTCGCGCCGGGTCATCCACAAATGCGGCTTCCAGTATGCCGGCCAGGGCATGCTGAACTCGATCGTCGCCGGCCAGGTGCCGGTCGAGCGTTACCGCCTCGATCGCAGGACCTGGACCAGCCTGCGGAACTGGGTCCATTTCTAGGCATGTCGATCTTCAGGTGAGGCCGGCCTGCGAATGGTGGCTTCCTGCGCTTCCGGTGCTCACGTACTTCCGTACGCTCCGCTCCGGTTCTCGGAAGCCACCACTCTCGGCGCGGCCTGACCTGAATTTCAACACGCCTAGGCGCGAAGATTGCGGATCGAATTTGGGTTCAAACCATCTCGACCCAGACCGGCAGGTGGTCCGAACCGACTGCCTGCCGGTCGACCCACAGGCGCTTCTGCGATTTGGCCAGCGAGGCGCTGGTGAAGACATAGTCGATGCGCTTGTGGCGGCTGGCGTCGTCAGGCCGCTTGGGGTCGACCCAGGTGACGAGATCGGCGCCTGCGGCGGCAAGGCGCAGGGCGGCATCGACGGCAAGATCCGCGGTCACCGGCATGCCGAATTCGTGGTCCAGGCGGCCGGCGAATTCGACATATTCCGGCGATCCGGCCAGCATGTTGAAGTCGCCCATGACGACGAAGCCTTCGGGACAAGGCAGGTCCGGCAGGCCGACCTCGGCGACGCCCGACAGCGCGCCGCCCTCGATCGCATAGTTCAACAGGCGCCGGCGCAGAAACCGGATCTGGCTGGCGCGTTCGACCGGGCTGCGATGGTCGAGATGGGTGGAATAGAAGCGGATAAAACCAAGCGGCGTCTCGATCAGCGCCTCCAGCGCGCCGCGCTGGAAATTCATCACTTCGAAACTGCGGCTGCGCGGCAAGAGGAGATTGCGCGACAGATGAACGGGGGTTTTCGACAGCACCATGTTGCCGAGCTGGAAGGTGGTGGTGATGGCGCGGCCGTTTTCCAGCCGCGAGCCGACATTGGCCTCGAAATTGCTGCCGTAGACGGCGAAATATTCGGGCAGCGCCTCGCCAAGCTCGGCCACCATGTCGCGGCCGCCATTGTTGGGGTTGTTGCGCGAGACCTCCTGCAGCGCGATCACGTCGGCGCCGCGCACGGCATCGGCGATGCGGCCGACATCGTAGCGGCCGTCAAGACCGACGCCGTAGTGGATGTTGTAGGTTACAAGCTGCATTGCGACTCCGGCGATGTTCAGACTCGGCGATGTTCAGACTCGGACATGTTCAGACTCGGGCCATGTTGATAAACAGCCTCGCCCTTCGCCCCGCCTTGGTTTAGAGCAGTGCCAAACGTTAGAGCAATGCCGCAAGGCCGTTAGCAGAAACTCAGCAATACGATGAAATTTCTCGATCAAGCCAAGGTCTATGTCCGCTCCGGCGATGGTGGCGCCGGATCGGTGTCGTTCCGGCGCGAAAAGTTCATCGAATTCGGCGGTCCCGACGGCGGCGACGGCGGCCGCGGCGGCGACGTCTGGGTGGAGGCGGTCGATGGGCTGAACACGCTGATCGATTATCGCTACCAGCAGCATTTCAAGGCCAAGACCGGCACGCACGGCATGGGCCGCAACATGACCGGCGCCAAGGGCGCCGACGTGACGCTGAAAGTGCCGGCGGGAACGCAGGTCTTTGCCGAGGACAACGACACGCTGATCTGCGACCTGACCGTCGTCGGTCAGCGTTTCCTGCTGGCCAAGGGCGGCAATGGCGGCTTCGGCAACCAGCATTTCAAGACCTCGACCAACCAGGCGCCGCGCCGCGCCAATCCGGGTCAGCCGGGCGAAGAGCTCAACATCTGGCTCCGGCTCAAGCTGATCGCCGATGCCGGCCTGGTCGGCCTGCCCAATGCCGGCAAGTCGACTTTCCTCGCCGCCGTCACCGCTGCCAAGCCGAAGATCGCCGACTATCCCTTCACCACGCTGCATCCGGGCCTCGGTGTGGCCCGCATCGACGGGCGCGAGTTCGTCATCGCCGACGTTCCCGGCCTGATCGAAGGCGCGCATGAAGGCGTCGGCATCGGTGACCGTTTCCTCGGACATGTCGAACGCACGCGCGTCCTCCTGCACCTCGTCTCGGCGCAGGAAGAAAATCCGGGGAAGGCCTACAAGACCGTGCGCGCCGAACTCGACGCCTATGGCCATGGACTGGTCGAGAAGGTCGAGATTGTGGCACTTTCCCAGGTCGACACGCTCGATGCCGACGCACGCAAGAAGAAGGTCGCTTCGCTGAAACGCGCCGCCGGCCGCGCGCCGATGCTTTTGTCCGCCGTCACCGGCGAAGGCGTCGAAGCGGTTCTGCGCGCACTGATGACGGTCGTCGCCGAGGCGCGCGAAGCTGTCGCCGCTCCGGTCGAGACGCGCTGGAGATAGCGATGGCCGCGCAGTCGCTGAAAAAATACCGGCGCATCACCGTCAAGATCGGCTCGGCGCTGCTTGTCGACCGCACGGCGGGCCTGAAGCGCGACTGGCTGGCCTCGCTTGCCGACGACATTTCGGTGCTGGCCGAGAATGGCGCCGAGATCCTCGTCGTGTCGTCCGGCGCCATCGCGCTTGGCCGCACCATTTTAGGCCTCGGCAAGCGGGCGCTGAAGCTCGAGGAAAGCCAGGCGGCGGCGGCCGTCGGGCAGATTGCGCTGGCCGGCGCCTGGTCGGATGCGCTCGGCAAGGGCGGCCTGAAATCGGGCCAGATCCTGCTGACGCTCGGCGACACCGAAGAGCGCCGCCGTTATCTCAATGCGCGCGCGACGATCTCGACGCTGCTCAAGATGAAGGCGGTGCCGGTCATCAACGAGAACGATACGGTGGCGACCTCCGAAATCCGCTATGGCGACAATGACCGGCTGGCGGCGCGGGTGGCGACGATGATGGGCGCGGACCTTTTGGTGCTGCTCTCCGACATTGACGGGCTCTACACGGCGCCGCCGGCGCGCGACCAGCATGCCAGGTTCGTCGCTGTCGTCGACCGCATCACGCCTGACATCGAGGCGATGGCGGGTGCGGCCGCTTCGGAGTTTTCACGCGGCGGCATGCGCACCAAGCTCGACGCCGGCAAGATCGCCACCGCCGCCGGCACTGCCATGATCATCACATCAGGCACGCGGCTGTCGCCGCTGCTGGCGATCGAGCGTGGCGAGCGGGCGACGTTCTTCCGGCCGAGCGCCAATCCGGTCAAGGGCTACAAGACATGGATCGCCGGGCAGCTCGAACCGGCAGGCCGGCTGACAGTCGATGCCGGCGCCATCGGCGCGCTCAAGTCGGGCAAGTCGCTGCTGCCGGCCGGCGTCAAGCTGGTCAGCGGCAATTTCTCGCGCGGCGACACGGTGGCGATCCTGTCGCCCGAAGGCCGCGAGATCGCGCGCGGATTGGTTGCCTACGATGCCGCCGATGCCGTAAGGATCGCTGGCTTGAAAACAGCCGAGATTGAAACGGTGCTCGGCTATGAAGCGCGATCGGCGATGATCCACCGCGACGACCTTGTGGTGAGCCATTCTAGTGACCAAGTACAGGCCGGCGACCAAGTACAGGCCGCTGACCAAGCGGTCGGTGACGAGGTGAATAGCGGAGGATGAGCCATGCTGAAGCTGCATGAAAAATCCCGGGACGATACGGTGGCGCTGATGGCCGATATCGGCCGCCGCGCCCGCGCTGCCGCCCGACCGCTGGCCGTCGCCACAGCCGAGCGCAAGCACGCCGCGTTGATCGGTATGGCGCAGGCGATCCTTCGCCACGAGCAGGATATTCTCGACGCCAACGCCACCGACATCACAAATGGCGAGCAGTCGGGGCTTTCGCCTTCTTTCATGGACCGGCTGAAGCTTGATCCCGGCCGCATCCGTGCCATGGCCGACGGCATCAGTGAAATCGCCGGGCTGCGCGATCCGGTCGGCGATGTCATTGCCGCATGGGACCGGCCGAACGGCCTGCATATCGAGCGCGTGCGCACGCCGCTCGGCGTTGTCGGCGTCATCTACGAAAGCCGGCCGAACGTGACCGCCGATGCCGGCGCGCTGTGCCTCAAGGCCGGCAATCCGGTGATCCTGCGCGGCGGCTCGGATTCGCTCAACTCCTCGGCGGCGATCCATGCCTGCCTGGTCGAAGGGCTGAAAGCGGCCAAGCTGCCGCAGGATGCCATCCAGCTGGTGCCGACCGCCGACCGCGCCGCCGTCGGCGAGATGCTGAAAGGACTTTCCGGCAATATCGACGTCATCATTCCGCGCGGCGGCAAGAACCTGGTCGAACGCGTCCAGAACGAGGCGCGGGTGCCGGTCTTCGCTCATCTCGAAGGCATCTGCCATCTCTACATCGACCGCTCGGCCGATCTCGACATGGCGGCCAGGATCGCGGTCAACGCCAAGATGCGGCGCACCGGCGTCTGCGGCGCGGCCGAGACGCTGCTGGTCGACCGCGCTGTTGCCGACACTCATCTGGTGCCGATCCTCGGGGCGTTGCGCGCGGCAGGGTGCGAAATCCACGCCGACGCCGAGGTGCTGAAAGTGTTTGCCGACGCCCAGCCTGCGACCGACGCCGACTGGGTGAGCGAATATCTCGATGCCATCATCGCAGTAAAACTGGTCGATGGCGTTGCCGGTGCGATCGAGCACATCGAGACTTTTTCCTCGCACCACACCGAGGCGATCGTCGCCGAGGATGCGGACGCCGTCGAACGGTTCTTCAACGAGATTGATTCGGCGATCCTTCTGCACAATGCCTCGACGCAATTTGCCGATGGCGGCGAATTCGGCATGGGCGCAGAGATCGGCATCGCCACCGGCAAGATGCATGCGCGCGGCCCGGTCGGTGTCGAGCAACTGACCTCGTTCAAGTACCGCGTGCGCGGGACAGGACAGGTGAGGCCTTGAGCTTATTCGCGGTTAGAGCCTGACAGGCGTGCGCCCAGCCACCCCCCTCTGTCCTGCCGGACATCTCCCCCTCAAGGGGGGAGATTGGCTGTCATTTCTGTTTCCGCCAATCGCCGGCGCTGCAAGATTTGCACCTGCGATGAAGCCGCCAATCTCCCCCCTTGAGGGGGAGATGCCCGGCAGGGCAGAGGGGGGTGCTTAGCACGATGCTCTCCCCTTCCAGCCCCACCGTTCCCTCCCACTATCTAAAAATGCCGCATGCCGAAAAGGGCCTGGCCGTCGGACTGTTCGGCGGCTCGTTCAATCCTGCCCATGCCGGCCATGCGCTGGTCGCCGAGATCGCGCTCAGGCGCCTGGCGCTCGATCAGTTGTGGTGGATGGTGACGCCGGGCAATCCGCTCAAGAGCGCGCGGGAACTGGCGCCGCTGGCCGAGCGGCTAAGCCTGTCCGAGCAGATTGCCCGGAACCCGAAGGTCAAGGTCACCGCCTTCGAGGCGAGCCATTATGTCCGCTTCACCGCCGACACGCTGGCCCTGGTCAAGGCGCGCAACCCGGGCGTCGACTTCGTCTGGATCATGGGCGCCGATTCGCTGCGCGATTTTCATCGCTGGCAGCGCTGGCGCCAGATCGTGATGACGTTTCCGATCGCGGTGATCGATCGCCCTGGCGCGACGCTGTCGTTCCTGTCGTCGGTTGTCGCCAAGACCTTCGACTACGCGCGTGTCGACGAGGGCGACGCGCCGCGGCTCGCCCGCATGAAGGCGCCGGCCTGGACCTTCATTCACGGCCCGCGCTCGTCGCTGTCGTCGACCGCGATCCGCAAGATGGCGCAGGGATAGGAATAGGGCAGTAGGGCAGTAGGGCAGCAGGGCAGCAGGGCAGCAGGCTACGCTGCTCGCCGACCCAGCCAATTTTTTCTTTTCGCTACTCCCATACTGCCCTACTCCCCTACTCCCCTCCCACAAGACCGCTGATGTCGCATTTGCGGCTGCCTTTCCTCGGTCCGTGAGCGATCCTGCGCGGGCATGGCGATTCTCGAGCGAAACCAGACCAGACGCGACCCGGCACAGGGCAGCCCGCCGGCCCCGGCGATCGCCATCGCCAGCGTCGTCCTGTCTATGGCGCTGGTAGCGGTCGGCAACGGACTGATGTTCGCCTATATCCCGGTCCGGCTCGGCGCCGAGGGCTTCGATCCGACCTGGGCCGGGCTGATCGTCACCGGCCTCTCGGCCGGCGGCCTGGCAGGCTGCATCCTGACCGGTCCGCTGGTACGACGCGTCGGCCATGCGCGCGCATTCATGGTGCTGTCGGCTTTGATCGTGCTGTCGAACGCCGCCGTCGGGGCCGGACCGCACCCGCTGTCGTGGATCGCGGCACGCGCGCTCTACGGCTTTGCCATATGCGGCCTGTTCATCGTTGCGCAAAGCTGGCTGAACGACGTCATCGCCAACGCCATACGCGGCAGGGTCATGGCCTTCTTCTACGTCGCCTATGTCGCCGGGCTCGGTGTCGGCTACTCCACACTGGCGCTGATCGACATAAGGGCAGCGGACGCGCCGCTGGTCGGCATCGCCTTCACCGCGCTGTCGATCCTCCCCGTCGGGTTGACGCGGCTCGCACAGCCGCCGCCGCCGCAGGCGGCGTCGGTGGCGCTTGGCCGGGCCTGGCGGATTTCGCCGGTCGGCGTCGCCGGCATGCTTGCCGTCGGCGGCCTGTCGATGACGATTTCAGGCTTTGCGCCGATCCATGCCACGGCCAAGGGCTACAGCCAGGCCGATGTGGCACTGCTGCTGTCGGCGATGCCGATCGGCACATTGATCTTGCAGATCCCGCTCGGCTGGATTTCCGACCGCACCGACCGCCGCTTTGTGCTGGTCGCCGCTTCGGCGCTTGCCATGGTGGCGGGCCTGTTCGCGCTGGGCTTCGATGGTGGTGCGCTGGCGGCGCTGGTCGTCATCTATGTGGTCTGGGCCGGCGCGTCGGAATCGATCTATTCGCTGGCCAGCGCACATGCTGCCGACCGCGCCGGCAAGGACGACATGGTGGCGCTGTCCAGTTCGCTGCTGTTCGCGTGGTCGCTGTCCGGCTTCATCGTGCCCGGCATCGTGACCGGGCTTTCCGCCGTCTACGGAACCCAGGCCTTCATCCATGTGGCCGTCGTCATTGCCACCGTTTTTTGCCTGTTCGTGCTGTGGCGCGTGGTGGCGATGTCGCCTGTTCCCGCCGCCGAGACCGGCAATTTCGCGCCGATGAGCGCGCAGGCACCGCTGCCCGTCGATCTTGCCTTTCCCTCCGAAGAGCAGCGCCGCGCGGATAAATAGCTATGCCGGGAATCGATCGTCTCACTGTCTGGTGACGGCTTCCTGCCGCGCTGCTTCCGGTGGTGGCGCGGGTATAGAAATGCCTTCGCTGTCGAAGGCCTGCTTGGCGCGTTTGGTGAGATCGATCTGGGTCGCGAAGAAATCGGCAGCCGAGGTCCAGTAGCGCAAGGTTATGGCGACGTTGCTGTCGCCGACGGTCGCCACAAAGGCAATCGGCGCCGGCTCCCGCCTGACGCGTCGCTCGTCGGCAGCGACGCCCAGCATGGTCTTTTGAGCGAGATCGATATCGTTCCACGAGCCGATGGTCAGGGTGATATCGGCGCGGCGGACGCCGTTGCGTGTATAATTGCGGACGGGCTGGTTCCACAGCGTCGAATTGGGAGCGAGCACGTAAACGCCTTCGACCGTTCTCAGCGTGGTGGCGAACAGCCCGATTTCCTCGATGGTCCCGGAAATGACCCCGACCTCGACATATTCGCCGATGCGGAATGGCCGCAGCGCCAGCAGCATGATGCCGGCGGCAATGTTCTGCAGCGTGCCCTGCAGCGCCAGGCCGATGGCCAGGCCGATGGCGCCAATGGCGGCAATGATCGAGGTCGTCTGGACGCCGAACTGGCCGAGCACCATGACGACAACGAGGAACAGTATGGCGTAGCGGACGATCCGCGAGAAGAAGTGGCGCAGCGTCGTGTCGAAGCTATGGATATGGCCGAGGCCGGCGTAGATCGAGCGCTGGGCAAGGCCGGCGACGATATAGCCGAGGACCAGCAGGATGACGGCGCCGATGGCCGAGAACGAGTACGAGACGATTAGAGCGCTGAGCTGCGCTAGGCCGGAGTGCACGGTGAGGAGAGCGTTCTGAGGGTCGACAGGCATGAGGGGGATCCGATTGGTCAATGCGCCGATAACCCTCGCCAGGCGGCAAGAGTTCCGATTTTTCTTCAACTGCGGAACCGGAAGAACGGTTCTTCGTTGGCTACGGTAGGGTTGCCGTCTTGAAACTGCAACGCAACTCTGCCTATCTAAGGGTGTCACCTGCTTTGAAGGGTGATTTGGTTGTTCTTGCTGCGAAAGGAAATACACTGAGAACAGCACTTTGGAAGAAGGCCGACATCGTGCCTTCGCCGGCCGGGATCAGCGTAAACGACGCCGTGTCCCGCGCCATCAAGACAGTCCTTGCCAGTCTGGAAGACTCCAAGGCCGAAAACATCGTCTCAATCGACATTCAGGGAAAATCGAGCCTCGGTGACTATATGGTCATCGCGTCCGGCCGATCGCACCGTCATGTCTCGGCTGTCGCCGATCATCTCCTCAAGGCGCTCAAGGATGCCGGGCTCGGCACGGCGCGCGTCGAGGGACTGGCCGGCGCCGACTGGGTCCTGATCGATTCGGGCGACATCATCGTCCATGTCTTCCGCCCCGAAGTCCGCGACTTCTACAATCTCGAAAAGATGTGGCAGGCGCCGGACCTCGAGGAAGAGACCCTCCACTGAGCCGTATCGGTGATGCATGTCGTTTACCAAAACGGTGACCACTTTTGGTGACATGCATTAGCGGCTCTTCGAGGCAGGGATGAAAATCACCGTTCATGCCGTGGGCCGGATGAAAGCCGGCCCCGAGAAGCTGCTCGCCGACCGGTATTTCGAGCGCTTCGCCAAGAGCGGGCTGGCCGTCGGGCTCGAATTCTCAGGGGTCGTCGAGATCCCGGAGGGCCGCGCCCAGACCGCCAACGAGCGTCGCCGCGAAGAGGGCCAGAAACTGCAGGCGCAGTTGCAGCCTGGCGCCGCGCTGATGCTGCTCGACGAGCGCGGCAAGAGTTTTTCCTCCGAGGATTTCGCCGGGCGCATCGGCCTGCTGCGTGATAGCGGCCGCAAGGCGCTGGTCATCGCCATCGGCGGTGCCGACGGTCACGACCAGTCGCTGCGCGATCAGGCCGACCTGATGGTGTCGTTCGGCGCGCCGACATGGCCGCACCAACTGGTCCGTGTCATGTTGGGCGAGCAGCTTTACCGGGCGGCCACAATCCTGTCCGGCCATCCCTATCATCGCTCGTGAGCCGTTGCAGATTTCGACCGAAACCGGTGGATTGGCGTGAGCCGCCCGGATTTTCGCCTCAATGCGTCACGAGGCTGTTTTCGGTCGGCGGGCTCTCGAACATGGTTGATTGTTCGTTAACGAAGCCACGCATAGAGTCGGGCTTCAATGGCTGAAGGTTGGAAATCGCGAACGGGCTTTTGGCGCGCAGGCTGCGGCTTGGCAGCGGCGGTGCTTATGCTGTCGCTCGGTGCCGCGCGGGCGCAGAGCAGGCTCGACATGGCGCCTGACCCGGACCAGAGCCGCGCCGAATACGAACGGATATCGCAGGAGATCACGCTGTCGTCGGAGCGTCTGGCCAGGCTCGCCGCCGACATGGCGACTGTCAAGAAGGACCATGCCTCGATCACCGCGGCGCTGATCCAGTCGGCGATGACCGAGCAGAAGCTCGGCCAGGACATCGAGGACATCGGTGCCAAGCTGGAAGGGCTGAAGGGCGACGAGCAGAAAATCCGCGCCTCGCTGGCTGCCAGGCGCGACGTTCTGGCCGAGGTGCTGGCCGCGCTGCAGCGCATGGGGCTCAATCCGCCGCCGGCCATCCTGGTCAAGCCTGAGGACGCGCTGTCGTCGGTGCGCAGCGCCATCCTGCTCGGCGCCGTGGTGCCGGAACTGCGCCAGCAGACCGAGATATTGCTGGCGGAACTCAAGGAGCAGTCACGGGTGACGGCCTCGATCGAGGCGGAGCGGGCGCGGCTGACGGCGGCAGTCGCCGAGCAGACGGCGGAAAAGAAGCGGCTCGGCATGCTGCTCGAAGCCAAGCAGAAGCTCGAAGCCGAGACGCAAACGGCCTTGGCGGCGGAAAAGCAGCGATCCGCGGCACTGGCGGCCAAGGCCGGCAGCCTGAAGGAACTGATCGCCTCGCTCGAGGCCGACAAGGCCCGCAAGGCTGCGGACGCGGCGAAGGCAGCCGAGCAGAAGGCCGCCGAACAGAAGGCCGCCGAACAGAAAGCCGCGGAGCAGAAGGCAGCGGGCGCCGACAAGGCCCCGGCACTGGGGGCTCCGGCGCAGACGGCTCCGGCACAGAAGGCCCCGGAACAGACGGAACTGGCGGCCCTGCCGGTGCCGGAAGCCAACCGGCTCACCGCCGCTGCACCGTTTTCGGCGCTTCAGGGGCAGATCGCGTTGCCGGTCACCGGCAAGATCAAGCGGCGGTTCGGGGCCAGCGACGGTAACGGCGCAGTGATGCTCGGTGACATGGTTGCGACACAATCGGGAGCCATCGTCACCGCGCCGGCGGACGGAAATGTACTTTATGCGGGACCTTTTCGCTCTTATGGTCAACTCTTGATCCTGAACGCAGGTGACGGCTATCATGTCGTTCTCGCGGGGATGAGCAGAATCAGCGTCGCGTCTGGCCAGTCGGTGCTCGCAGGAGAGCCGGTCGGCGCGATGGGAGAGGCCCGGGTGGCGAGCACCGCGGCATCGAAGAATGGAAATGCCACGCCGGAACTCTATGTTGAGTTCCGCAAGGATGGAAAACCCGTCGATCCGACCCCATGGTGGGCGGACCGTTTGTCTGGAAGGACGTGAGATGATGCGGAAACTGTCGCTTCTGTTTGCCGGTGCGCTGATGGGCGCATCCGCGATGAGCCTGGTCTATGGCGCGCCCGGCTCGACGGCGAACGCTGCGGGCTCCGAGACCTATAAGCAACTGGCGATCTTCGGTGATATTTTCGAGCGGGTGCGGGCGCAATATGTGACGCCGCCCGACGACAAGTCGCTGGTCGAAAACGCCATCAACGGCATGCTTACCTCGCTCGACCCGCACTCCTCCTATATGAACGCCGAAGAGGCGCAGGACATGCGCGTGCAGACCAAGGGCGAGTTCGGCGGCCTCGGCATCGAGGTCACCATGGAGAACGACCTGGTCAAGGTGATCACGCCGATCGACGATACGCCAGCTGCCAAGGCGGGCGTGCTTGCCGGCGACTATATTGCCAAGATCGACGGCGAGGAGGTTCGCGGCCTGAGCCTCAACGATGCGGTCGAGAAGATGCGCGGGCTGGTCAACACGCCGATCAAGCTCACCATCCTGCGCCAGGGCGCCGACAAGCCGATCGAACTGACGGTGGTGCGCGACATCATCAAGGTCAAGGCGGTCAAGTTCCGGGTCGAGAACGACATCGGCTACATCAAGATCACCTCCTTCACCGAAAAGACCCATGATGATCTCGAGAGCGCCATCGAAACCATCGAGAAGCAGGTGCCGAAGGAAAAGCTCAAGGGCTACGTGCTCGATCTGCGCCTCAATCCGGGCGGGCTGCTCGATCAGGCGGTGAGCGTGTCCGACGCCTTCCTCAACCGTGGCGAGATCGTCTCGACGCGCGGCCGCGATCCGAAGGACGTCACCCGCTTCGACGCGCGGCCGGGCGACGATATCGACGGCAAGCCGCTGGTCGTGCTCGTCAATGGCGGCTCGGCCAGTGCGTCCGAAATCGTTGCCGGCGCGCTGCAGGATTTGCGCCGCGCCACGGTCGTCGGCACGCAGTCGTTCGGCAAGGGTTCGGTGCAGACCATCGTCCCGCTCGGCGAGAACGGCGCGCTGCGCCTGACAACGGCGCTCTATTACACGCCGTCCGGCAAGTCGATCCAGGGCAAGGGCATCACGCCCGACATCAAGGTCGACCAGCCGTTGCCGCCGGACCTGCAGGGCAGGGACCTGACCCGCGGCGAGTCGGACCTGAAGGGCCACATCAAGGGCAGCGAGGAGGGCGATGCCGGTTCAGGTTCGGCAGCCTATGTGCCGCCGGAGCCGAAGGACGATCTGCAGCTCATCTTCGCCCAGCAGTTGCTGCGCGGCGAGAAGACCGATCCGGCGTTCCCGCCGAATCCGGACAAGGCTGTGCTGAACCAGTAGGGGCCGTGCTGAACCAGTAAAAGTCGATCAGCCGGACAACAGGTCTGGCTGCCTGATCGAAGCGATGTAATGCTGCCGGGGCCGCAAGGCCTCGGCAGTTTGATTCGGGGACCGCGGCTGGGGATGCGGCTTGGCTGACATCGGTAGTGACATCGAACGCCCACTCGGGCAGGCCGTCCGGCCGCCGCGCGCGGCCCGCAGGATCAGCGCTGGCGTGGTCGCGGCCACTCTCGTGGTGCTGGCCGTGATCGGCGTCTCCGGCGCGATTGCGCTGCGTGAAAGGCCGTTTCAAAAGCCGGAGGAAGTCGCCGTTTCGACGCCGAAGGCGACAGCCGTGGTCGAACCCGCAGCGCCGGTCACTGAGCCGGCGCCGAAGGCCGAAGCAGCGTCCAAGGCGAGCACATCCAAGACCGGCGGATCGAAGACGGGCGGGCCGCAGATCATCCACATGCAGGCCGAAGCGGGCGACGGTCCGCCCGGGGCCATCGTCATCCACGACCCTTCGACGACCGGCCAGAACCTGAGGATCGCGCATATTCCCGACAGGGCGCTGGTCGAGTCCGGCGAAACCGGTCCGTTGCCGGTTCGTGCTGCCGACGGCAGGCGGCCATTCGATGTCTATGCGCGACCGTGGTCCGGTGCGCGCGGTGCGCGCGTGGCGATCGTCATCGGCGGGCTTGCCGTGTCACAGACCGGCACGCAGGCGGCCATCGCCAAGCTGCCGGCCGAAGTGACGCTGGGCTTCGCGCCGCAGGGCAACAGCATCGGCCGCTGGATGCAGGCGGCGCGGCAGAGCGGCCATGAGATCGTCATGCAGGTGCCACTGGAACCGTTCGACTATCCGAATGTCAATCCCGGCCGCAACACGCTGACGGTCGTGGCGACACCCGACGAGAATTTGGAGAATTTGCGCTGGGCGCTGTCGCGGACGACCAATTACACCGGCGTCATGAACTATATGGGCGCTCGTTTTTCGGCCGACGCGGCGGCGATGGGGCCACTGATGGCCGAGCTTGGCAGGCGCGGCCTGGCCTATGTCGACGACGGTTCGTCGGCACGCAGCCTGGCGCCCGAACTGGCGTTGAAGAACGGTGTGCCGTTCGCCGCCGGCGACACGTCGATCGACGCCGTGCGCGACCGCGGCGCCATATTGAAGAAGCTGGACGAACTGGAAGCCACCGCGCGGGCGAAAGGCTTTGCCGTCGGCATCGGCTCGGCCTTCGACCTGACGGTCGACACCGTGTCGTCCTGGGTGATCGAGGCCAAGAAGCGCGGCATCGAGATCGTGCCGATTTCGGCAGTGGCGGCGGATCCGGAAAAAGGTTGAGCATGGCGAAGAAAAAACCGGTCGACCCCGAGACGCTGCCCTATCGTCGCTGCGTCGGAGCGATGGTCCTCAACGGAGACGGGCTGGTCTGGGTCGGGCATCGCATTGCCGAGCCGGACAGCGAATTCGCCGGCACGACGCAGCTCTGGCAGATGCCGCAGGGCGGCATCGACAAGGGCGAAGAGCCGCTGCAGGCGGCACAGCGGGAACTCTACGAAGAAACCGGCATGCGCAGCGTCTCGTTGCTGAATGAGGCGCCGAACTGGATATTTTACGACCTGCCGGCCCATCTGGTCGGCGTCGCCTTCAAGGGAAAGTATCGCGGCCAGACGCAAAAATGGTTCGCCTTCCGCTTTCACGGCGATTTGAGCGAGATTGAGATCAATCCGCCGCCGGGCGGCCACACCGCCGAGTTCGACAGATGGGCCTGGCGGCCAATGGAGGAATTGCCCGACCTGATCGTTCCGTTCAAGCGTCAGGTCTATGAGGACGTGGTTGCGGCATTCCGGCATCTGGTTGCGTAGGCCTGGCGCAAGCCGCGCTCGCGCCGACCACGGTTGCCGCGTCGGCGCGGTGGCCTTATTGATGGCCGATCCGCTGCAGACGGGATTGGCATGAACGGCATTTCCAAAAAATCTCTTTCTGAAAGGGCCGTCAAAGCCGCGCCGATCAGCGAAGCGGCGGCCGGCGCCATATTGACCGTCGATCTCAGCGCCATCCGCGAAAATTACCGGCGGCTCAAGGCGCGGTTGGGCGGTGTCGGCTGCGCCGGTGTCGTCAAGGCCGACGGCTACGGGCTCGGCGGGCCGCAAGTGGCGGCCGCGCTGGCGGCCGAAGGCTGCGCTGTTTTTTTCGTCGCGCATCTGGCCGAGGGTGCCTTGCTGCGCCAGGCGCTCGGCGCACGGGCGGCGATCCATGTGCTGAACGGCATTCAGCCGGGCGCCGAAAGCGAAGCCGTCGCAGCGGAGCTGGGCGTGGTCATCAACAGCGCCGGCCAGCTCGCCGCCTGGCGTGCGGCGGCGCAGCGGGCCGGCCACAAGCTCAAGGCTGCAATCCAGGTCGACAGCGGCATGTCGCGGCTCGGCATGGCGGCAGCCGAGGTGGAGTCCGTCGCTGCCGACCCGCAGGCTTTCGACGGTATCGACGTCACCTTGGTGATGAGCCATCTCGCGCGCGCCGACGAGCCCGAACATCCGGCCAACGAGCAGCAGCGGCTGGAATTCGAGCGGTTGCGCAAGGTGCTGCCAAAGGCGCCGGCCTCGCTCGCCAATTCCTCCGGCATCTTTCTTGGGCAGTCCTTTCACTACGACCTCGCCCGGCCCGGTGCGGCGCTCTACGGCATCAATCCGACGCCAGCGGTGGAAAATCCGATGCTGCCAGTGGTGCGGCTTCAAGCAAAAATCATCCAGACGCGCAGCCTCGAGAGGGGAGCCGGCGTCGGCTATGGCCATATTTTTCACGTCACCGATTCGCTGATCGCCGCAACGATCTCGCTTGGCTATGCCGACGGCTGGCATCGACGTGCGGCCTCGGCCGCCTGGTTCGAAAATGTGCGCTTGCCGTTCCTGGGCCGTGTGTCGATGGATTCGATCGTCCTCGACATTTCGGCCCTGCCGCCCGGCAGGCTGAAGGCGGGCGACCTCGTCGAACTGATCGGCCCGTCGCAGACGGTCGACCAGGCGGCCGGCCATGCGGGCACCATCGGCTATGAAATCCTGACCAGCCTCGGACACCGCTTTCACCGGCGCTATGTGAATGGATAGCGCGCGGGCTTTTTTAGGCATGTGTCGTCGTCCCAAAACCTCCTGCCTACTTTTGGGCGACATGCTTGGGCACTTGGCGGACGCGGTAAAATCCGGCAGACAGAAAGCCACGATGCGCCCGCTGACAAGACATCGTTCTGGAGAGCTATGCGATGAAGATCTTCGTGCTGGGCGGCGGCGTCATCGGGGTCACCACTGCTTATTACCTGGCCGAGGCCGGCCATGAAGTGACGGTGATCGACCGCCAGAAGGGCCCGGCGCTGGAAACCAGCTTTGCCAATGCCGGCGAGATCTCGCCAGGCTACGCCTCGCCCTGGGCCGGTCCCGGCGTCCCGCTGAAGGCGATCAAATGGCTGCTGATGAAACATGGGCCTCTGGTGGTGCGGCCGACTCTCGATCCACGTATGTGGGTATGGCTGGTCAGGATGCTGCGCAACTGCACGGCCGAGCGCTATGCAGTCAACAAGGCGCGCATGGTGCCTTTGGCCGAATACAGCCGCGACACGCTGAAAGTGCTGCGCGAGGCGACCGGCATCGCCTATGACGAGCGCAGCAAGGGAACGCTGCAGCTTTTTCGCACGCAACAGCAGCTCGATGGCACAGCCGGCGATGTCGAGGTGCTGAAGACATATGGCGTTCCCTACGAGATCCTTGATCCCGACGGCTGCATCGCGGCCGAGCCGGGCTTGGCAGGGATCCGTGAAAAGTTCGTCGGCGGCCTGCGGCTGCCGGGCGACGAGACCGGTGACTGCAAGATGTTCACTGACCGTCTGGCCGAGCTCTGCGCAGCGCGCGGCGTCACCTTCGAATACGACACGTCGATCAGGCGCATCGTGCGCAAGCGCAACCAGATCGCCAACATCAATACGAGCAAGGGATGGAAGGCCGCCGACGCCTATGTGATGGCGATGGGCAGCTATTCGGCCAAATTCATGCGCTATCTGAAACGACCTATCCCGGTCTATCCGGTCAAAGGTTATTCTATCACCGTGCCGATCAAGGATGCTGCCGCAGCACCGGTGTCGACGGTGATGGACGAGACCTACAAGGTGGCGATCACCAGGCTCGGCGATCGCATCCGGGTCGGTGGCACCGCGGAGATTTCCGGCTTCGACCTGACGCTGCATGAATCGCGGCGGCGCACGCTCGAACATTCGCTCGGCGACCTTTTTCCAGGCAGCGGCGACATGCGGTCGGCGACCTTCTGGTGCGGGTTGCGGCCGATGACGCCGGATGGGCCGCCGCTGATCGGCCGCACCGAGTTTTCCAACCTCTATCTCAACACCGGCCACGGCACGCTCGGCTGGACCATGGCCTGCGGCTCGGCCAAGGTCCTGGCCGACATCATTTCCAGCCGGGTGCCGGACATCGATGTCCGCGATCTCGGACCGGAGCGATACCACCGGTAGGATCGGAAGGGTCCTTCACGCATTTAAGCGGGGTGAGAAACTTGCCGCGTGACTCGGGATCAGGCTCCAACACACCTCGCCGCGTCAGAGAAAATATCGTCAGACGAACAGGCTTCGCTCCCGTTCCACCGCCCTGGTGATGAAGCTTGCGACGATCTGGACGCGGCGCAGCGGCCTGACCGATTCGTGATAGACCAGCCAGTAGGCGCGGCGGATCGGCGCGACGATGTCGACGGCCACCAGTTCCGGCATAGAGTGGGCGACGAAGGTGTGCAGGATGCCGATGCCGGCGCCGGAGCGCACCGCTTCGGCCTGGCCGAGCGCCGAGGAGATGGCGAAGCTCGTGCGCCAGTCGGCGCTGAACTCGGCCGCATAGTCGAGCGAGGGGCTGACGATGAGGTCCGGCACATAGCCGATCAGCGTGTGCCGGCCGAGCTCGGCCGGCGTCTGCGGCAGGCCATGCGCGTCGGCATAGGCGCGGGACGCGAACAGGCCGAGCGTGTAATCGACCAGCTTTCCCGCCACCAGCCTGCCTTCCGTCGGTCGCTCCACGGTGATGGCGATGTCGGCTTCGCGCCTGGACAACGAGAAGGAACGCGGCACCGGCACCAGCTGGATGGTGAGTTCACGGTGAAGCGTCGTCAGCGCGCCGAGGCGTTTGGCCAGGAAGGCGACGCCGAAACCATCAGGCGCGCCGATGCGCACGGTGCCGGAGACGTCGTCACCTTCGCCCGCGACGGTCGCGCGGGCGGCGATCATGTCGCCTTCCATGCGCTCGGCGATGTCGAGGAAACGCTCGCCCGCCGGCGTCAGCTCGCTGCCGGTGGTCAGCCGACGAAAGAGTTTTGTGCGCAGCGCATCCTCGAGCGCGGCGACGCGGCGCGATACTGTGGCGTGGTTCAGCTCCAGCCGCTTGGCCGCGCCGAGGATCTGGCCGGCACGCGCCACCGCCAGAAAGATGCGGACGTCATCCCAGTTCATGAGGAGGGTCCGGATGACAATCGTCGACGTTGCGTTCCGTGGCACGGGGCGCGAAAGAACTCAATTTCTCTATCCTTGCCGCTAAGGAACCTGCATCCTATCATTTGCGGCAATTGATGCACAGGCGTCGCTCGCACTCTATTTACCGCACAACGGTTGCGTGTTCGCTCGCGTTGCCATCGGCGGCGCAAAGGCGGACAATGCCGCATCACAAATACAGGGAGAGAAAACCATGATCGACTACGGTCATTTCATCGGCGGCAAGCGTGTCGCCGGGACCAGCGGCCGCAAGCAGGACGTCATGCAGCCGATGGACGGCACGGTGCGCGGCACCGTGGCGCTGGCTTCGCAGGCGGAGCTGCGCGCAGCCGTGGAGAACGCCAAGGCGGCGCAGCCCGGCTGGGCGGCGACCAATCCGCAGCGTCGGGTGCGCGTCCTGATGAAGTTCCTCGAACTGGTCGCCCGGGAGTACGATGCGCTGGCCGACATTCTGGCGCGCGAGCACGGCAAGACCATCGCCGACGCCAAGGGCGACATCCAGCGCGGCCTGGAAGTGGTCGAGGTCTGCATCGGCGCGCCGCACATGATGAAGGGCGAGTTCACCGACGGCGCCGGCCCCGGCATCGACGTCTATTCGATGCGCCAGCCGCTCGGCGTCGTTGCCGGCATCACGCCGTTCAATTTTCCGGCGATGATCCCATTGTGGAAGATCGCGCCGGCTATCGCTTGCGGCAACGCCTTCATCCTGAAGCCTTCGGAGCGCGACCCGGGCGTGCCGATGCGTATCGCCGAGCTGTTCATCGAGGCCGGCCTGCCAGCGGGCATTCTCAACGTCGTCAACGGCGACAAGGAGGCGGTCGACGCCATCCTCGACGATCCCGACATCAAGGCCATCGGCTTCGTCGGCTCGACGCCGATCGCCCAGTACATCTATTCGCGCGGCTGCGCGGCCGGCAAGCGCGTGCAGTGCTTCGGCGGCGCCAAGAACCACATGATCATCATGCCCGACGCCGACATGGACCAGACCGTCGACGCGCTGATCGGCGCCGGCTACGGCTCGGCCGGCGAGCGCTGCATGGCGATCTCGGTGGCTGTCCCGGTCGGCAACGATACCGCCAACCGGCTGATGGAAAAGCTGGTGCCGCGCGTCGAAAGTCTGAAGGTCGGCCCGTCGACGGATTCGTCCGCCGATTTCGGCCCGCTGGTGACGGCGCAGGCGCTGGAGCGGGTCAAGGGCTATGTCGACATCGGCGTCAGGGAAGGCGCCAACCTGGTCGTCGACGGGCGCGGCTTTTCTATGCAGGGCTATGAGAACGGCTACTATATGGGCGGCTGCCTGTTCGACAACGTGACCGCCGATATGCGCATCTACAAGGAAGAGATTTTTGGGCCGGTGCTCTCGGTGGTGCGTGCGCCGACCTACGAGAACGCGATCAAGCTCGCCAACGATCACGAAATGGGCAACGGCGTCGCCATCTTCACCCGCGACGGCGATGCCGCCCGCGATTTCGCCTCGAGGGTCCAGGTCGGCATGGTCGGTATCAACGTGCCGATCCCGGTGCCGATCGCCTACTATACGTTCGGCGGCTGGAAAGCGTCTTCCTTCGGCGACCTCAACCAGCACGGACCGGACGCATTCCGGTTCTACACCAAAACCAAGACGGTGACCTCGCGCTGGCCGTCCGGCGTGAAGGACGGCGCCGAATTCGTCATCCCGACGATGAATTAGCCGGACGGTTGCTTGTCCTGCGCGTCCTCGCCTTCGGCTGCGGGCGCGCGGGCAGGCGTGAAGGACGGCGCCGAGTTCGTCATCCCGACGATGAATTAGCCAGTCGACAAACAGCTCCAGATTTTATGAAAAAGGCCCGGCCAGAAACCGGGCCTTTTTGCTGACCGGTCGCGGCCGCGTGTATGCCTGAACGCTAATGTGATGGAACCAGGCGGACAGCAGAAGCCTTAACTTGCAATCCTGCCGCAAAGGATGACGCGGCAGATCGACCAACGGCGCTGGCGACAGCTTCGGGGGCTACGGCCGGCGCAAGGAGGTGTGAGATGACACGTCTCATGGTGTCGATACTTGGCGCGGCGGCTGCCGCGTTTTCCGCGGCCCCGGCAACAGCGGCCGAACAATGCGCGCCACGAGCCGACATGATCAAGGCGCTCGGCGAGAAGTTCCGGGAAAATCCAACCGCGATCGGCGTCGTCAATCCGAATGTGATTGTTGAAGTCTTCGTTTCCGATCAGGGCACCTGGACCATCCTCGCCAGCGACACACGCGGTCAAAGCTGCGTGGTTTCGGTGGGTGAAGGCTGGGAGAGCGCGGTGAAGACGGCGGCGCTGTCAGGGACCTGAGCCGCGTAGCGGGCGGCAGCCGCCTTAGCATAGCCGCGCAGGCCGGGGTTCTCGGTGACGACCATGAAACGGATCCACAGGCGCCCCAGCGGGCGCCTGCTTGCGCTTTTTTGTTGCCGACACCATATATGGAACATAGGGGGAACATTTGGAATCGTCCCGCTGATGACAGACCGGAACACGGAAAGGACGACGCGATGGTGATGACGTCGGGACCGGCCTGGATCGTCCGGCAAAATGAGGGCTCTTCCTTTGCCGGACGTGATGGCAAAGGAGATGCCCTATGGCGCCCAAATCGCTGTTGGTTGGATTGAAAACCCTGATTCTTGCTGGCGCATTGGCGGTGGGTACGAACGCCGCAAGCGCCCAATATCAATACTGCGTTGAACATCGCGATCTCGTCGCCCACCTGAGCGAGCAGTTCCAGGAAAGACAGTTTGCTTTCGGGCTGATCTGTCAGATGGCGATTATGGAAGTCTATGTCGCCGACAGCGGAAGCTGGACGATCATCGTCACCGACGTCGCCGGCAGAAGCTGCATCGTCGCGGCCGGCGAACATTGGGAAAACGTGGTGATCCCGACCGACCAGGACGCCTGACGAATTGAGCGATGCTCAGCGCCTGTGGGCGGAACTCAAAGAGCCTGCCGAAGCTTGCTGCCGATCTCTATCGCGTAGCGGCCGCCGCGGCATGGCCGCGCAGCAGCGCCATCAGGCGCTTGGCATCCTTGGCGGCGGCGTCCTCGTCGCCGTCGAGGATCGAGCGGATCAGCGCGACATGGTGCTCGGCCGATTCGGCAAGCCCGGTGTCGGCCTTGTAGCGGAACCAGAAGCGGCGGCTGTGGGTCTGCAACGGGGCCGCCAGCCGCGCGGCGAAAGGATTGTCGGCCGCAAGCGCCAGCGCCTCGTCGAGCGCCTTGTCGGCCTGAATGAAGGCCAGCACATTGCCCGATATCACCGCCCTCTGCATGGCCAGTGCCGCGTCGTGAAACAGGTCGGCGGCCTCGCGGGTGACGAAGCGGGCGGCCGAGCGGGCAAGAACCACCTCGACGCCACGTCGTGCATCGAGAACGCGCAACCAGTCGCCGGGATGCAGCGGGGCAATGGCGATGCCGGCACGCGGCCGGACATCCAGCAGTCCCTCCCACGCCAGCCGCTGGATCGCCTCGCGCACCGGCGTGCGGCCGAGCCCCAGCCTGTCGATCAGCGCGCCTTCGGTGATGAAGCTTGCAGGCGCCAGTTCGAGCGTCACGATCATGTGCTCGAGCACGCGGTAGGCTTTCGCCGCCACTGGCTCGAATGCCGGGCTTGTTTCATTGAATATCAAACGCGAGCTCCTGATATATTTTTGGTATATCATAGCGAAATCCGTGTTGACAGTGCGTTTCCTAATAAATATACGACTGATATATCAGATGGAGCACCGCTATGTGGACCGGAGTTTTCCCCGCCGTCACGACCAAATTCACTGAGGACGACCGCCTCGACCATGCCGAGATGGAACGCTGCTTTGCGCTGCAGATGGAGGCTGGCTGCGACGGCATCATCGTCTGCGGCTCGCTCGGCGAAGGGCCGATGCTCTCGCATGACGAGAAGATCGACGTGCTGAAGACCGCGCAGAAGATCGCCGGCAACAAGCCGGTTCTGCTGACGGTTAACGAAGCCGGCACCCGCGAGGCGGCGGCGATCGCGTGCCGCGCCGCCAAGGAGGGCGCCAACGGGCTGATGGTGGTGCCGAGCCCGATCTATCACACCAATGCGGAGGAGACGGTTGCCGCACTGCGCGCCGTCGCCGAGGCCGGCGACCTGCCGGTGATGATCTACTCCAACCGGCTTGCCTACCGCGTCGACGTCACCGTCGATCAGATGGAGGAACTGGCGAAGGACAAGCGCTTCGTCGCCATCAAGGAATCCTCCGACGACATCCGCCGCTCGACCGAAATCATCAACCGCTTCGGCGACCGCTATGATTTGTTCATCGGCGTCGACAATCTGGCGTTCGAGGCGCTGTCGGTCGGCGCCATCGGCTGGGTGGCCGGGCTGGTCACCGCGTTTCCGCGCGAAACGGTCGCGATTTACCAGTTGATGAAGCAGGGCCGCCGCGAGGAGGCGCTGACAATCTACCGCTGGTTCCGGCCGTTGCTCGACCTCGACGTGTCGACCTATCTGGTGCAGAACATCAAGCTCGCCGAAGTCCTGGCGATCAACACCAACGACCGCGTGCGCATGCCGCGCCAGCCGCTGTCGGGCGAGCGCCGCAAGACGGTCGAAAAGATCGTCAGGGATGCGCTGGCGGCGCGGCCGGAGCTGCCGAGGTTTTGAGGCAGGCTCTCTTCTCCTCGTTTTACGGAGAGAGGATGGCGGCAGCCAGATGAGGGGCAGCGCCCACGTGCAAGGAATTTCCAAGTCGGCAAAAGCGGGGCGCCGCCCAGCATCCGCCCTTCGGGCCCCTTCTCCCCGTGAACGGGGAGAAAGGGAGGACATCGCCATTGTCGGCGGCGGCATCATCGGCATCTGTGTCGCCACCTATCTGGCCGAGGCGGGGCGAAACGTCACGATCTTCGATCGGACGGGGATCTGCGAGGAAACGAGTTCCGGCAATGCCGCCGCCCTGGCCTTTTCCGATGTGCTGCCGCTGGCCCACAAGGGCATGATCAGGCATCTGCCGAAATGGCTTGCCGATCCGCTCGGCCCGCTCAGCATCCCTCCCGCCTACCTGCCGAAACTGCTGCCCTGGCTTGTCCGCTTCTGGCGCGCCGGACGAAGCGACCGCTACGCGGCCAGCCTCGCGGCGCAGGCCGGGCTGATGCGGCTCGCCGAGGCCGAATGGGCCGGGCTGATGGCGCGCTCGGGCACCGAAAACATGCTGCGCGAGGACGGCTCGCTCGAACTTTACGAGAGCGAGGCCGAATACAAGGCGTCGCTGCCCGGCTGGGCGGCGAGGCAACGCTTCGGCATCGGCTTCAGCCATGTCGAGGGCGATGCGCTCGCCGCCTTGCAGCCGGGCCTGTCGCCGCGTTTCGTCAAGGGCACTTTCGTGCCGGGATGGAAGACCGTTACGGATCCGAAATTATTGGGCAAAGCGATCTGGGCCTATGCCGAAACCAAGGGCGCGCGTTTCGAAAAGGCTCGGATCGACCACGTCGGGGCGGGACAGGACGGCGCGACATTGACGCTGGCCGATGGCACGGTGCGGCAGGCAAAATGCCTCGTCATCGCCGCCGGCGCCTGGTCGCATCTCCTGGCGAAACATATCGGCGACCGCATCCCGCTCGAGACCGAGCGCGGCTACAACACGACGCTGCCGAAGACCGCCTTCGACGTGAAGCGGCAACTGATCTTCTCCGGCCACGGCTTCGTCGTCACGCCGCTTGCAACCGGCGTGCGCGTCGGCGGCGCGGTCGAGCTCGGCGGCATTGAGCGGCCGCCCAACTACGCCCGCTCGAAAGCGCTGCTCGACAAGGCACAGAAATTCCTGCCGGGGCTTGACCCGGCCGGCGGCCGCGAATGGATGGGATTGCGGCCATCGCTGCCGGATTCGCTGCCGGTGATCGGTGGCGCCATGCGGGCCGGCACGATAGTCTATGCCTTCGGCCACGGCCATCTCGGCCTGACCCAGGCGGCTGCCACCGGACGCCTGGTCCGCGATCTCATTCTCGGCCAAAATCCGGTGTTTGATCTGTTTCCGTTTTCTCCGAACCGCTTCTGACGGGATCTAGAAATGGCGCGCCACTCCTTCTTTTGCATCGACGGTCACACTTGCGGCAATCCGGTGCGGCTGGTCGCCGGCGGCGGACCGCTGCTCAACGGCGCGACGATGATGGAGCGGCGCGCGCATTTCCTGGCCGAATATGACTGGATCCGAACAGGGCTGATGTTCGAGCCGCGCGGCCATGACGTGATGTCCGGCTCGATCCTCTATCCGCCGACGCGGCCCGATTGCGATATCGCCATCCTGTTCATCGAAACCTCGGGCTGCCTGCCAATGTGCGGTCACGGCACCATCGGCACGGTGACGATGGCCATCGAGCACGGGCTGGTCAAGCCGAAGACACCGGGCTTGCTCAGGCTGGACACGCCGGCCGGCCTAGTCACCGCCGAGTACAGGCAGGTCGGCGACTATGTCGAGGAGGTGCGCATCACCAACGTGCCGTCCTTCCTCCATGCGGAGGGTCTGACTGTCGAATGTCCGCAGCTCGGCGAGATCAGCGTCGATGTCGCCTATGGCGGCAATTTCTACGCCATCGTCGAGCCGCAGAAGACCTATCGCGACATGGCCGACCACTCTGCCGGCGAACTCATCGCCTGGAGCCCGGTGGTGCGGCAGCGGCTCAACGAAAAATACGCCTTCGTGCATCCCGAGAATCCCGGCATCGACCGGCTGTCGCACATACTGTGGACGGGCGCGCCGACCGACAGCAAGGCTGATGCGCGCAACGCCGTCTTCTACGGTGACAAGGCGATCGACCGCTCGCCTTGCGGCACCGGCACCTCGGCGCGGATGGCGCAGCTTCACGCCAAGGGCAAGCTTGGGACCGGCGACGAGTTCGTCCACGAATCGATCATCGGCTCGCTGTTCAAGGGCAGGGTCGAGAAGGAAGTCACGGTGGCGGGCAAGCCGGCTATCATCCCCTCGATCGGCGGCTGGGCGCGCATGACCGGATTGAACACGATCTTCATCGACGATCGCGACCCGTTCGCGCACGGATTCGTCGTCAAATAGAGGGAGAATCCTGACGCAGGGGAATCGAACAGAATGCAAGGATCGATTGTCCAGACGGCGCAACGATCCCGCTCATCAACTTATTTTTACGGCGATTCCTTCGAAGCAGCGTGCATTTTGACGACGATTCGCCAAAGACATTGCGTTAGGCCAATGATAGGGTCGGCGATAGTCCAGAGGCCGGGAAGGGAAGAACGGGCAATCCGATTGCGTGCTTCAAAATCACGCATGCCGATTAAAGAATGACGTTGCAATCCGGGCTCGAAACTTTACGACTAGGGGAAATACGAAAAGGAATGCGTCTGCATGGGCGACATTCCAGGGGAGCCACGACAGCATGCAGTATTTTGTCCAGCAGCTTATCAATGGGCTGACGCTGGGATCGATCTATGGACTGATCGCGATCGGCTACACGATGGTCTACGGCATCATCGGCATGATCAATTTCGCCCATGGCGACATCTTCATGGTCGGCGCCTTCGCCGCCCTCATCGTTTTCCTCATCCTCGGCGCGATGTTCTATTCGGTGCCGGTGGTGATCGCGCTGCTGGTCATGATGATCGTCGCGATGCTGTTGACCAGCCTGTACAACTGGACGATCGAAAAGGTCGCCTACCGGCCGTTGCGCGGGTCGTTCCGGCTGGCGCCGCTGATCACCGCGATCGGCATGTCGATCGCGCTGTCGAACTTCGTCCAGGTGACGCAGGGGCCGCGCAACAAGCCGATCCCGCCGATGGTGTCCAAGGTCTATAATATCGAGGGCGTCAGCGTGTCGCTGAAGCAAATCGTCATCGTCATCGTCACCGCGCTGCTGCTGGCGCTGTTCTGGTACCTGGTCAACAAGACCTCGCTGGGTCGAGCCCAAAGGGCTTGCGAGCAGGACCGCAAGATGGCGGCGTTGCTCGGCATCGACGTCGACCGCACCATCTCGATCACCTTCGTCATGGGTGCGGCCCTTGCCGCCGTCGCCGGCACGCTGTTCCTGATGTATTATGGCGTCATCGCCTTCTCCGACGGTTTCACGCCGGGCGTGAAGGCGTTCACCGCGGCGGTGCTCGGCGGCATCGGCTCGTTGCCCGGCGCCGTGCTCGGCGGGCTTATGATCGGCTTCATCGAAAGCATGTGGTCGGCTTATTTCTCGATCGACTACAAGGACGTCGCGGCCTTCTCCATCCTGGCGATCGTGCTGATCTTCCTGCCTTCCGGCATTCTCGGCCGGCCAGAAGTCGAAAAGGTCTGAGTTCATGGCGGTCACCACGTCTCCGGAGCGCGACATCGTCGCCACTCCCATGCAGCGCGCTACCCGCGAAGCGCTTTATGCCGGCGCCATCGCGCTCGGCCTGTTCGTGCTGTTCATCGGCCTGAGGACCGATCAGAACATCTCCAACGAGCTGATCCTTGTACAGCGCTGGTGGCTTCTTGCAGTCGTGGTCGTGCTGACCATGGCCGGCCGTTTTCTCTATGTCGCCTACGGACAGCCTTTCCTGGCAAATCAGAAGATCGTCGACGTCGCCACCGGCCTGCTGCCGCAGAGCATGGCGGCGCGGTTCTTCCGCTTGCCGTATTTCATCGCTGCCGTCGTCATAGTGGCCGTGCTGGTTTTCCTTGCCGGCTCCCTTGACGGATTGCTGGGCCCCGGCCTGGCCGGTTATGCACGGTTCCTGAGAGCGCTGGCGACCATCTACGCCCTCGCCTCGGTGATGTTTTATTTCCGAACCTTCATCCATGCCCATTTCTCGGCATTGGGCATAACCGCACTGGCGCTCTACCCGATCATCGTTGTGCTGGTGCTTGCTGTGTATGGAGGATCGGTGGCCGCCGGGTTCCAGGGTTCTCTGAAATGGGTCGACAATTACGGCATTCAGATCCTGATCTATGTCATGCTGGCCTGGGGGCTGAACATTGTCGTTGGCCTCGCCGGCCTGCTCGACCTTGGTTATGTCGCCTTCTATGCCGTCGGCGCCTATGCCTATGCGCTGCTCGGCACGCAATACGGCCTGTCGTTCTGGATCCTGCTGCCTGCCGCCGGCGCCATGGCCGCCTTCTGGGGGGTGCTGCTCGGCTTTCCGGTGCTGCGCCTGCGCGGCGACTACCTGGCGATCGTGACGCTGGCCTTCGGCGAGATCATTCGTCTCGTGCTGATCAATTGGCGTGAGGTTACCAACGGCTCGGCCGGTATCTCCGGCATTCCCAAGGTCACGTTTTTCGGACTGATGTCGTTCAACGTCTCGGATCCGAACTATATCGCCAAGGTCTTGGACATCGCCACGTCGAGCGCCTATTACAAAATCTTCCTCTACTACCTGATCCTCGGGCTCTGCCTGCTCACCGCCTTCGTCACCATGAGGCTCAGGCGCATGCCCGTCGGCCGCGCCTGGGAAGCGCTGCGCGAGGACGAGATCGCCTGCCGCTCGCTCGGCATCAACACCACCACCACCAAGCTCACCGCCTTTGCCACCGGCGCCATGTTCGGCGGCTTCGCCGGCTCGTTCTTCGCCGCGCGGCAAGGTTTCGTCAGTCCCGAATCCTTCATCTTCCTGGAATCGGCCATCATCCTCGCCATCGTCGTGCTCGGCGGCATGGGTTCGCTGGTTGGCATCGCCGTCGCCGCCATGGTGATGATCGGTGGCACCGAGGTGCTGCGCGAGCTCGATTTCCTGAAGCAGGTCTTCGGTCCCGACTTCACGCCGGAACTCTACCGCATGCTGCTGTTCGGCATGGCCATGGTCATCGTCATGCTGTGGAAGCCGCGCGGCTTCGTCGGCAGTCGTGAACCGACAGCCTTTCTCAAGGAGAGCAGGGCTGTATCCGGCTCCTTCACCAAGGAGGGCCACGGCTGATGAGCGATGCGAACCCATCCGTGAACGATGCCATCCTGCAGGTCGAACATCTGTCGATGAAGTTCGGCGGTCTGGTCGCCATCGGCGACCTGTCCTTCCAGGCCAGGCGCGGCGAGATCACCGCGCTGATCGGGCCGAACGGCGCCGGCAAGACAACCGTGTTCAACTGCATCACCGGCTTCTACAAGCCGTCTGAGGGCATGCTCACGCTCAACCGGCGCGACGGCTCGAGCTATCTGCTCGAACGGCTGCCGAACCATGAGATTCCGGCGCGAGCCAAGGTGGCGCGCACCTTCCAGAACATCCGCCTGTTTTCCGGCATGACGCTGCTGGAGAACCTGCTGGTGGCGCAGCACAACAAGCTGATGAAGGCGTCCGGCTACACTGTCCTCGGCCTGTTTGGCTTCAGCGGCTACCGGACGGCGTCGGCCGAGTCGATCGATCTCGCCAAGCACTGGCTGGAAAAGGCCGACCTCGTCGATCGAGCCGACGATCCGGCCGGCGACTTGCCCTACGGCGCGCAGCGGCGCCTGGAGATCGCGCGGGCCATGTGCACGGGTCCGGAACTGCTCTGCCTCGACGAACCGGCGGCCGGGCTCAATCCGAAGGAATCAATGGCGCTCAACGCGCTCCTTATGGACATCAAGGACAACACCGGCACCTCGATCCTGCTGATCGAGCACGACATGGCGGTGGTCATGCAGATTTCCGACCATGTCGTGGTGCTCGAATATGGGCGCAAGATCTCGGACGGCAGTCCGCATGCGGTGCGCACCGACCCGCGTGTCATCGCCGCCTATCTCGGCGTCGAAGACGAGGATGTCGAGACGGTGCTGATCGAGGTCGGTGACGAAGACGTCATCGAGCAACTCGACACCGGCCCGGATTCGACGCACGGTCCGGGCTCGTCGTCCTCGTATTTCGCCGGACCGGTGACCGAAACGGTCGGACACAGTGAGGGCGAACGCGTCACGGTGTCGAAGGGCGCGTCGAAAGCCGGGCAGGTCGATGCAAGGTCGGGCGCGGCGGCAAGGCCCGCATCGCCGGCCGAAGCCAAACCGACGGAGAAACCTTCCGCGACAAAGCCGGCCGCCAAGGCTCCGGCAAAGCCCAAGACACCGGGCGACTCCAACCGGGGCGGAGGGAATGAATGATGGCCGGCACAACGCTGCTCGACATCAAGGGCGTCCAGACCTACTACGGCAACATCAGGGCGCTGAACGGCGTCGATGTCACCGTCAAGCAGGGCGAGATCGTGGCGCTGATCGGCGCCAATGGCGCCGGCAAGTCGACGCTGATGATGACCATTTTTGGTGCACCACGGGCGCGGGCGGGCACCATCACCTTCGCCGGCACCGACATCACCCAGTTGCCGACCCATGAGATCGCGCGCATGCGCATCGCCCAGTCGCCGGAGGGCCGGCGCATCTTCCCGCGCATGACGGTGATGGAAAACCTGCAGATGGGCGCCAGCCTCGACGACCTCAAGCACTACGACGAGGACGTCGAGAAGGTGTTCACGCTGTTTCCACGCCTGAAGGAACGCATTGCCCAGCGCGGCGGCACGCTGTCGGGCGGCGAGCAGCAGATGCTTTCGATCGGACGTGCGCTGATGGCGCGGCCGAAACTGCTCTTGCTCGACGAGCCGTCGCTGGGCCTGGCGCCGCTGATCGTCAAGCAGATCTTCGACGCCATCCGCGAGTTGAACCGCACGCAGGGGCTGACCGTGTTCCTGGTCGAGCAGAACGCCTTCGGCGCGCTGAAGCTCGCCACGCGCGGCTATGTCATGGTCAACGGCAACGTGACGATGAGCGGCACCGGCAAGGAGCTGCTCGCCGATCCGGACGTGCGCGCCGCCTATCTCGAAGGCGGCCATCACTGAGTTCAGGAGTCTTCATCATGCAGGGCATTCTCTATGAGGAACCCTCGGTCTGGCAGTTCTTCTTCGTCACCTGCCTGCTTGGCGGCTGGGCGGCGTGGATGACGGGCAAGGCCTGCGCCCAGACATGGCGCAGCGTCGTCCAATTGTTCGCCTATTTGCTCGGCCTCGGTATAGCCGTAAGGTTCATCCATCACGCGCTGTTCGGCGGCACGATGTTTTCGCTGCACTACTACATCGTCGACACCATTGTCCTGATGATATTGGGCTTCATCGGCTATCAATACACGCGCACCAACCAGATGGTGACACAGTATAGCTGGCTCTACGAAAGAGCATCGCTTTTGAGTTGGAAACCAAAAGGTTGACGTTCATCATTAACGCCTTTTCGCGGATGAATCGGCGTGACAAGTGCCTGAAAATCGGCAAAGTACGCTTTCTGCGAGTAAAGGTGGGCATCGCATGAAAGCATCATCCACGCCCACCCTGTAAATGGGAGCGTTTTACATGAGAAAATCACTTTTGTCCGCCGTCGCCCTGACCGCGCTCGTCGCGTTCAGCGGAGGCGCGTGGGCTGACGTCCTGATCGGCGTTGCCGGTCCGATCACCGGCCCGAATGCCGCCTTCGGCGCGCAGTTGCAGAAGGGCGCCGAACAGGCTGTCGCCGACATCAATGCGGCCGGCGGCATCAACGGCGAGCAGGTCAAGCTCACGGTCGGTGACGACGTCTCCGATCCGAAGCAGGGCATTTCGGTCGCCAACAAGTTCGTCGGCGACGGCGTCAAGTTCGTGGTCGGCCACTTCAACTCGGGCGTTTCGATCCCGGCATCGGAAGTCTACGCGGAGAACGGTATCCTCGAGATCACGCCGGCCGCGACCAACCCGCAGTTCACCGAGCGCGGCCTGTGGAACACGTTCCGCACCTGCGGACGCGACGACCAGCAGGGCAGCATCGCCGGCGCCTATCTCGCGGAGAACTTCAAGGATGCCAAGATCGCGGTCGTCCACGACAAGACGACCTATGGTCAGGGCCTTGCCGACGAGACCAAGAAGGCGATGAACGCTGCCGGCGTGACGGAAGTCATGTATGAAGGCGTAAATATCGGCGACAAGGACTTCTCGGCGTTGATCGCCAAGATGAAACAAGCCGGCGTTTCCATCATCTATTGGGGTGGTCTGCACACTGAAGCCGGACTGATCATCCGCCAGGTGGCTGACCAGGGCCTCGAGGCCACGCTGGTTTCCGGCGACGGCATCGTGTCGAACGAACTGGCCTCAATCGCCGGTGACGCGGTTGCGGGCACGCTGAACACGTTCGGCCCGGATCCGCGTCTGATCCCGGCGAACAAGGAACTGGTCGAGAAGTTCCGCGCGCAGGGCTTCGAGCCGGAGGCCTACACGCTTTATTCCTACGCCGCCATGCAGGCGATCGTGGGAGCCGCCACAGCCGCCAAGTCGAACGATCCGATGGAAGTTGCCAAGGCTCTCAAGGCCAACGGCCCGTTCAAGACCGTGCTGGGCGATCTTTCCTACGACGAGAAGGGCGATCCGACGCTGCCTGGCTACGTCATGTACGAATGGAAGAAGGGCGACGACGGCAAATACACCTACGTCCAGAAGATGTAAGCCTGTCGACGACGACGACAATTCCGAAATGCCCGGCCCTCGCGCCGGGCATTTTTCGTGTGTGCCGTTTTACCTTTCGTCGGAGCACCCTTTGCGCATTCGAGGGAACGCGCGGCGCTCTACCCAATGAGCGGATTTAAATCGGTTTAATGGCCGTCGCCCGATTTTGTTTGCGCTGCAGCATTTTCGCGTTAATCATGGCGCAGTTCCCCTTCCGTTAGCGTCCGGAGCCTTGTCCTTGGCAATCACGAAGATCCTTGTCGCCAACCGGTCCGAAATCGCCATCCGCGTCTTCCGCGCGGCCAACGAGCTCGGCCTCAAAACCGTGGCGATCTGGGCCGAGGAGGACAAATACTCGCTGCACCGCTTCAAGGCGGATGAAAGCTATCAGGTCGGGCGCGGGCCGCATCTGAACAGGGATATGGGACCGATCGAAAGCTATCTGTCGATCGAGGAAGTGATCCGCGTCGCCAGGCTTTCGGGCGCCGATGCCATCCATCCGGGCTATGGGCTGTTGTCGGAAAGCCCTGAATTCGCCGAAGCCTGCGCCAAGGCCGGCATCATTTTCATCGGACCCAAGCCGGATACGATGCGCAGGCTCGGCAACAAGGTCGCCGCACGCAACCTGGCGATCGAGGTCGGCGTGCCGGTAATCCCCGCCACCGATCCCTTGCCGGACGACATCGAGACAGTGAAGGCGCTCGCCAGGACGATCGGCTATCCGGTGATGCTGAAGGCGTCGTGGGGCGGCGGCGGCCGCGGCATGCGCGCCATCCGTTCGGAAGTCGATCTCGCCCGCGAGGTGACGGAGGGCAAGCGTGAAGCGAAAGCCGCCTTCGGCAAGGACGAGGTCTATCTCGAAAAGCTGATCGAGCGCGCCCGCCATGTCGAGGTGCAGGTGCTGGGCGACACACACGGCAATGCCGTGCACCTGTTCGAGCGCGATTGCTCCATCCAGCGCCGCAACCAGAAGGTGGTCGAGCGCGCGCCGGCGCCGTATCTCGAAATGTCGCAGCGCGAAGAGCTTTGCGGCTATGCGCTGAAGATCGCGCGCGAGACGAGCTATATCGGCGCCGGCACGGTCGAGTTCCTGCAGGATGCCGACACCGGAAAATTCTACTTCATCGAGGTCAACCCGCGCATCCAGGTCGAGCACACCGTCACCGAGCAGGTGACCGGCATCGACATTGTCAAGGCGCAGATTCATATCCTCGATGGCTTTGCCATTGGCACGGCGGAATCGGGCGTGCCGGCGCAGAAGGATATCAGGCTCAACGGCCACGCGCTGCAGTGCCGCATCACCACGGAAGATCCCGAGCATAATTTCATCCCCGACTATGGCCGCATCACCGCCTATCGCGGCGCCACCGGTTTCGGCATCCGCCTCGATGGCGGCACCGCCTATTCCGGCGCGGTCATCACCCGCTTTTACGATCCGCTGCTGGAGAAGGTGACGGCCTGGGCGCCGACGCCGGCCGAGACCATCGCCCGCATGAACCGGGCGCTGCGCGAGTTCCGTATTCGCGGGGTGGCGACCAACCTCACCTTCCTCGAGGCGATCATCAATCACCCAAGTTTCGCCGAAAATTCCTATACGACCAAGTTCATCGATACGACACCGGAACTGTTCGCGAGCGTGAAGCGGCAGGATCGCGCGACCAAGCTGCTCAACTACCTGGCCGATGTCAGCGTCAACGGCCATCCCGAAACCCGTGGCCGGCCGCAGCCTAAGGCCGATGCGGCGGCACCCATGGTGCCCTACCTCAACGGCAACGTGCCCGATGGCAGCAAGCAGAAGCTCGACGCGCTTGGGCCGGAGAAATTCGCGGCCTGGATGCGCGCATGCAAAGAAGTGCTGGTCACCGACACGACGATGCGCGACGGACACCAGTCCCTGCTCGCGACGCGCGTGCGCACCTATGACATCGCCGGCATTGCCGGCACCTATGCACGCGCGCTGCCGCAGCTTTTGTCGCTCGAATGCTGGGGCGGGGCGACCTTCGACGTCGCCATGCGCTTTCTCACCGAGGACCCGTGGGAGCGGCTGTCGCTGGTGCGCGAGGCAGCGCCCAATCTGTTGCTGCAGATGCTTTTGCGCGGCGCCAACGGCGTCGGCTACACCAATTATCCCGACAATGTCGTCCAGCATTTCGTCAAACAGGCAGCAAGCGGCGGCGTCGACCTGTTCCGCGTCTTCGACTGTTTGAACTGGGTCGACAACATGCGCGTCGCCATGGACGCGGTCGGCGCCGAAGGCAAGCTGATCGAAGCAGCGATCTGCTACACCGGCGACATACTCGACCCGGCCCGAGCCAAGTACGACCTCAAATACTACGTCGCGCTGGCCAGGGAGTTGCAGGCGGCCGGCGCCCATATCGTCGCGGTCAAGGACATGGCCGGGCTCTTGAAGCCGAATGCCGCCCGCGCACTGTTCAAGGCGCTGCGCGAGGCGACCGACCTGCCGATCCACTTTCACACGCACGACACGTCAGGCCTGTCGGCGGCGACGGTGCTGGCGGCGGTGGACAGCGGTGTCGACGCCATCGACGCGGCGATGGATGCCCTGTCCGGCAACACCTCGCAGCCTTGCCTGGGCTCGGTCGTCGAGGCTCTGAAGGGCACCGAGCGGGATCCGGGCCTCGACCCGCAATGGATCAGGAACATCTCGTTCTACTGGGAGGCGGTGCGCAACCAGTATGCTGCCTTCGAAAGCGACCTGAAGGGGCCGGCCTCGGAAGTCTACCTGCACGAAATGCCGGGTGGGCAGTTCACCAACCTCAAGGAGCAGGCGCGCTCGCTCGGGCTGGAGACGCGCTGGCACGAAGTGGCGCAGACCTATCACGACGTCAATCTGATGTTCGGTGACATCGTAAAGGTGACGCCGTCGTCCAAGGTCGTCGGCGACATGGCGCTGATGATGGTGAGCCAGGACCTGACGGTTGCCGATGTCGAAAATCCGGCCAGGGATATCGCCTTCCCCGACTCGGTCGTGTCGATGCTGCGCGGCGACCTCGGCCAGTCGCCGGGCGGCTGGCCGGAGGCACTGCAGAAGAAGGTGCTGAAAGGCGACAAACCGATCACCGTGCGGCCCGGTTCGCTGCTGAAAGCAGCCAATCTCAAGGCCAGCCGCAAGGAGATCGAAGACAAGCTCGAGCGCAAGCTCAGCGAATTCGAATTCGCCTCGTGGCTGATGTACCCGAAGGTCTTCTCCGACTTTACCGCAGCGCAGGAAACCTATGGGCCGGTGAGCGTGCTGCCGACGCCGACCTATTTCTACGGCATGAAGCCGGAGGACGAGATCTTTGTCGACATCGAGAAGGGCAAGACGCTGGTGGTGCGCTGCCTGGCCATCGGCGATGTCGACGAGAAGGGCATGGTCACCGTGTTCTTCGAGCTCAACGGCCAGCCGCGCCGGGTCAAAGTGCCGGATCGGGCGCACGGCGCTTCCGCCGCCAAGGCGCGGCGCAAGGCCGAGCCCGGCAACGAGGCGCATGTCGGCGCACCGATGCCGGGCGTCGTCTCGGCGCTCGCCGTTGCCGCCGGCCAAGCGGTCAAGGCCGGCGACGTGCTTTTGTCCATCGAGGCGATGAAGATGGAGACGGCATTGCATGCCGAGCGCGACGGCACAATCGCCGAAGTGCTGGTCAAGACCGGCGACCAGATCGACGCCAAGGATCTGCTGATCGCCTTCGGATGAGACAGAAATGTTGCCCGGGCAGAGTAGTCTGTGTCTGGCGGCAGCCCTTCATGCCGCATCGATAACAGCTTGACCGGTCGCCTCCGGTCGGGCATCGAACCGCTGCAAATTCGCCGCGACGGTTCGTGAGTCGCGGCATGGAAAACGACGCGGAGAAAAAATGGCCGACGACATCACCGAGACTAGCCAGACTGTTGCCGCCGGCCAGCTGCGAGCCTTCATCGAGCGCATCGAGCGGCTCGAAGAAGAGAAGAAGACGATCGCCGACGACATCAAGGAAGTGTTCGCCGAGGCCAAGGGCACCGGCTTCGACACCAAGGCGATGCGGTCGATCATCCGGCTGCGCAAGAAGGACCAGGCTGAGCGGCAAGAGGAGGAAACCATCCTCGATCTCTACAAAGCCGCACTCGGCATGGTGTAAGGCTGGTAACAGCCCTGGGCGCCGGTTGCGCCCGCAACGGGTCGAACCATGAGCGAATTCGACTTTGGCGGCCGCCGCGCCTCTGAGTTCCGCCAACGCGGCTTCTGGACGCTGTTCGCGGAACGGCATACGGAAGAAAGGCCTCTGATGGCGCGGCGCGGACCCTGGTTCTGGCAGCGCGGGCTGCCCGACTTCGCCTTGGTCCTTTCCATGTATGTCGCGCCGGCGCAGAACCATATCGGCGTTTTCTTCGGCCGCAACGAGAAGTTCGGTGCCACGCAAGCCTGGTCGCGGTTGAAGCCGTTCCAGCCGGCGATCGAAGACAGGTTGAAGCTCAGGCCGGAACAGAGTTGCGAGGGCCTTGGCATCAATTCGCTGTGGCGCGTGAACTGTTTTGCCGAGGACAATTGGCCGGCCATGGCCGACTGGCTGGTGACGGAAGCATCGCGCTTCGAGCGCGCTGTTACCGAGGTGCTGGGCGGAGGTGGCGAAGCCGGTTCGTGAATTCGCGTCGCAGTGGCTTGAGTTAGTTCGGCTTCGCCGTGTCGCGGCCAATCCGATCGAGATGCTGTTGCAGCGCCAGATGGTCGAGCGCATCCATCCGCAGATTGGTGAACAGCGAGATGCGGTTGTTGAGCATGCGATAGGCATCGGCAAAGGCAAGATGCAGTTCGGCTTCGGTGCCGTCTGCCTTGGCTGGGTCCGGTATCGACCAGAGCGCGGTCATCGGATGACCCGGCCAGATCGGACAGGATTCATTCGTGGTGCTGTCGCAAAGCGTGAAGATAAAATTCATTGCCGGCGCGTCGGGCTCGGCAAACTCGTCCCAGCCTTTCGAACGGGCGAAGCTCGTATCGTAGCCGAGGCTTTCGAGCAGCTGCAGTGCGTAGGGATTGACCTCGCCCTTCGGTTGCGAACGGGCGGAAAACGCCTTGAACCTGCCGCCACCGATCCGGCTGAGAATGGCTTCCGCCATGATCGATCGCGCCGAATTGGCGTTGCAAAGAAACAGCACGTTGTAGACATTATCGCTCATCTCAAGACCTCCCTTGGCAGGCGACTGGATGATGGGGGCGGCAGAGTCCGGCAAGGTATCTTTGCCGAAACGCCGACAAGGGCGACGTAGAAAGGTTTCACGACCGTTTGATGACAATTTGTCAAATCATACGCTTGCGTGGCGATGATCGATTCGCGTTGACAGGCTTGCTGCTTTGGAAATCTCTGCGGCTGTCGAATGAGGGAAAGCCGCATCGATGAGTGCGCCAGAGACTTTCGAAGGCGAAGACGGCAAGGCAGGCCGTGCGGCGGGTTTCTTCCGCTCGCGCTGGCAAGGCACGGCGCCGCTAGACCGGCTGTTCTGGCGCGATCTTGTCCTTGTCGGCACGGCGATCAACATCGCCGTGTCGGTGCTGGCGCTGATCCTGCTCGGGCTGAAGCTGCCGCTCGCTCTCGTTCTGGCGGTGCATTTCGCACCGGTGCCGTACAATTTCTTCCTGACTTTTGCGGTGTGGCGGACCGCCGAGAAAACCGGCGGCGTCAAGGCTTCGCTGATGACGCTGGGGGCTGTGCTGTGGCTGATCCTGGTGGTGGTGATCTGACGGAGAGTGCTGCCGGCAAAGGCCGGCGGAAGCCGTTGTTTGACAACGTCTGGATTCCAGTCAGGCAGCCGGCTCGAATTTCAGCGCGACCCCGTTGATGCAATAGCGCAGGCCGGTCGGCGGCGGGCCGTCCTCGAAGACGTGGCCGAGATGGCTGCCGCAGCGGGCGCAGTGGCATTCGGTGCGAACCATGCCGTAGCTGCGGTCGACGGTCGTCTCGACCGAACCGGGCACCGGATCGTTGAAGCTTGGCCAGCCGGTACCGCTCTCGAACTTCAGCTTGGATTCGAACAAGGGCTGGTCGCAGCCGGCGCAGGAAAATGTGCCGGCGCGCTTCTCGTGAAGCAGGGCGCAACTGCCCGGCCGCTCGGTGCCGTGGTTGCGCATCACCGCATATTGCTCCGGCGTCAGCCGGGCGCGCCATTCGGCATCGGTGCGGGTAACAGGGTAGGTGCGACTATCCATTTTTGCCTCTTAGCTCATGCTGCTATTGGGCTGCTTTCCCAAGTTCGCCTAAAATAGGCATTTGTTACGGCGTTTGCCCGTATTTCCAATCCTGCCGCGAAGAATTCCTCAGGCGATCGCTGCCAGATAGCGCGCAACAGAACTTGCAAATGCCGTCTTTGCATCGCCGATGACGTTCTGATTCCACCATGCGCCATAGATATGGTCGAACGCGAAAGGCTCCAGTGCCGACGCGATGCGGAGCACCTTCGGCGCATTGAGCGGGATGTAGTTCGGGTAGCTGTACATGAAGCTGACATGGCGGCGGGTTGGCGTCACCTGCAAGATGTCGCCGGCCAGGATGGCGTTGCCGCCGTCGCGCTTCCAGTGCAGCACCTGGCCACCGGCAAAGTGACCGCCGCAACGGATAAGTGTCAGCGACGGGTTCAGGGCGCGCGTCTCACCCTGCCAACTGACAACAGCCGGATGCGGCCGCATGATCCACTGACGGTCATCGGTGTGCAGATAGATCGGCACGCCGCCAAACGCCTCGCTCCACTCGACCATCGCCGAATAATAATGGCAGTGCGAAATGGCGATCGCGGTGAGGCCGCCTCGTCGGTTGATTTCGGCCACCGCCTCGTCGCTGACCATCGAGATGCAATCCCACAGCACATTGCCGTGCGGCGTCTGTGCCAGCAGCGCCCGCTGACCGATGGCGAAGCGCGGCTCGATGCCGAAGGCGAGCACGCCGGCGTCGTCCTTCATCACGATCCGATGCCCGGCGGCGAGCTCTTGCGGCGTGATCCAGGCCTGGCCCTCCCAGCGCACATATTGCCGCTCGTCCTCGCAGATCGGGCAATGTTGCGGCGGCGTCGCTGCCGCCGCGAACTGGACGCCACATTGCAGGCAGAGGAAACAGGTCGGACGTCCTGTTTTGCGTGGATCCATTCAGTGCTTCCTTGAAAGCTGCTTCGTCGCGGCCTCGAGTCCGGCGAGCGTCAGCGGAAACATGCGGCCGCCGAAGATGTCGCGGATCATGGCGATCGAATGGGTAAAACCCCAGTGCTTTTCGCTTTCGGGGTTGAGCCATACCGCGTTCGGCCATTGCTGCAGCAGACGGCCGAGCCAGACGACGCCGGCCTCCGGATTCCAGTGCTCGACCGAGCCGCCGGGATGCGCGATCTCATAGGGGCTCATCGAGGCATCGCCGACGACGATCACCTTGTAGTCCGGACCGTATTTGTGGAGGAGATCGAAGGTCGGAATCACCTGCGCATGGCGGCGGCGATTGTCCTTCCACACACCTTCGTAGAGGCAGTTGTGGAAGTAAAAATATTCGAGCTGGCGGAATTCGGCGCGGGCGGCCGAAAACAGCTCCTCGACGCTTCTGATGTGATCGTCCATCGAGCCGCCGACATCGAAGAACATCAGCAGCTTCACGGCATTGCGCCGCTCGGGCCGTGTCTGCACGTCGAGATAGCCGTGCTCGGCCGTGGCGTGGATGGTGCCGGGCAGGTCGAACTCCTCCTCGGCGCCTTCGCGCACCCAACGGCGCAATCGCTTCAGCGCGATCTTGATGTTGCGGGTGCCGAGCTCGACGGCATCGTCGAAATTCCTGAATTCACGCTTGTCCCAGACTTTCACCGCACGGCGGTTGCGGCTCTCATGCTGGCCGATGCGAACGCCTTCGGGATTGTAGCCATAGGCGCCGAATGGTGAGGTGCCGCCGGTGCCGATCCATTTCGACCCGCCCTGGTGGCGGCCATTCTGCTCCTCCAGCCGCTTTTTCAGCGTTTCCATCAGCTTTTCGAAACCGCCCAGGGCCTCGACCAGCTTTTTCTCTTCATCGGTCAGGTGCTTTTCGGCAAGCCGCCGCAGCCATTCCTCCGGGATGTTTTCGACGTCGACCGGGTTTTCGCCAGCCAGCGCTTCGACACCCCTAAAGAAGTGCGAAAAGACCTGGTCAAAACGGTCGATGTGGCGCTCGTCCTTCACCAATGCCGAGCGGGCGAGATAGTAAAAACCCTCGACGTCATAGTCGACCAGCCCCGCCTCCAGCCCTTCCAGCAGCGACAGATATTCCCGGAGCGAGACCGGAACCCGCGCAGCCTTCAGTTCGAGGAAGAAAGGGATGAACATCGTGCGACTTTTATCTGTGCCCTTCGATCTTCTCGCGAGCGGCGCTGGCGATGAAGGCGGAACGCGTGAGGCCGCGCCGGCTCGCTTCGGCATCGATTGCCGCCAAGAGACCTGCGTCGAGCGACAGATTGGCTCGGACAGGCCGTCCGGAATCGATCAGCACGGGGATCATCACGGCAGATTCGCCGGCGGCGCTATCGATTTCGCCCAGTCGGAGCAGATCTGCCACCGTGCGCGCGCCGGGCAAGGGCAAGTGCTTCGCCATTCGTGCCTCGGCCCATTCGCGAACGGCGGAGGTCGCATCGGCTATCGCCTCCTCGGGACTTGCGCCACCGCCATGACATCCGGGAAGATCGGGGACCCGCACTCCCCAGACATCATCTGCGCCGTCAAGAATTCCGACATAGTGCGTCATGATTTGTCCTCAAATCCATCCGGCAAGCCGGGTGATCGATCGTTCATCACATCAGATCATATTCGATGAAGCCGGTCCTGCGCGCCACGTGGTCGTAGAGCTTGCGCGCGGTGGTGTTGGTCTCGTGCGTCATCCAGTAGACGTTCTTGACGCCGATCTTGCCGGCTTCCTGCTTGACCGCTTCGATCAGGGCGGCGCCGACGCCTTTGCCGCGCACATCCGGGTCGGCGAACAGGTCCTGCAGATAGCAGTTGTTTTTTTCGGACCAGCAGGAGCGATGGTAGAGGTAATGGGTGAGGCCGACCGCCTTGCCGTCGAGGGTGGCGATGAACCCCTTTGGTTCGAACTCCCCCGCCGTAAAAAGCCGCTTCCAGGTGACCGCGTAGACGTCTTCCGGCAGTTTGGTTTCGTAGAAGGCGAGGTAATCAGTCCACAGACGCTGCCAGTCGGCATGGTCGGATTGTGCGAGTGGGCGGACGGTGATCTCGGTCATTTCATTTCCTTCCGAAGCTTCGGGCCAAGGCTGCCCCGGTGCCCGGACGGCGGCAACGGTCCAGCAACGGGAAAGCGCTGTCCGCCGCATGCCCGGCCCTGCGCTATGGCTTCGGGCGTTCGTCGCTCGAAAAGCCAAATCGTTGGCTTTTCGTCGGCCTTTGGCCGACCGCTCCTCACCCCTGCCTTCTCGCCATAAAGGCCAGCCGCTCGAACAGATGCACGTCCTGTTCGTTCTTCAACAGCGCGCCGTGCAGCTTGGGCAGCGCGTTTTTCGGGTCGCCGCGCAAATCCTCGGGCGCGATATCGTCGGTCACGAGCAGGCGGATCCAGTCCAGTGCCTCGGAGGTCGACGGCTTCTTCTTCAGGCCCGGCACGTCGCGGATTTCGTAGAACTGGGTGAGTGCGGCGCGCACCAGGTTCTGCTTGATGCCGGGATAGTGCACGTCGACGATCCGATGCAGCGTCTCGACGTCGGGAAAGCGGATATAGTGGAAGAAGCAGCGGCGCAGGAAAGCGTCCGGCAGTTCCTTCTCGTTGTTGGAGGTGATGATGACGATCGGGCGCACAGCGGCGCGGATCGTCTCGCCGGTCTCGTAGACGAAGAACTCCATTCGATCGAGTTCCTGCAGCAAATCGTTGGGGAACTCGATGTCAGCCTTGTCGATCTCATCGATCAGAAGCACGACCTTCTTGGCCGTCGCGAAGGCATCCCACAGCTTGCCACGCTTGATATAATTGCTTATGTCGTTGAAGCGCTCGTCGCCGAGTTGGCTGTCGCGCAGCCGCGACACGGCGTCATACTCGTAGAGGCCCTGCTGCGCCCTTGTCGTCGACTTGACATGCCATTCGATCAGCTCGAGGCCGAGCGCGGCCGCCACTTGCCTGGCCAGTTCGGTCTTGCCGGTCCCGGGCTCGCCCTTGACCAGCAATGGCCGCTCCAGCGCGATCGCCGCATTGACTGCCACCATCAGATCCTTGTCGGCGACATAGGCCGCCGTGCCTTCGAAACGCATTTTTGCTCCTCGGTTTTCATGGCAACCGTAAGGAGACAGCCCAGCCCATGCAAGGCGCAGCGGCGAGGGCGCGGTGAACCCATGTGCCGCGCAGCTCCCAGGCAGGACCTTGCGACGAATAAAGCCGCCGAACATGGCCGTCTCTCTGGCGCTTGGCCTGCCATCGGCCTATATTGAGCGTGACGGTCTACGCTTCCCGGCAGGAGAACATTTTCCCCGGGGCCTTAATGATCCCTAGGGAGCTGTCCCTGGGAAGACCCGTGGGTTTTCTCATACGGCGCCCACCTACTTTGTAGGTTCCCGGGATCGCTCTCTCCACCGGTTGTGTGGATCGTCACTTGACGCAAAGGATCCACGCTTCGGTGGATCATGCGGTGGAAAACGTCGCTCCTAAAACTCCATCCAAATCTGACCTTTTCTATCGTCGGCGCATGACATCCTCGAAAGACCTGAAAAGACAGTTGCGACGCGAAGCACTCGGGCGCCGCGACGCGCTCGATCCGTTCTGGCGGGTGGAGGCAGCGCTCGAAATGGCCGAGACAGCGCGGGACAGCATTGCGATGGAGCCGGGCCAGATCGTCTCCGGCTTCTGGCCGATGCGCTCGGAAGTCGACGTCCGGCCGTTGATGTTCGCCTTGCGCGAAAAAGGTGCACGGCTTTGCCTGCCGGCGATTCTCGACAAGACCACCATCGTCTTTCGCGAACTGGTGCGCGGCGCGCCGATGATCGACATGGGGTTCGGCACCGTCGGGCCGCATGAGGAGGCCGAGGTGCTCGATCCCCAGATGATGCTGGTGCCGCTCGCGGCTTTCGACGCGCGCGGCCACCGCATCGGCTATGGCGCCGGCTATTACGACCGTGCCATCGCGCGGCTGGTCGACAAGGGGCAGCCGCCGCGGCTGATCGGCATTGCTTTCGACTGCCAGCAGGTGGCGCTGGTGCCGGACGAGCCGCATGACGTGACCATTCCGGAAATACTCACCGAGAGCGGGTTGCGCCGGTTCGCGCCGAAATTGTAGATAAGTTCCTGGACGCATGGTCTTTTCCGGAAGTCATGCAGCTTTTTGCGTCGCTGACCTTCGGTTCGGGATCATGTTTAGATGAGACTTCTCTTCCTCGGCGATATGGTCGGCAAGACGGGACGCACGGCGGTGTGGGAACAACTGCCCGGCCTGATCTTGGATTTCAAACTCGACTTCGTCATCGTCAATGGCGAGAACGCCGCCGGCGGCTTCGGCATTACCGAAGAGATCTTTCGCGAGACGATCTCGGCGGGCGCCGACGTCGTCACAACCGGCAATCATGTCTGGGACCAGCGCGATGCGCTGGCTTTCGCGCCGCGCGAGGAACGCTTTCTGCGTCCGTCCAATTTCCCCAAGGGCACGCCGGGGCGGGGCTCGGGCGTCTACATCGCCAGGAACGGCGCGCGCGTTCTGGTCGCCAACATCATGGGCCGGGTGTTCATGCATCCTGAACTTGACGATCCATTTCAGGCCGGCGAGCGCGAGCTTGCCGCCTGCCCGCTTGGCGAACAGGCCGATGCGGTGGTCATCGATTTCCATGCCGAGGCGACCTCTGAAAAAATGTGCTTTGCGCACTTCGTCGACGGCCGCGCCAGCCTGGTTGTCGGCACCCACACGCATCAGCCGACCGGCGACCACCATATCCTCAACGGCGGCACCGGCTATATCTCAGACGCCGGCATGTGCGGCGACTATGATTCTTCGCTCGGCATGGACAAGGAGGAGCCGCTCAACCGGTTTCTGTCGAAGGTGCCGAAAGGGCGCTTCGAGGCGGCGAGCGGCCCGGCGACATTGTGCGGCGTCGGCGTCGACATTTCGGATCGCAGCGGCCTGACCGAGCGGATTGCGCCGTTTCGCCGCGGGCCGCGGCTCGAAGAAACCGCGCCCTCGTTCTGGTCATGACATTGATGTAAGCGATTGTAGTACCTAATTGCCGGCCACGCCTGCTTCAGATCGTAAGAGGGGACGACCTCCATGCAGCTCATCGAATTCCTGGCGCCACATTTCGCCTTTGTCTCCGATCCGACTGCATGGGTCGCGTTGCTGACGCTGATCGTGCTGGAGGTGGTGCTCGGCATCGACAATCTGATCTTCATCTCGATCCTGACCAACAAATTGCCGGAGGCGCAGAGGGCCCGCGCCCGCCGAATCGGTATTTCGGCGGCGCTGATCATGCGGCTGGTGCTGCTTGCCACCATCTCGATCATCGTCCAGTTGACGGCGCCGGTATTCACCGCGTTCGGCCACGGGTTTTCCTGGCGCGATCTGATCCTGATCGCCGGCGGCCTGTTCCTCGTCTGGAAAGCGACCAAGGAAATCCACCACACGGTCGATCTCGAGGACCATCAGGACACGATGATCGGCGAAACGCTGCAGCTTTCGCTGGGCGGCGCCGTCTTCCAGATCCTGCTGCTCGACCTCGTCTTCTCGATCGATTCGATCATCACCGCAGTCGGCATGACCGACGAGATCGCCATCATGTACATCGCCGTGATCGTCGCGGTCAGCGTGATGATGCTGGCGGCCGGGCCGCTCGCCAACTTCATCGCCAAGAACCCAAGCATCGTCATGCTGGCGCTGAGCTTCCTGCTGATGATCGGCATGACGCTGATCGCCGACGGCATGGGCTTCCATGTGCCGAAGGGCTACATCTACGCCGCCATGGGCTTTTCCGCCCTTGTCGAGGGCCTCAACATGCTGGCGCGACGTCGCAGGAAGGCAAAGGCGGGCGCGGGGCACTGAGGTTGGCGGGGCGAAGCGACGGCACGAAGGCCTGAGCTCTGCCTCACTTGTCGCGGCCATGCAGAACCTTTGAGACGTCGGAGGGACAGCACCCCCCTCTGTCCTGCCGGACATCTCCCCCGCAAGAAGGGAGATTGGCAGCTTTAGCGCTCCGCTCGTCCTGCAGCGTTGGAGATTGGCGAAAGCCTCAGCGACATCCGACCTCCCTTGCGGGGGAGATGTCCGGCAGGACAGAGGGGGGTGGGAAGGATCGCTGCAGAATGGCTTTTGGCACCCGGCGACTTAAGCGGTCGGCACGCCCTTCGGATGACGGTCGCCGATCAGGCCAAGCGTCAAGCCTTGCTCCAACCAGGCCTTGGCGCCGGCGAGCACCAGCGCGAAGCCCTCGGTCGAGCCGATCGCCTGCTTGACCTGCTCATCGGGGCTGCCGGCAAAACCGAAATTGCGAACCTCGACAAAGGTCGCGCCGCCCGGCATCTCGGTAAAAGTCCAGACCACCGTGGTCGGCGGATCGCTCCATTGCATGACGATCTTTTCGTTCCTGACGATCTCGCTGACCGTGACCGGCGTCGAAACGCCATACATCCGCCATTCCCAGCGAACCTCGTTGCCGCTGTCGAGCCTGTCGCTGCCATGGGTGAACCAGAACTTCGTCGTGATCGCCGGATCGACGATGGCTTCGAACACTTCTGCGACCGGCCGCCGGATCAGCATGCCGGCTTCGGCGGTCGGTATCTCACGGATGTCCATTTCGTCCTCCTTCCGAACAGGTCTCCGTCACCAGGCGTCGGGTTCGCGCACCAGGTGAATGATGTTGGCCGGATTGGTGATCCAGCCGCCACGAAAACCTTCGCCGAGCGCCTCGATGGCGTCGCAGCGCACAACGCCGGCTCTGGCGAGATGATCGGCGGCGGCCGCAAAATCATCGGTGAACAACTCCAGCCAGATCTCGGCCTGGCTCAGCATCGGTGCCTCGTCGATCCACAGGCGATTGGGGCCGAGCTCGAAACCGATGGCCGGCGCCTTGGCCGTGAACGGTTTAAGGCCGACGACATCGCGGTAGAAGGCGATCGTCGCCTGGTGTTGGTGGGGCGGCACTTTCATGGCGATGTTGATGCCGCCGGTGATCTTCGCAGCCATTCTTTCCTCCGTCTTCTCAGATATTGTCTTCATTGGCGGGCTCGCCCGTCATTTCGCTGCGATAGTAGCCGTCGCGCAAATTGATGCCGTATTCGACATAGGCCTTCATGCAGGCCAGCATCTGCGACCAGCCCTCGCAATTGAGGTAGGACTTCTTCAGTCCGACCGCGTCCTCGTGCCAGCCGGCCTCGGCGATGGTGACGAAGGTGGCGCCGTCGTCCAGCGGCTCGAAATTCATCTCGATGCGCGTCTTGTAGGCCGGCTTGCCGTCGGCGTCGGTGGCGTCCCAGCGCAGCACGATGCGGTTGTCTTTCTCCACCTCGTCGACCTCGACCGGGACCTTGCCCCACCAGACGACCCTGGCGCCGGCCACCAGCGGGGCACTGGCGCCGCCAATGGTGGTGAAATAGCCGCTGAGCTTGTTCGGATTGACGACCGCATCGAAGACTTCGGCAACCGGTTTGCCGATGCGGCCCGAAACTCTGAATCCAAGAGACATATCCACAGCTCCTTCCTTGATCGGATCGATATTATGTTATAAAAATATAACATGTCAAGCAAGGCGCAGGATGACAATGTTTTCAAGGCGCTGGCGCATCCGCGCCGGCGCGCGCTGCTCGACGAGCTAAAGCACGCGCCGCGGACCACCGGCATGCTGTGCGATGCCTTTCCCGACATGGACCGCTGCACCGTCATGCTGCATCTGAAAGTGCTGGAGGAAGCCGACCTGGTGGTGGCGCGGCGCGAGGGGCGCGAGCGCTGGAATCATCTCAATGCGCTGCCGATCAAGCAGATCCACGACCGCTGGATCAGCCAGTACGCCACGCATGCGATCAGCATTCTCGATCGGCTGAGATCCGATCTGGGGGAGTGAGCGGCCGCAGGCATGCAACTGGCTGGCGTGTTGAGCACCGCCCTTACGGCCCGGCTGGACGAATTGAGCCGATTTATCTATAAGCCGGCCATTCCGAGATAGAGCGCCATACGTCAGCAGGGACGCTCTGAAAATTTTGACTTCGAGCATTTTGGCAAAGGCGAGGTGACTACCTCGCTGCAGGATGCTCTGCCAAGAAAACGACAGGGGTGCCATGGCTGGCCATTCACAGTTCAAGAACATCATGCACCGCAAGGGCCGCCAGGACGCGGTGCGGTCGAAAATGTTTTCCAAGCTGGCGCGCGAAATAACCGTCGCCGCCAAGAGCGGGACGCCGGACCCGTCGATGAACCCGCGCCTGCGTCTTGCCGTGCAGAACGCCAAGGCGGTGTCGATGCCGAAAGACAACATTCAGCGCGCCATCAACAAGGCGTCGATGGGCGACGCCGAGACTTACGAAGCCGTGCGTTACGAAGGCTACGGGCCAGGCGGCGTTGCGCTCATCGTCGAGGCGCTGACCGACAACCGCAACCGCTCGGCGTCGAATGTGCGTGCCGCCTTCACCAAGGCCGGCGGGGCGATGGGGGAAACCGGCTCGGTGTCGTTCATGTGGGACCGTGTCGGCGAAATCTTCTATCCGGCATCGGTTGGCAGCGCGGAGAAGGTCATGGACGCGGCGATCGAGGCCGGGGCCGACGACGTCCAGTCGGACGAGGAAGGCCACACGATCTATTGCGCCTTCGAGAATCTTGGTGAGGTGTCGAAGGCGCTGGAAGGCGCGCTCGGCGAGGCTGAATCAGTGAAGCCGATCTGGAAGCCGCAGACCAACATTGCGGTCGACGAGGAGCGGGCACAGTCGCTGATGAAGTTGGTCGCCACGCTCGAGGACGATGACGACGTGCAGAGCGTCTACGCCAATTTCGAGGTCGACGACGAGACCATGGCGAAGCTCAGCGCGGCATGAGCACAGCTCAACCAGACATGAGCGGAGTTCAGTCCGGCATGAGCACAGCTCAGCCCGAGATATGAGCGGAACTCAATCTGACATATGAGCGGAGCTCAATCTGACATGACCGAAAAGCCGTTGCCCCAGGTCCGCATCACCTATTGCGCGCAGTGCCACTGGCTGCTGCGGGCCGGCTGGATGGCGCAGGAGCTGCTGTCGACCTTCGCAACGGATCTGGGCGAGGTCACGCTGGTGCCCGGCACCGGCGGCATCTTCACCATTTCCTGCAACGAGACACTGGTCTGGGACCGCAAGCGCGACGGCGGCTTTCCCGATGCCGCAAGGCTTAAGCAACTGGTTCGCGACGTGATCGATCCGGACCGCGATCTCGGCCATGCCGACCGCAAGAGCGACAAGTCAAGAGATACTCCGTCAAAAGACCCTGCCTGACGCAAGGTCTTTTAACTTTCTGCCCTCGTTCACCGCCACGCCATGATGAAGCAGGCCAGCGCGACGATGGCGGTGATGGTGCGGACGTGGTTCCACATCACCCAGTCCCTGAGATAGGTGGCCCAAACGGCGGCGCCGTTGGCGCTTGCCGGATCGACGGCGGCCAGCGCGTTGTTGAGCGGCACGTTGAAAATCATCGTCACGATCAGGTTGCCGACGAGGTAGGTCAGGGCGCCGGCGAGAAGCCACAACGTGCCTGGTTGGCCCCAGCCGATGACAGCGCCGACGACGAGGACGAGGCAGATCAGCCCGGTGCCGAAAAGCGCGGTCATGAACAGCGGCGTCACCGCAGTGACGTTGATCGAATTCATGGCGGCGATACCGCCCACGGCAGGCATGCGGGCGAGGCCCGGCATGACGAAGCTGGAGAAGGCGAAGAAGACACCAGCGACGACGCCCGAGCCGAGCGCGGCGATGAAGGTGAGGCTGGGAAGCAGTTTCATGATCATGTCAGTCACTCCATATGCCCGTACCAGCGGTTTCGGTTGCATAGGCGGAATAGTCCTTTGGGGCGCGGCCGAGCACGCGCTCGACGCCGTCGGTCAGCGCCTCGTTGCGACCGTCGAGCACTTCGGTGAACAGCTCGTTGAGCAGCCAGGCGAACTCGGCAGGCAACTCGTATCCGGCTACTGCGGCGGTGAACTCGGCATGCGAAATCCTGACAAAGCGGATGTCGCGGCCGGCCGCCTTGCCGATCTCGGCGACCGCGTCGGCGAAGCTCAGCAGACGCGGCCCGGTCAGCTCGTAAAGCTGGCCGACATGGCCTTGCCGGGTAAGCACCGTCACGGCGGCATCGGCAATGTCGTCGGCATCGACGAACGGTTCTCCGACAGTGCCGACCGGCAAAGCCACCTCACCGGCCAGCAGCGGATCGAGCAAAAAACTCTCGCTGAAATTCTGGGAAAACCAGGCGCAGCGCAGGATCGTCCAGTCGGCGCCTGAGGCTTTCAGCATCTCTTCGGCACGTTGCGCTTCGATCTCGCCGCGCCCCGACAGCAGCACCAGCCGGCGCACACCGCTTGCCACGGCAAGGTTGGCGAAGGCGCCGACCGCTTCGGCCGCGCCGGGCACCGCAAGATCGGGATAGTAGCTGATGTAGGCGGCACCGACACCATCGAGCGCGGGTTCCCAGGTCGTATCGTCTTCCCAGTCGAAGGGCGGGGTGCCCGAGCGCGAGCCGATTCGTACCGGCAGGCCCTGCGCCGTCAGCCTGTCCGCGAGACGACGGCCGGTTTTGCCGGTGCCGCCGAGGATCAAAATCGGTTTTGCTGCTGTATCGATCATGGCGATTTTCCTTTGCTCACAAATATGAATAATCCTCACATTTGCAAAACGTGATAAACCCTCGTATTTTGTGAGTCAAGCCAGTTTGTTGATCATTCGCCAGGAGACAGTGATGGAAGGCTCGAGCGTAGCGGGTTCACAGGATGGCCAGATCGCATCGCCGCGCCGGGCGCCCAGCCAGCAGCGCAGCCGCGAGCGGGTCGAGCGGATGCTGGCCGCCGCCTCTACGCTGATCGCCGAGCAAGGCAGCGATGCCATGCGCATGGGCGAAGTTGCGGAACGGGCCGGCGTGTCGATCGGCTCGCTCTACCAGTTCTTCCCGGACAAGCGAGCGATCATCTGGGCGCTGGCCGAGCGCCACACCGCCGAAAGCCAGGCCTGCATCGCGGCAGCGCTTGCACCGGTTAGCGACGCCGAAGGGCTGCGGCGGGCATTTTCCGAGCTGGTGGATATCTATTACGGGCTATTCCTGGCCGAGCCGGTAATGCGCGACATCTGGTCGGGCACACAGGCCGACAAGGCGCTGCGCGAACTCGAGCTCGCCGACAGCCGGGCCAACGCCGAATTCCTCACCGCGGTGCTGAAGCGGCTGCGGCCTACCGCCGATCCGGCGGCGCTGGAAACGACGGCGTTTCTCATCTGGCAGATGGGCGAGGCCACCATGCGGCTGGCGATCTCGGTCGGTCGAAAGGAAGGCGACGACCTGGTCGCCGCCTACAAGCGCATGGCGCTGCGCGAACTGGTCGACGAATAGAGCCGCATTCCGGCAAGAAAAAACCCGCCACGAGGGCGGGTTCCTTCTGATCCGAAAAAGGCTTACGGCTTAGAGCCCAAAACCTTCGAAACGCTTCTTGAACTTCGACAGGCGGCCGCCGCGGTCGAGCAGGGTCTGCTGGCCGCCGGTCCAGGCCGGATGGGTGGTCGGGTCGATGTCGAGGTTCATCGTATCGCCTTCCTTGCCCCAGGTCGAACGGGTCATGTATTCGGTGCCGTCGGTCATGACGACCTTGATGGTGTGGTAGTCGGGATGGATATCGGTCTTCATTGTGCTATTCCTGGTTCGCTGGCGCCGCTGACGGGCGTAAAGCCTGCGTCGATGCGCCCCTTTTTAAAACTCGAAGCCGCAGCTATTGAGGAGCCACGGCTTTTAAAAACGGTCGGCGAGCCTATACATCAGCCGGAATCGAATCACAAGGCCGCGGTAAGCGCATATTGAGGCGCATGCCCAGAAGGCGGCCAGAGGAAACGGTCATGGCGCACACCAGCGGCGATGCAGACGAGCGTAGGCGCTCGCTCAAGCCGCTGCGGCGCCTGTTCCCCTACATCACCCGCTACCGGAAAATGGTCATTGGCGCGGTCGTCTCGCTGACCGTTGCTGCGGCGACGACGCTGGCGCTGCCGCTGGCCGTGCGGCGCATGATCGACCATGGCTTTTCCGCTTCCGATTCCATTTTCATCGCCGAGTATTTCGCCATGCTCGTGGTGATGGCTGCCTTGCTCGCCGCGGCGTCGGCCAGCCGCTATTATTTCGTCATCACGCTGGGCGAGCGTGTCGTCGCCGACATCCGCAGCGACGTGTTCCGCCATGTCACGACGCTGTCGCCATCCTTTTTCGACACCGCCCAGTCGGGCGAGATCGTGTCGCGGCTCGCCGCCGACACGACGCAGGTCAAGTCGGCGGTCGGTGCCACCGCATCGGTAGCGCTGCGCAACGTCATTCTTGGGCTTGGCGCCGTGGCGATGATGGTCTTCACCAGCCCGAAACTGTCGGGCCTCGTCATCGCCGCCATTCCGGTGATCGTGCTGCCGCTGGTCGCCTTCGGCCGCTCGGTGCGGCGAAAATCGCGGCTGGCGCAGGACACGCTGGCCGACGCCACGGCATACGCCAGCGAGCAGATCGGCGCGGTGCGCACGCTGCAGGCCTTCACCAATGAGAAGCTGGTCACCGGGCATTTTTCAGCTGCCGTGGAAGCCGCTTTCGCGGCGGCGCGATCCTCGATCTTTGCCCGCTCCTTCCTCACCTTCTTCGCCATCTTCATGATCTTTTCCTCGGTGGTGGCGGTGCTGTGGTTCGGTTCGCGCGACGTGCTCGACGGCACGCTGTCGCCGGGCACGCTCGGCCAATTCCTGCTCTATTCGGTGTTCGCCGCCGGCGCGCTTGGCGCGCTGTCGGAAGTGTGGGGCGAGCTTTCCCAGGCGGCGGGTGCTGCCGAACGGCTGACCGAGATCCTGGCCGAGACGCCCGCGATCCAGGCCCCCGCGCATCCGAAACTGCTGCCGGCGACGGCCAGAGGCGCAATCAGTTTCGACGACGTGTCCTTCTCCTATCCGGCCGGGCCCGACCGCGCTGCCGTCCACGGCCTGAGTTTCCAGGTCAAGCCCGGCGAGACGGTGGCGATCGTCGGCCCGTCGGGTGCTGGCAAGAGCACCGTCTTTTCGCTGCTTTTGCGCTTCTACGACCCCGAGACCGGCAAGATCATGATCGACGGCGTCAATGTGCGCGAGGCCGACCCCGTCGCCATCCGAGAGCGAATCGCCATCGTGCCGCAGGACGTCACCATCTTCGCGGCCAGCGCGCGCGACAATATCGGCTTCGGCCGTCCGGACGCCAGCCAGGCCGAGATCGAGGCGGCGGCCAGGGATGCACTTGCCGACGAGTTCATCCTGAAACTCGAAAAAGGCTATGACAGCCAGGTCGGCGAGCGCGGCGTGACCTTGTCCGGCGGCCAGCGCCAACGCGTGGCGATTGCCCGCGCGATACTGCGCCATGCGCCGATCCTGCTGCTCGACGAGGCAACCTCGGCACTGGACGCCGAAAGCGAGACGCTGGTGCAGACGGCGCTGGAGCGGCTGATGCAGGACCGCACCACGATCGTCATCGCCCACCGGCTGGCGACGGTGCTGAAGGCGGACCGGATCCTGGTCATGGATGGCGGCTGCATCGTCGAGGAAGGCACCCACCAGAGCCTCGTCGCCAAGGGCGGCATCTATGCGCGGCTGGCCAAGCTGCAGTTCGAAACCGGGGCGAACGCCTTCAGGGGCGCCGCGGAGTAGTAGGACGACCCTGCCAAACGGCTTCGTCTTTGCAAAATGGCGCTGGTCGGCGGTGACGAAAGTGCCGCCGCGTTCGATGCGCTTGAAGATATGTCAGGCGCCCTTCAGCACCTCCCCATAGCGCTTGCGCAAATGCTCGGTGAAATGCGTGGCGTTGAGCTTCTCGCCGGTAACGCGTTCGAGCAGTTCGGGCGTCGACCAGCGCGAGCCTTGCGACCAGATCTTTTCACGGCGCCAGTCGTTGATCGCCGCGAAATTTCCCTTGGCGAGGTCTGCGTCGGCCGAGGGATGCTCTCTGGTCAAGGCGGCCCATTGCTGCGCCGCCATCATCGCGCCCAGCGTATAAGACGGGAAATAGCCGAAGGCAGCACCCGGCCAGTGCACGTCCTGCATCGGCCCGTCGGCCGGGTTGTCTGATGTCGACAGGCCGAGATAGTCGCGCATCTTGGCGTCCCAGGCCTCGGGCAGGTCGGCGGCCTCGAGCCGCCCCGAGACAAGCTCCTGCTCCAGCTCGTAGCGCAGGATGACGTGCAGCGGATAGGTCACCTCGTCGGCGTCGACACGGATCAGGCCACGCTCGACCCGGTGTACATGCGGCAGGATGTCTTCGATCGACCAGGTCTCGCCGAGGTGCTTTTCGACCACCGGCAGCGCCCAGCGCCAGAATTCGGGGTTGCGACCGATCTGCTTCTCGACGAACAGGCTCTGGCTTTCATGCACAGCCATGCCGCGCGCCTTGCCGAGCGGCCAGTGCGCCCACGCCTGCGGCAGGTTCTGCTCGTAAAGCGCATGGCCGGTCTCGTGCAGCACGCCCATCAGCGCCGACAGGAAATCGGAGGTCTTGTAGCGGGTGGTGATGCGCACGTCGCTCGGCACGCCGCCGCAGAACGGATGATGCGATACCGACAGCGAGCCGTGGGTGAGATCGAAGCCGACCGCCGCCATCATGGCGAGGCCAAGCTCGCGCTGCTTTTCGATCGCATAGCTGCCCGAAAGCGGTTTTAGCGGATGTTTCGCCAGCCGCTCATCCTGCACCGCCAATGCCTCCGGTACGAAATCCCGCAGGAACGTCTTCAACTCGGCGAAGACCGGCATGATGTCGGCGGCGCGGTTGCCGGGATCGTACTGCTCCATCAGCGCGTCGTAGGGATCAAGGCCGAGCACGTCGGCGCGAAGGGCTGCTTCCTCGCGCACCAGTGCGACGACGCCTTCTAGCGCCGGCAAAAAGCCGGCCCAGTCGTTCTTTGCACGCAAGTCGCGCCACAGCTGCTCGGAGCGCATCCGGGCGGTGGTTTGGCGCTCGACGAATTCGACCGGCAGGCAGGTCAGGTTGGTGTATTGCCGTCGGAATTCCTTGACCGCTGCCTGCTGTTCTTCGTTCAGCGTTTCCTGTTCGGCCGCTGCGATCCAGTCGGCGATCTCCGGCGCTGTCGCTCTGGCGTGATGCATGCCGGCCAGCGCCGACATCGCCTCGGCGCGCTTTTCGCCGCCACCGACGGCCATGTGGGTCGCCTCGTCGGCGCCGAGAATGGCGAGCGCATGCTCCAGTGCTTCAAGCTTGTGGCCGAGGTCGTCGAGTTTTTGAAAGGACATTGTGGCTTCCGCTGAATTTGAACGGCGGGAAAAGATACCAATGCGCTGATATTGGCAACCCTGAAAGGCGGTTCGCGATGGGCACATTGGTTGCTGGCCAGGATGCACGCTGCAATGGGTCTTGCGGGAGCGGTGGCGTGCGTGATCAATGTCGCGAGGCGGCGGCGCGTCGCATCGGGGAGACGAAGCATGATCGCCAATGTGCTGGTCGGGTTGGTGGCGCTGATCCACCTTTACATCGTCTATCTGGAGATGGTGCTGTGGGACACGCCGCGCGGCCACAAGGCGTTCAAGCTGACGCCGGAATTCGCCAGCGCATCGAAAGTGCTTGCGGCCAACCAGGGGCTTTACAACGGCTTTCTCGCCGCCGGGCTGATCTGGGGGCTTTACCTCGGCGCGGCTGGTTTCCAGATCAAGGTGTTTTTCCTGCTCTGCGTCGCCATCGCCGGCCTCTACGGCGCGGCGACGGTCGGCAGGAAAATCCTCTACATCCAGACCGTGCCGGCTGCAGTTGGTCTGGTCGCAGTTTGGTTGGGCGCATAACCCCGAAATCGGACTCGATTTTTGGAAACGCTCCCCGCCTGGGGCTTCGGTGCGGAACGGATCTTGCGCAAGATCAACAGATCATGCGCAAGATCAAAGTGCCGCGCTGTAATGGATGATTTCAGCCTTTTGGATAGTTTGGGCCGTAGCCGTTCGGATAGTACCCGCCATCGCCACCGCTGCCGATGAGGAAGGCGCTGCCGGTGGCAGCGCGCAGCCTTTGGCTGACATGATCGAGCTCAGCCAGCAATTGATGATATTGCGTGGCCGGCATCGTTCCATCTCGCGCGACCCTCTGCGCGGCCCGATCAAGTCGAGCGACCTGCGTGCGCAAGCCACGCGCTTCGTCCAGCTTGATGCTGTTCGCCTGCATGGCGCCTCGGATACCGGTATCCACGCTCTCTATCTGGTTGATCAAAGATGCCTCATGCGGGCCGGCGTCGGCGCCAGCAAGCGGAACGGTGACGAGAAGTGCGGCGAGCGTTGCAGTCCTGAGGGTCTTGGGAGTGAAAGAGCGCATGTTGCGTCTCCTTTTACAGGGGAGGCGGCGATTGGGAGGGCCACCTTCCGGCCGTGGGCCGTCGGTTCCGTCGGGCCGCGATGGACGCTTCCAACGCCGGCGGTTCTCGGCCCCGCGACATAGCTAGGAGCGATCCTCGGCAAAGTGTAATCAAAAAAAGGTAATCTTTTCAGGTCTTGCCAGCCTGCATCGCCGCCCTAAGTGCGGCCGCCGTCTGGAGCCGGGCCGATCAGCGCTCGGTCAGTTTCAGCTCGATGCGGCGGTTCTTGTTGCGCGCGTCTTCGGTGTCGGCGGGGTCGAGCGGCTGGAATTCGCCGAAGCCGGCGGCAACCAGGCGGTTGGCCGGCACGCCGTTCTCGATCAGGAACTTCACCACCGAGGTCGAGCGCGCCGTCGATAATTCCCAATTGTCGCGGTAGCGGCCGGTGCCCGACAGCGGCTTGTCGTCGGTGTGGCCGTCGACGCGCAGCACCCAGTTGATCTCCGGCGGGATCTCCTTCTGCAGGTCGATGATGGCGTCGGCGAGCTTCTTCATCTCGTCCTTGCCGGCATCGTTGATCACTTCGGAGCCTGTCGGGAAAAGCACTTCCGATTGGAAGACGAAACGGTCGCCGACGATGCGGATGTTCTCGCGATCGGCGAGGATTTCGCGCAGGCGCCCGAAGAAGTCGGACCGGTAGCGGTTCAGTTCCTGCACACGTTGCGCCAACGCGACGTTCAGGCGGCGGCCGAGATCGGCGATCTTGGTGTTGGACTCGCGATCGCGCGCTTCCGACACGTTGAGCGCTTCTTCGAGCGCTCCGATCTGTCTGCGCAGCGCCGAGATCTGCTGGTTGAGGATTTCAACTTGGCTCAGCGCCTGCTGGCTGATCTGGCGCTGGTTGTCGAGTTCGCCCGACAGCGCCGTGGCCCGCTGGTTGGCGGCGTCGCCGGCACCGGCGCCTTGCGCCAGCAATTGCTCGAGCCGGCTCTTTTCCGCCTCCGACGCCGACAGCGACGCCTGCAAATTGGCGAGCGAATCTTCCTTGTCCTGCGTTGTCGAACGCTCCAGCGCCAGAAGCTGGGTCAGTTCGTTGATCTGCGAATTGAGGCGGTTGAGCACCGTGTCCTTGCCGGAGATTTCGCGGCCGAGCAGGAACTGCGCCAGCACGAAGACGGTAAGCAGGAACATGATCGCGAGCAGCAACGTCGACAGCGCGTCGACGAAGCCCGGCCAGTAATCGATACGGCGATCGGCACGCCGGCTCCTGGCGAGAGCCATGCTAATGGACTCCAGTCTTCTTCAAGGCGTCGGCAATCTTCTCCAGAGTGTTGCGCATCGCCTTCTGCTCGTCCGACTGGGCCTCGACCCAGTCGCGCATGATCTGCTGCTCCGAGCGCATGTTCTTGACCAGGCCCGAAATGCCGTCGGCAAGGTTGGCCATGGCGGTGGCGACACGCGGATTGGCGCCACCGCCGTTCTCTTGCATGCTGCGCAGTCTTTCCGACAGGACGCGGATCTCGTCGGAGGACTCGGCCCTGGGCGGTTCGGCGACAACAATGTCGGAGGACAGGTCGGTGACCGAGGACAGCCAGTTTTCGAGCTCGGTGTAGAAGCGTGTCTGGGCGCGGCCAGCCTGCAGGTCGAGGAAGCCGAGCACCAGGGAACCGGACAGGCCGAACAGCGAGGACGAGAAGGCGGTGCCCATGCCGGCCAGCGGCGCGGAAAGCCCGGCCTTCAGAGATTCGAGCACGGCGGCGGCATCGCCAGTGCCGGGATCGAGCGAATCGATGGTTTCGCGGATTGAGCCGATCGTGTTGAGCAAGCCCCAGAAGGTGCCAAGCAGACCAAGGAACACCAGCAGCCCGACAAGATAGCGCGAGGTGTCGCGGCTTTCGTCGAGGCGGGTGGCGATCGAATCGAGCATGGTGCGCATTGAGCTGGTCGAGAAGGCGATCGTCGGCGAGCGGCCGATCATCGCCTTCATCGGCGCCAGCAGCACCGGTTCGGTGGTTTCGGAGCCGGCCCGAAAAGAGTTGACCCAGCGCACTTCGCGAAACAGCCGGCCGACCTGCGCGAAGGCCAGCAGGATGCCGACCGCAAGCACGCCGACGATCAGGCCGTTGAGACCGGGATTGGTGGCAAAGGCAGTCGAGATCTGACGGGTCAGGATGGCGGCGATGAAAGCGACGATCATCAGGAAGATGACCATGGTCAGGAGAAAGACCTGCGGGCTCGACAATTTGTGCGGATCGTACATCAGCACGTCGGAGCGCCTGCCCATGCCGAAGGATTTGAGTAAAGCCATCCGTGCCCCGTTTCCGATGCCGCCGCCGCCGCCAATTCACGTTTGACGGCGACTCTAAACGCAATTGTGACCAAATTGAATGGCGCTTGGCAATATTGCCAAGCGGACCATTGCGTTAGGGTCGGTTGATGACCAGGCAGTCGACCATGGCGGCAAGATGCAGGCCGGCGCCGGTGACGACAAAGCCGTGCCACAGCGCATTGTGGAAGCGCAGGCCCTTCCAGGCGAAGAAGATGACGCCGCAGGAATAGACGATGCCGCCGGCGACGATCAGCGCGATCGATGTCGTCGGCAATGTCTCGACGAGCGGCTCGACCAGAACGATGCCGCTCCAGCCGATGGCGAGATAAAAGACGATCGCCAGCCGGTCGAAGCGACCGGGAAGAAGCACTTTGATGGCGATGCCGATCGCTGCCGCGGCCCAGACCAGGACGACCATTGAGATGGCCAGCGACGAACCGTCGAGCTGGGCGAGGAAAGGCGTGTAGGTCGCGGCGATGAGCAGATAGATCGCGGCATGGTCGAAGCGCCGCAATATCCACTTGGCAGGCGACGACACCGGCCACAGATTATAGGCCAGCGACACCGACAGCACGGCGAGCAGCGAAACCACGTAGAAAGCGGCGGCGATATATTCGCCCGGACCTGTATGGAAGGCAGCCAGCGCCAGCAGCGTCGAGCCAGCAGCAATGGCGAGCACGATGCCCACCGCATGGACGATGCCGTCAGCGATCATTTCGGCGCGCGAATAGTGCCAGCGTCCCATGAAGGAGATTTCGATCTGGGGTATCTCGATCTGGGATTTCGGGCCGATATGCGTCATGAATGATCCTGCATCCGCCTATTTGGGCGCATGCCGGACAGCATTTCAAGCTTTCGTTGCGGTTTTGCGACTGCGGCGGTTCAGCGCGCCAAGTCCGGGTTCATGCTTTTTCGGGGATCATGGTCTAGCGCGGCGTCACCGGCTTCCTGACCGTCTTCAACAGCGCACGCTGGATGGTCTCGTTGCCGGCGACGATCGAGCCGCCATCCAGCATGTTCTGCCCGCCGGCGAAGTCGGAGATGAAGCCGCCCGCCTCGCGGATCAGCAGGATGCCGGCGGCGACGTCCCAGGCCGACAGGCCGGTTTCCCAGAACCCGTCCATGCGGCCGGCAGCGACGTAGGCGAGATCGAGCGAGGCGGAGCCGAGGCGGCGCACGCCCGAAACTTCGGCCATCACGTTGCGCAGCTCGATCAGGAAATTGCCATGTTGGCCGCGGCCGAGATGCGGCACGCCGCAGCCGATCACCGTGTCGATCAGCTTGGTGCGGCCGGCAACCCGCAGCCGGCGGTCGTTCATGAATGCGCCGCCACCGCGCTCGGCGGTGTAGAGTTCGTCCATCGCCGGATTGTAGACGACACCGGCGACGATCTGGCCCTGGCGCTCCAGCGCGATCGAGATGGCGAAGAGCGGAATGCCGTGCAGGAAATTGGTGGTGCCGTCGAGCGGGTCGATGATCCAGCGGTGCTGGCTGTCGTCGCCTTCGATCAGGCCGCGCTCCTCCATCAGGAAGGCATAGCCCGGCCGCGCCTTCGACAGCTCGGTGAAGAGGATTTCTTCTGCCTTGCGGTCGGCCTGGCTGACATAGTCGCCCGGCCCCTTCATCGAGACCTGCAGGTTCTGCACTTCGCCGAAATCCCGCGACAGCGAGCGCCCGGCCTTCATAGCGGCCTGGACCATGACATTGAGGATCGCGGAACGCGCCATTGCTCTTCTTCCTGCCGCTGCGCCTATTTGCCTTGAGGCATGATCTTATCCAAAAAGTCTGCAACTTTTTGGGATCATGCCTTAGTCGGCGCGGCGCACATAAGTGATTTCGTTGGTGTCGACGATGATACGCTCGCCCGAGCCGATGAAAGGCGGCACCAGCACGCGAATGCCGTTTTCCAGCATCGCCGGCTTATAGGACGAGGCGGCGGTCTGGCCCTTCACCACCGGGTCGGCCTCGGTGATCGTCAGCGTCACCTGGTCGGGCAGCGAAATGCCGATCGGCCTTTCGTGATAGAGCTGGACCGTCACCATCATGCCGTCCTGCAGGAAGGCAGCGCGATCGCCGACGAAATCCTTTTGCAATTCAAGCTGCTCGTAGCTTTCGGTGTCCATGAACACCAGCGCTTCGCCCTGTTCGTAGAGGAAGGAGAAATCCTTCATCTCCAGTCGGATCTGCTCGACTGTCTCGGCCGAGCGGAAACGCTCATTGAGCTTGGTGCCGTTGATCAGGTTCTTCAGCTCGACCTGGTTGTAGGCGCCACCCTTGCCGGGCTTGACGGTGTTGGTTCTGACCGCCACCCACAGGCCGCCATCATGCTCGATGACATTGCCGGGACGGATTTCGTTGCCATTGATCTTGGCCATGATGATGTGATCCGGAATGAGATTTCGCGACGAAAGCGATTTGGCGCCTCCAAGACCACAAATCGCCAGGAGAGGCAAGGGATTGGGCAAGAGGGGGAGTGGGTAAGAGGGGGAGCGGGCAAGGGGTGGCATGAGAGGAGTGGGTGGCGGAGCCATTCCCTCGTCAGCATCCGCTGCCCGATATTCACTGTCCGCGACGCTTTACGGCAGGCGGTTGGCCTTCTGCAGCAACTGCTTGGTCTGGTCGTCGGTCAGGCCCTGCAGAAAATCGTCCATCTCCGGATCGATCAGCCCGGCGCGCCGTGCGACGACGTACCAGGCGCCGGCAAGGATCGGATCCGGATCGGTGCCGATGCCGCCCATGTAAAGCTTGGCGAGGCGGTTCTGGGCGGCGACATTGCCGCCCTCGGCGGCCTGTTTCATCCAGCCGAAGCCGGACTTCAGGTCGCGGGCGCCACCGCGTCCCTCGATCATCCAGGCAGCGAGATCGATCTGCGCCGTATCGTAGTTCTGCCTTGCCGCCTGCGCCAGCAGGCCGCGCGCCTGGGCATCGTCGCGCAGCTTGCCGCCGACGCCATTGGCATAGACCTGCGCCAACGCATATTGCGCGTCGGCAAGGCCGGTCGCGGCGGCGCGCTGATAATAGGACACCGCCTTTGCGATGCCGGCATCGCCGGGGTCCTGCCGCACCAGCAGCTGCGCGAAATTGAACTGCGCCAGACGGTTGCCGGCCTCGGCGGCGGCCTGCATCAGCGCGTAAGCCCCTTTCTCGTCCTTCTTGACGTAGCGGCCGTCGAGCAGCATCAGCGCATATTGGAACTGCGATTCCGGTATCCCTTGCTCGGCGGCAAGCGCGTACCACTTTGCCGCCTCCGCCGCGTCGACCGGCACGCCGAGGCCGCGCGACAATATCTCGGCGATCAATGTTTGCGCCGCCGGATCGCCGTTCCGGGCGCGAACCAGAGCGAGGTTGTAGGCCGTCTTGTACAGGCCGCGCTGGAAGGCGCCATAGGCAGAGTCCGACGGCTTGGCACCGAAGCGGTCGGGATTGATGGCGTCGGCCGACGGCAGCGGCACCGTGGTGGCCGGCTGCGGCAGCGGCGTAGCGATCGGCTTGTCCGTTTTTGCAGCGATGCCGGGCTTGGATTGCGGCAATGGGACGGTTTCCGCCACGGCGGCCTGCATCGTGAGCGCCGCAAGCAAAGCACCGAAAAGGATTGTCTTCGCGGACACGTCAGTCCTCGAAACGCGGCGCGGTTTCGTCGAGCAGCGCGTTGGCGCTGGCGACTGCCATCTTTGGGTCGATGCCCTCGCCAAAGACGGCGCTGGACAGCGCCACGAATTCGGCGCCGGTGGCAGCCACCGCTTCCACAGAAGTGATGTCGGACCCGGCCATGACGATGCAAGGGATCTGGATCACATCCGCCCACCATTGCCCCAGCGACAGGTTGCGTGGGTGCGGCTCCGGCTTGTTGTCGTAGCCGAAGCGGCCGAAGAAGATGTAGTCGGGCCTGAGTTCGCCGAGTTCCAGCGCATCGTCGCGGGTCTTGGCGCCGCCGGTGCCGACCATCATTTTTGCCTGGAAACGCTCGATCGTCTCGGCGAGTTCGGCCTTGCCGGCCTCGACATGAAGGCCATCGGCCTGGACGCGGCCGGCGATGCGGGTGTCGCCGGCAATGATGACAGCGATGCCTGCCGCTTGCGCCGCCGGCACGATCTGTTCGGCGAAGGCCTGGAAGGAGGCTTCGTCCATGTCGTTTTCGGGCAGGATCAGCGAGGCGACGTCGCCGCCCTCGAACGCCGCGCCGATGTGCTCAGCCGGCATGCCGGGCGGCGCGATCAGCACGATGCGGCAGCGATTTGGAGGCGTTGCGTCGTTCATTGGTTTTTGACCCCGGTTTTCGCCTATGCCGGGCGAAGATGGTTGCATTGCGGCATAGAGCAAAGTGCCGGCCTTGAACAGGCGGGCGGCCAGGACCGTTGGAGCATGATTGTCGCACGGCGACGTTGTTGCCTCACTTGATTGCCTGGGTGCTCTCGGCTGGGGTCTTCGATTTCCACAGCGTCCAGCCAAGATTCATGCCGGCGGCGGCAACCAGGATGGCGGCGCCGCCGACCATCTGTGCCGGATGCAGCCGGTGGCCGAAGGCGACGACATCGACCAGGATCGCGACCACAGGGTAGATGAAGGACAGCGACCCCTGCAGATAGGTTGGCAGTTTCTGAATGGCGCCGTACATCAGGATGTACATCAGGCCGGTATGGACGACGCCAAGCGTCGCCAGCATGCTCCAGCTCCACACGTCGGCGGGAAGGTGGGAAAGGTTGGCGAAGGGTGCCAGGATGACGACGCCGACGCAGACCTGGATGAGGGCGATCAGGTGCGGCGACGTGCCTTTGAGCTTCTTGGTGACGATGGCGGCGACGGCCCAGAAGAAAGCCGCACCCAGCGCCATCGCGATGCCGATAAAATAATCCGTGCCGACATTACCTGTATTGGGGCCTGCATCGGAGCCGGCATCAGGCGAGCCTTGCACGATCAGCAGCATGCCGGCGAAGGCGATGCCAAGCCAGGCCAGCTTTGTCAGGGTCAGCCGCTCTGAGAAGAAGAGCGCGCCAAAGCCGACCAGCATGAAGGGCTGCGTGTTGTAAACAGCCGTGGCGATCGAGATCGAGGCGCGGGAAAACGAGCTGAACAGCAGCAGCCAGTTGATGACGATGGCCGCGCCGCCAAGGGCCGCAATCGCCACGATGCGCAGTGACAGCGTGCCGCGCAGCAGCCCCAGGGCAGCGCAGATGATCAGCAGCGTTATAGCGCCGAAGGCGCAGCGCCAGAAGACGACGTCCATGATGGGCTCGCCCGACATGACGACGAACCATCCGATCGTGCCGAGGATCACCATTGCGGCCGTCATTTCGACCGTGCCACGCACCGTGCTGTCCATGAATACTGCCTCTCGAAACGCTGATGGCTGATAATCCCATGCCACATCAGGGCTTTCAATAATTTGCGTCGGGTGATATGCCCGTGGTGCCTAATTAAATAAGGTGAAGACGGCCTTTTCCTTGGGAATGTCAAATGCTGGACGATCTGGACCGACGCCTTCTCGAAAGCCTGATCAAGGATTCGCGAACCTCATTGAAGGAACTGGCCCAACAGGTAGGACTGTCATCGCCGAGTGTCGCGGAACGCCTGCGTCGGCTGGAGGATCGTGGCGTTATCAGGGCCTTCACCGTCGAAATCGATCCCCAAGCGCTCGGCTACACCTTGCAGGCGATCGTTCGCATCCGGCCCTTGCCGGGCAAGCTGCATATTGTCCAGAAGCTGATCGAGGAGATTCCGGAGTTTGGCGAATGCGACAAGGTGACGGGCGACGACTGCTTTGTTGCCCGGCTGTTCGTGCGCTCGATCGGCGACCTCGACAAGCTTCTCGACCGTATCGCCGACAAGGCCGAAACGAGCACAGCCATCATCAAGGCGCAGCCGATCCGCAGGCGCCCGCCGCCGCTCGGCGCAACTGCCTCCTCAAAACCGTGACAGGCCTCAGCACGAACGACCACAGCGTCGTGTGCGCATTTGCAGTCGCGGCGCGAAGGTTTATCGGCTATTCCAGCGTCTGCACGCTTTCCCTCCAACTGCTCCCCGCCGATGTCAGGCTTGCTACTCGATCCGTGGTTCTATGCCGCCGCCGTTCCAGCCGTCATCCTGGTCGGTCTGTCCAAGGGCGGCTTTGGCGGTGCGGTCGGATTCGTCGGCGTGCCGCTGATGGCGCTGGCCATGCCGCCGGTGCAGGCAGCCGCCATCCTGCTGCCCATACTGTGCCTGATGGACATCGTCTCGGTGTGGACATGGCGGGGTGTCTACGACCGCAAGATGCTTGCGGACATGATGCCGGGCGCGGTGATCGGCATCGGCCTCGGCTGGCTGACCGCGGCGCTGGTGACAGCGGAAATGGTGCGGCTGATCGTCGGCGCCGTGGCAATCATCTTCGTGCTTCGCTGGGTCTATCTACAAATGCGGCACGGTGCGAGCCATTCGGCCGAGCCCAACCGCGCGGCTGCCGCCTTCTGGGGGACGGTCGCCGGCTTCACCAGCTTCGTCGCCCATGTCGGCGGTCCGCCCTTTCAGGTCTATGCGCTGCCGATCCGGCTCGATCCGAAAGTGCTGTCGGGCACCGCCGCAATCTTCTTTGCCGCCACCAACGCGTTGAAGCTCATCCCCTATTTTTTGCTCGGACAGTTCGACACCACCAACCTGACCGCATCGGCGGTTCTGGTGCCGCTGGCGCCGCTCTCGACCATCGCCGGCGCCTGGCTGGTGCGGCGGATGCGGCCGGAACTGTTCTACCCCTTCACCTATGCGACCGTAGCGGTCGTCGCGGTCAAGCTCCTGTGGGACGGGATCGCCGGCCTTCTCTAGATTGCCAGCCGGTTGGAAGCCGCCGGCAGCCGAGCCGTCAGCAGCGTTGTTTCGGAACGATGTTGCGCGGGAGACGGCTTTGTTCGGCGTCCTGTGAGACACGGCCGGAAGGGAACCGCTCGAGGATTGCGCAAGCGCGTCACGCCGTTTTCGGCTATTCTGGCAGCGCCGGGGAAGGGTCGGGCGCGATGCGACATCGTCCAGAAACATTGCCGATGCTAATGCGCCGATGCCGGGGACCCGGTGGCGGGGCGACCGCCTGATCTCAACCCATTCCCCTGACGGGAAAAGGCAAATCGGGGCATAACATGCAAAAGGTAGCACGAAACTTCTTCACGCTGGCCGTCGTCTACGCACTGGTCGGGATGGCGCTCGGCCTACAGATGGCGATCAGCAAAGATCATGCGCAGATGCCAACCCACGCCCACATCATGGTGGCCGGATGGCTGATGTCGGCGGTGTTCGCCTTCTTCTACCATCTGTTTCCGGCAGTCGCGGAAAAGACGCTTGCCACCGTCCATTTCTGGTTGACGGCAATCAGTGGCACTGGCCTGTTGATCGGCCTTTACATCATGCTTGCCGGCAACCCGGCGATCGAGCCGCTGGTGGCAACATCCTCGATGGGCTTTTACGCGGGGCTGCTGCTGTTCGCCTATATCGCGCTGCCGGTGGTGTGGAAGGCAGAGCGGCATGCTGAGACGCAAAAGGCCTGAGTCCAAAGGTCTAGGCCCCAAAAAGCCTGGAGTTGTTGTGCTGTTACGGCACAGGCGGGCGACGCTTGTTCAAAAAATATCCACGCTGTTAAGGCTTCATTAAGCTTTACGGGCGTTTACTATGCGCATCCAGTGATCTGGATTCTTACCGAGTGGTTGGAGCCACTTTGTTTGACGCCTCCCTGTTAAACTCCTGAGAGCCGCCTTATCCGCGGCTCTTTTTTTTCGGCGATCCGGATTGCCGGTCGCCCGTGCCGCTGCGCCGCCGTTAACCGTTTGTTAAACATGTGCTTGCCTTCACCGGCGGCGAAGCGCATTTTCAAGCCTCGGTCATATAGGGTGCAGGCGTGACGGCGATGACGCCGATTCGGCCGGCTGTAAGGCAAGTGCAGGGCGTATCGATGAACGATCCTTCGATGGGAAGCGCGAAAACCATCAAGCTGGCGGAGCGCCGGGTTTTCTCCCAATCTTTCAAGCCGCTCTACCAGGAAGGCATGGGCCTAGTCGAGCAGGCGGCCGAATATCTGGACGGCAAGGGCCGGGCCGAGGCGAAGAAACTGTCCAGGCTGGCGGCGACGCTCTATGCGGCCGAGTCGATGCGACTGACCACGAGGCTGATGCAGGTCGCCTCATGGCTGCTTCTGCAGCGCGCCGCGAATTCCGGCGAGATGACTCGCGATCAGGTTGCTTCCGAAAAATCCAAGGTGCGTCTCGATACCGCTTCCGCCAACAACGATGCCGCAGGCTGGGTCGAGCTGCCCAAGGATTTTCTTGACCTCATCGACCGCTCGCTGCGCCTGCAGGCGCTGGTGCGTCGCATGGACGAGGAAATCTACGGCGGCGCCGTGGCCGAGGCCGCTCCATCCGGCCGCCGCATCAATCCGGTTTCCGACCAGATCACGCTGCTCAACACGGCTTTCGCCCGCGGCTGAGAGACTGCTCGATAATTCTCCGCTAAACGCCAGGAGCGTCCTTTTGTGGGCCAATCCTCAAATCGTGGTCGGGCCGAAATGGGGCCGCAAGCCGCCGGGCTGGTTTCGAGCACAATTGCGCAAACGCGCCATTTACGCGCTCACTAGTCCCCATACTGCCCAGTGGCAGGCTAGACAGGCACTAGATCTTGCATTGCCCGGTAGGATAGCCAACCTGTGCGCGAGTAGCGCGACCGGTCATCCGTTGAAGGCAAGATCAATAACGACGTCCGGATCCACTCGTCGCAGGATGCGATCGACGCGATCAAAGCATTGCCGAGGCGACGAGCACGGGTAGAATTGACGCGGACAGCATCGAACATCTGCGGCGCTGTTTCAAACCTCTGGTCCAGCCCGCATAAGGGGGTGCAATGACCGAGCATCGAATCTATTCCATGAGCTTTGCCAGCGTCTATCCGCACTATGTCGCCAAGGCGGAAAAGAAAGGACGCACCAAAGCCGAGGTTGATGAGATCATCTGCTGGCTGACGGGCTACACCCAGAAGCGGCTGGACGCCCAGCTGAGGAAGAAAACCATCCTGAAGGATTTCTTTGATCAGGCGCCTCAACTGAATCCTTCTCGGAATTTGATCACGGGGGTGATCTGCGGTGTCCGGGTGGAAGACATCGAAGACCCGCTGATGAAGGAAATCCGCTACCTCGACAAGCTGATCGACGAGCTTGCCAGGGGCAAGGCGATGGAGAAGATCTTGCGGAAATGACGCGATCGCACGATCGCATCGACCGCGATCCGTTTCAGATCGGATACCTGAAGAACGCCGTTGGCGAGGGTCGCGACGGCATCGACAACGATGGACACAACGAAATTCGACATCGACACAGGGCGGCTTCGGCCGCGCCGTTTGATGGCAACGGATGACGTTCACGGCTCTGTAGCACGGCGGCGACGAGCCCGACACGATGTCGCAGGCATATCCACTCGACGGGCAGCAAGGGCCGTCGCCGACTCTATGTTCCCTTTACGATTCTCGGCTTGATTGATCGGCGGGGTTGAGCCGCACTTTCAAGGGCCAAGGCCAGCCGTTTCTCGTCTTCGAGGGCGCGATCGACTGCCTCGATTTCCTCTTGGAGCTCCTTTAGCTTGGCTCCGTAGCTGGAGCCATCGCTGTCCCCGATCTGAAAGCCGCTTGCCCGCATTGCGTCGCGGGTATGGTGCACGTTACGGACTCCTTCGCGTCGAGTCGCGACCAGGATTTCCCTGAACTCTTCAAGACGTTCAACGTGATTGCGAGGCATTGCGTTCTCCTATTTCGTCGTCATCGGCGCTGGCGGCGATTCAGCAGGGTTACAACTTACGGCGCAGAAGGTTTAGGCGACTCTAAGAGATACGCTCGACAAAGCATGAATGCGAAAGCTCAAATTTGATCGTCTTGCCGGTCTTGCCACAAAGTGGAGCGGGAGGAGGAAATTGGCTGAAACCCGACCGATCACCGACCAGGTGCCAGACATTTCGGCCGAGCGCGTCAGCTACTCGGCGCGCTTTGCTGGTCCATCCAGCTGCCGATTCTGGATCGCGAGGGTCCGTTTCTGAGGCGCGGCAGGGTCTTGATTGCGCGGCGTTCATCCATTGCGCGGTAGCCTTCCGATCTCAGGAAGAATTTCGACGCGCAGCGGATGCTCTCCGCGCACCAGAAGCGGCGCTGGCCCCTGATCGAGGCGCCCGAGCCGGAGCAGGCCGCGCGACGACCGATAGGGACCATGAAATATCGCAAGATTGCCCCAAGGGGCGTAGTAGCAAAGATCGCCAACTGCCTCGTTCCCGAAGCGACCGCTGCCTTCCTCGGTGAGCTTGCGCGGCAGATAGGCGATCTTCTCGTTGGATGAATAGTCGTCGATCGTCAGGTCCAGCGGCAGCATCGAGACCAGATCGCGCGCGGAAGGGTTGTCGTCCAGCGTCACCGTGAAGTCCTGATCTGTAAAAACAAATCTCAGGCGCATTGGTGCTCCTTTCTTGCCCGGGGTTGTGAAGCGCGCACCAAAGAGGGAAACGCGAAGCTGGCAGCACCTGCCAGCAAGCTGCGGCGCGAAAGCCATGCGGCGTCACGTGTCATTTCAGGGCTCCCGATTGGCGCAGCCATGCCCATGGTTTCTGGCCCACGGCCGCATCCTCGATGATACGGCCCTGCTAAGCGGCCAGATGCTGACCGAAGAAGCGCGTCAGCTTTTCGAAGGGGATGAGGTCGACACGGTCATAAAGGTCGACGTGACCGGCGCCCTGAACCCAGACCAGTTCCTTCGGCTCGGCTGCCAGTCTGTAAGCCTCCTCGCTGAACTCTTTCGAATGCGCCTGATCGCCGCTGATGAACAGCATTGGGCGCGGCGAGATCGTCTCGATGTCGTTGAACGGGTAGAAGTTCATGAATTTGACGTTGCTGGTCAGCGTCGGCTTGGTCGTTATCTGGTCGGAGACACCCGTCGGGGTAAACTCGCCGCGAGGTGTCCGATAAAAATCGTAGAACTCACGCTGGATGGGATGCGTCGACGCGGTCAGTTCGAGATCAGTTCCGCCCGTATACTGGATCTGGCCGCCTTCGAATTCGGAGTAGCGCTGCTCGGCGGCCGCCGCGATGATCTGCTTTCGTTGCTCGACGCTTAGCGAGTGATTGAGTGCGTTCCGGTTCGCCGCGCCCATGTCATACATGCTGACCGTGGCGATGGCGCGCATGCGCGGGTCGATCTTGGCGGCGCTGATGACGAAGCTGCCGCTGCCGCAGACACCGATCGCGCCAATGCGGTTGCGGTCCACGAACTCGCGTGTCCCGAGGAAGTCCACCGCCGCGCCGAACGCCTCGGCATAGACATCCGGCGAAACGATCTGGCGAGCTTCGCCCTCGCTCTCGCCCCAGAAGGGCAGGTCGATCGCCATGGCGACGAAGCCCTGCTCGGCCATCTTCGTGGCGTAGAGGGTCGCGCTCTGTTCCTTCACCGCGCCCATGGGATGGCCGACGACGATAGCCGGATGCCGCACTGCGCGGTCGAGATTCTTGGGAAGGAGCAGATTCCCGGCGACATTTGCCTGATATTGGCTTTTGAAGGCGACCTTTTCGAGAGTCACCTGACCGCTGGTATAGAAATTGTTTGCACCGTTTGACATGTGTTGAGCCTTTGCGAAGGGAAGGTTGAAGAGAGGCGCCGCACCGAAGGTGGCGACGCCGGCACCGGTCAGCTTCAAAAGCTCGCGCCGGTGGATTTCACGCACTGACGTTTTCGTATCAGGGCTATTCGCAGTCACTTCTGATCTCCTGTAAGTTTGGCTTGGAGTTGAGCCACTCGCTGCCTTGGCCAGTCCTCTTCGGGGCTTGAGCAGACGCCGCCCATTTCCGATCAGCATGATTCCGATGCCAGCCAGAATCACGCTGCCGACGAACGTGGCGGAGATCGTCAGCACCCCTCCGACGACCGCGCCCAGAAGGATCGAAGCCTGGATCGCCGCAACCATCAGGCTGCCGGTGGCCTCGGCGCATCGTCCGCATTTTGCGGCATCCATGTCATCCAGATCGCCGACATCGGGGTATTCGTCGCTCCCCAGAGCGCAACCTAATGGCTTTGGAATAAGTCGAGTAGCCGTCGAAATCGGAATGGACTTATCGACCGGGTCGAATAATCTGAGCCCGGGACGGCGGGAGGAGCCTCATGAGCAGGACCGACCTCAACCAACTGACCTGGTTCCAGGCTGTCGCCGAGGAGCGCAGCTTCACCAGGGCTGCGACAAAGCTGGGCGTGGCGCAATCGACGCTCAGCCATACAATCAAGCAGCTCGAAGCGCGCATGGGCATCCGCCTGCTGACCCGCACCACGCGCAACGTCGCAACGACGATCGCGGGCGAACGGCTGCTGCAGACAATTGCGCCGCGCATCGCCGAAATCGACGACGAGATCGCGGCGCTGACGGCGCTCCGCGACAAGCCGTCAGGCTCGATCAGGCTGACCCTGTCCGACCATGCACTCGAAAGCGTGGTCTGGCCCAAGCTCAAGCCGGTGCTTGTCGCCTATCCCGATATCAGCGTCGAACTGATCCTGGACAGCACCTTCCGCAACATCGTTGAGGAAGGCTTCGACGCCGGCGTCCGGATTGGAGAGAGCGTTGAGAAGGATATGATCGCGGTGCGCATCGGTCCCGACTGGCGTCTGGTAGCCATTGCTTCGCCTGCCTATCTCGCCGCGCATGGTGTGCCCGAGCACCCGCAAGAACTGATCCGGCATCTCTGTATCAACATGCGTCATGAAAGCGCTGGCGGCCTTTATGCCTGGGAGTTCGAGAAGGATGGGCAGGCGCTCCGCGTTCGAGTGAACGGTCAACTGACCTTCAATAATACTTATGCCATGATCGATGCGGCGGCCAGTGGATACGGCGTCGCCTACGTCCCGGAGAACATCGTCGAGCAGCACATCGCACGTGGCAAGCTGGTTCAGCTCCTGGACGATTGGTCGCCGTTTTTTGAAGGCTATTTCCTCTACTATCCGAGCCGTCGTCAAAATCTTCCCGCGTTCAAAGTCATCGTCGATGCGCTACGACATCGGAATTGAAGCGAGGGAATCTACGCGCGGCTCACGGACCCAAATGTCCGCTCCGCTTCGGTTCTCGCAAACCACGCCGTCTGTCTCGTCAGAACGAATTCTCAAACAGCCTGTGGGACGCAGCAGAACCTGTTTCTGGTTTGTTCACATTTCGCTGGCATCGCTGTCCGCCACGGGTAGACTTGGCGGATGGGGGAAACGATTCGCATCATCGGCATCGATCCGGGGCTGAGGCGCACCGGCTGGGGCATCGTCGAAAGCCTCGGCAACTCGCTGCGCTTCGTCGCCTCCGGCACCGTGCGTTCAGACGACAAGGCGGCGCTGGCGACACGGCTTTGCCAGTTGCATGACGGGCTTGCCGAGATCCTGCACGCCGCCATGCCGCACGAGGCGGCGGTCGAGCAGACATTCGTCAACAAGGATGCGGCCGCGACCCTGAAGCTCGGCCAGGCGCGCGGCATCGCCATGCTGGTGCCGGCGCTGGCCGGCCTGGTCGTTGCCGAATATGCGCCCAACGCCGTCAAGAAGGCGGTGATCGGCGTCGGCCATGGCGACAAGAAGCAGATCCACATGATGGTCAAGGTGCTGATGCCGAAGGCGACGTTCGACACCGACGATGCCGCCGACGCGCTGGCCATTGCCATCTGCCACGCGCATCACCGGCAGAGCGTTGTCTATAGGTTGGCAGCGCTGGCATGAAGGACCACACATGATCGGCAAGCTAAAAGGCACGCTGGACGAGATCGACGAGGATTTCTGCATCATCGATGTGCACGGCGTCGGCTATATCGCCCACTGCTCGGCGCGCACGCTGGCCGCCTTGCCGGCCCCCGGCGAGGCGGTGGTGCTGTTCATCGAGACCTATGTCCGCGAAGACATGCTGCGACTGTACGGTTTCCAGTCGGTTCTGGAGCGCGAATGGTTCCGGCTGCTGATGAGCAATGTGCAGGGCGTCGGCGCCAAGGTGGCGCTGGCTATTCTCTCAACGCTGGCGCCGGCCGATCTCGCCAATGCCATCGCGCTGCGTGATATTGCCATGGTCAGCCGCGCGCCCGGCGTCGGCAAGAAGGTGGCCGAGCGCATCGTCACCGAACTGAAGAACAAGGCGCCGGCCTTTGCAGGCGCTGCCTCCGGCACCATCGGCCTGAAGCAGGAGCTTGGCGAAGGCGTCGCGCCGGCGCCGATCACCGACGCCGTCTCGGCGCTGGTCAATCTCGGCTATTCGCGCGATACGGCCGCCAATGCGGTAGCGGCGGCGCTGAAAAACGCCGGCGAGGACGCGGATGCGTCGAAGCTGATCCGCTTCGGGCTGAAGGAACTGGCGCGGTGAGACCGTTGCCCGAGAAATAAATTCCGACTAGGAACAAGAGCATGGGCAGATATGCGGGCTTGACCTCCAGGGGGCAGCTTACGATTCCAAAGAAAGTCCGGGACGCGTTGTCGCTCAAGGCGGGCGATACGGTTGCGTGGACGGTCATGGACGGTCTTCTGATAGGAACGCCGCGCAATCTTAGATTTGCCGACCTTGCCGGATTTCTGGGCAATCCGCCCGGCGGGCCTGCCACGCTGGAGGAAATCGACGCCGCGCTAGGGGATGCCGTCGGTCGCCACGCCGCCGGCGATCGCGATGGAAGTGGGCGCGCCTGATGAGCCTTTCGCCACGCCTCATTGCTCCCGACAAGCGCGGCGAGGACGCCGAGCAGACCTTGCGGCCGCAGACGCTCAGTGATTTCGTCGGCCAGGCGGCGGTGCGGGCCAATCTCAAAGTGTTCATCGAGGCAGCCAAGGGCCGCAGCGAGGCGCTCGACCATGTGCTGTTCGTCGGGCCGCCCGGCCTCGGCAAGACGACGCTGGCGCAGATCATGGCACGCGAGCTCGGCGTCAATTTCCGCTCGACCTCCGGCCCGGTCATCGCCAAGGCCGGCGATCTCGCAGCATTGCTCACCAATCTCGAAGACCGCGACGTGCTGTTCATCGACGAGGTCCACCGGCTCAACCCGGCGGTCGAGGAAATCCTCTATCCGGCGATGGAGGATTTCCAGCTCGACCTGATCATCGGCGAAGGGCCGGCGGCGCGCTCGGTCAAGATCGATCTTGCCCGCTTCACCCTGGTCGCCGCCACCACCCGGCTCGGCCTATTGACCAATCCGCTGCGCGACCGTTTCGGCATTCCGGTCCGCCTCAATTTCTACTCGGTCGAGGAACTGGAACAGATCGTGCGGCGCGGCGCCCGCATCCTTGCCATGCCGCTCGGCGACGATGGCGCGCTGGAGATCGCAAGACGCGCGCGCGGCACGCCGCGCATCGCCGGCCGGCTGTTGCGCCGCGTGCGCGATTTTGCCTCGGTCGCCGGCGACGGTCACGTCGACCGGCAGATCGCCGACGAGGCACTGACGCGGCTCGAGGTCGATGCGCTCGGCCTCGACGCGCTCGACCGCCGCTATCTCTCGATGATCGCGCGGAATTTTGGCGGCGGCCCGGTCGGCATCGAGACCATCGCGGCAGGGCTTTCCGAGCCGCGCGACGCCATCGAGGACATCATCGAGCCCTATCTGATCCAGCAGGGCTTTATTCAGCGCACGCCGCGCGGCCGCGTGCTGACCGCCAATGCCTGGCGGCATCTCGGCCTCGATGCGCCGAAGGACCTGGCGCAGCAGCAGATCAGCCTGTTCCAGGAAGAGTAGCCGCGCGGCCTTGCGGCTCCATTCCTGCGCAAAATCTCCTAATCCTAGTCAGCATGCCGGCGCATTTGCCGGCTCTAACGCTTCGCTGTGGGGACCGTCGGTTCCGCGAACGACGGGGTTGAGCGATGATCACCAGACGCGGCTTCCTGCGCCTCATCGGCGGTTCCTTCTTATCCGCCGTGTCGCTCAGCGCTTATGCGGTCGGCCTCGAGCCGATGCTGCTGACACATGTAAAGCGCTATTCACTGACCCCGCCAAACTGGCCTGCAGGATTGCGGCTTCGCGTCGTCGCACTCGCCGATATCCATGCCTGTCGGCCATGGATGACGCCGGAGCGGATCAGGTCGCTTGCCGAACGGGCGAACAGCCTGCAACCGGATCTGATTGTCCTGCTTGGCGACTACGCAGCCGGCACACGCCTGGTTACGGACTGGGTGGATGCCTCCGAATGGGCGCCGGCTTTGTCAGGCCTGAAGGCGCCGCTTGGGGTGTGGTCAATCCTTGGCAATCACGACTGGTGGGAGGACCTTTCCGCCCAAAAGGCCGGGTTGGGGCCGACGGTGGCGCGCCGGGCGCTCGAGAGCGCCGGCATACCGGTCCTGGAAAACGATGTGGTGCGCCTGGAAAAAGACGGGCATGGCTTCTGGGTCGCCGGACTTGCGGACCAACTTGCGCTGCGGCCGGGCAAGGCCTGGGGCCGCAGCAGGTTCACAGGACTGGACGACCTGCACGGCACGCTGGCAAAGGTGAGCGACAAGGCTCCTGTTATCCTGCTGGCACATGAGCCGGATATTTTTCCGAAGGTCCCATCACGGGTATCGTTGACTCTTTCGGGTCATACCCATGGTGGACAGGTGCGGTTACTCGGCTATTCTCCGGTCGTGCCGTCCCGCTTCGGCAACCGTTTTGCCTATGGCCATGTCGTGGAGGAGAACCGTAACCTGATCGTCTCCGGGGGTCTCGGCTTCAGCATCCTGCCGGTGCGTTTCGGGATGCGACCAGAGATTCTTTCGATCGACTTGGGTTCGGCGCTTCAATGAAGTGACCTGATCGCATCCATCACATCCGGCTCGGCCTTGTCGCCGTCAAAAGCGTCGACGATGCCGAAGGCGCCGCCATAGCTCCAGACCGACCATGCGAAGCCATGGGCTTCGGCGCGCGCGATCATGTCCCTGACATAAGCGGCACGGTATTCGGCCGGCATCACGTAGGCATTGCCGTATTCCTGGCGGATCATGCCGAATTCGCCGAGCGTGATGTTCTCCGGCTTTATCCCGTTGGCCTTTGCCCAGGCCTCGACCCTGGTGAACGGCGCATCCATCGTCTCGCGCAGCTCCTCGTCGGTGTCCAGGCTGGCGACCTGCTCGTCGAGATAGGCAAGCAGGCCGCTCTGGCGCGCCCATGGCGCCTCGGCCTTGATCCTTGCGCGGATCGTATCGAGCGCAGTATCCAGCTGGGCGCGCGAGACGGCGCTGAGCGGATAGGGCAGCCCGGTGACATAGGGGATGAAGTCGCCGGCCCAGGTCGCGCCCTGATGGGTCAGCAGGAACGGGTCGTAGGAGTGAAAGGTCCAGATGATGTTGTCGTCGGGGATCGCCTTCGGATCGATCTTTGCCAGCGATACCGCATTGGAATAGCAGGCGCCGGTCAGAATCAGGGTGAGCCTGGTGGCTGACGAACGCGCCGCCGCGAACAGTTTCTGCTGGCGCTCCGGCCACAGGCCGGTGCCGTCGGCGTCGCAGTCGATGACCGGCTCGTTCATCGGCTCGAAAGCGACTTGGCGCGGATCCTCATCGGCCAGCGTGCGCGCCATCTTGCGCACCATTTCGACATATGCGTCGAACATTTGTAGATCGTCCATCACCTCGCCCATGCCGATCTTGCGGCTGCTGCCGCTGGGGATCAGGTGCATGTCGACGATCACCTTCAAGCCGGCGCGATTGATCATGCGCACCGAGGCCAGCACACTGGCATAGAGCTCGTCGCGCAGCGTCAGCGTCTCGCCGGACAGAAACGGCGACGGATCGACGGGCATGCGCAGGAAATCGAAGCCGGCGCTCTTCAGCGCCTTGAGGTCGTCGTCGTTGAGGAACTTGCGCCATTCCGGATAGGGCAGGATTGCCCGCCGGTCGCCCCATTTGTCCTCGCCCGGCCATGTCGTCCATTGGTCGAGATTGAGGCCGCGCTTCATCGAAAAACTTGCCGCCTGGCCCGGCAGCACCAGCGCGGCCAGCACAAGCAGCGCCGCCACCAAGGTCTTGATCATCGCCGCCAACAGTGCCATCGGGTTCATGCGCCAAGTTAAATGCTAATGCGTGTTGCCCAAAACTGCGCAGCGGTTTTGGGCAACGACGCGCCCGGAACCTGAACCGCGTCGCGCTTTAGGTGCCCGGTCAGGCCAAAAAAGGAAAGCGCGATGGACGATCATGGTGAATCGGCGGCGCTCTGCGCCGGGCTTTCCGGCGCGCTGACCGAATTCGGCCACCGGCTGATGGCGCGGGTCTACTATGCCGACACCGATTTCTCCGGCGTCGTCTATCACGCGCGCTATCTCGAATTCTTCGAGCGCGGCCGTTCCGATTATCTCAGGCTTGCCGGCGTCCACCACACCGAGCTTGCCGACGGCAAGCACGGCGAAAGAATAATCTGGGTGGTGCGGCGCATGGAGATCGACTTTCGCGGCTCCGCCCGCATGGACGATGTCTTGACCATCGAGACGCGCACCGAGGACATTTCGGGCGCCCGCATCTTCATGGCGCAGCAGCTGAAGCGCGGCGGCGAGGTGCTGGTCGAGGCGCGGGTCGAGGCGGCGATCATCGGCGAGAACGGCCGGCCAAGGCGCTTTCCGAAGGAATGGATCGCAACCTTCATGCCCAAGACAAATCGGTAGTTCAAATCGGCAAGTTACCGATCCCAATGATCCGCTGACGATGCCAGGTGGCTCGCCCAAGGCGCGGCAATGCGCCGCGCTGTGCGTCCTAACCCATCCTTAACCATAACGGTTCATGAAGAGAGTGGTGAAGATTGGAGGAATCCAGCGCCTTCCTTTCACCAAGATTTGCCCTGAAAAGGCCGCCTACGGTGCATTTTGGGGTTATTCCGCAAGCTTTGCGCGAACGGATTGCAAGGGATGCCTATGGGCCAGCCGCCAGCCGTGCCCGGAAAATTCTTAAGGACGTAACCATGGAAAATATCGCACTCGCCGAACCGGGCGCGCATTTGTCGATTTGGGCGCTGTTCACGCAGGCCGGCTGGGTGGTCAAGCTGGTCATGATCGGGCTGCTCGGCGCCTCGATCTGGACCTGGGCGATCATCGTCGACAAGCTCGTCGCCTATGGCCGCATGCGGCTCGCGCTCAATCGCTTCGAACAGGTGTTCTGGTCCGGGCAGTCGCTGGAAGAGCTCTACCGCACGCTCGCAGACCGCAAGACGTCAGGCATGGGCGCGATCTTCGTCGCCGCCATGCGCGAATGGAAGAAGAGTTTCGAGAAGGGGGCGAAATCGCCGCTGGGCCTGCAGACCCGCATCGACAAGGCGATGGACCTGGCGCTGACCCGCGAAATGGAAAAACTGGAAGGACGGCTTGGCTTTCTCGCCACCACTGGCTCGGCGGCGCCGTTCATCGGCCTGTTCGGCACCGTGATCGGCATCATGACCTCGTTCCAGGCGATCGCGGCATCGAAGAATACCAGCCTGTCGGTGGTCGCACCCGGCATTGCCGAGGCGCTGCTGGCCACGGCAATAGGCCTGCTGGCGGCTATCCCCGCCGTCATTGCCTACAACAAGCTGTCGTCGGACGCGAGCAAGATCGCCGTGCGCATGGAAGGGTTCGCGGACGAGTTCTCCGCCATACTCTCGCGCCAAATCGATGAAAAAGTCGCGCAGAAGGCCTGAGGAACAATCATGGGAATGTCTGTAGGCGCGGGTGGCGGGGGACGCGGTGGTCGCGGCCACAGGCGGCGCGGCCGCCATCACGCTATGATATCGGAAATCAACGTCACGCCGATGGTCGACGTGATGCTGGTGCTGTTGATCATCTTCATGGTCGCGGCGCCACTACTGACGGTCGGCGTTCCGGTCGACCTGCCGGAAACACAGGCCAAGGCGATTGCGGCCGACACGCAACCGATCGAGGTATCCATCAACTCCGCCGGCCAGATTTACATCCAGAAGACCGAGATCCCGATCGAGGAACTGGTGGCAAAGCTGCAGGCGATCTCGAAGACCGGCTATGACGAGCGCATCTTCTTTCGCGCCGACAAGGCAACCAATTATGGAGCTGCTCTGCAGGTCATGGCCCGTGTCCAAGCCGCTGGCTACAAGAATATGAGTCTCATCTCGCTGCAGGAACAGGACCAGTAGACAAGAACATGCGGACCGGCCTCACCACATCGGTGATCTTGCATGCGACGGCGATCGCCTTCGGGCTGTTCACGCTGTCGGCGCCGGCTGCGCTTCCGTCGCCCGAAGTCGAGTCGGTCGCAGTCGAGATCGTGCCGATGGAAGCGATACAGAAAGGCGACAAGAAAGCTGCGGTGAGCGAAAAGCCGGCGCCATTGCCGACCCAGCGTCCCGACATCGTGGCCGACGCGCAGACGGTCGGCGACAACAGCGTCGATACCGACAAGCCGCCGACGCCGGATCCCAAGCCCCAGCCGGTCGACAAGGCTGAGGCGCCGCCGCCCGCGCCGACGCCGAAAGAGAAGCCGAAGCCCGAGGACGTGCCGAAGCCGAAAGAGCAGCCCAAGCCTGTCCCGGCGACGGAGGTCGCACCGGTCCCGCAGCCGAAGGAAGAGGTCAAGCCCGAGCCGGTCAAGCAGGCGGAGCCCAAGCCGACACCGGCCAAGGAACCGGCGCCGACGCCGCCGCAGGACAAGACCGCCGCCATCGACCCGAAGCCTGAGGTCAAGCCGGACGCGGTCGCGGAAGCGATTGCCCAGGAGCCGCCAACTGAGGAGACGCAGCTTCCGGACTCGGCGCCCGCCCCGCAGGCGCGGCCGAAGCCGCAGCCGGCCCAGGCCGAAAGCGCCAAGGCGCCCGAGCGCAAGGACGCCGACAAGCCGGTCAAGGAAGCCTCGTCCAAGCCGAAATCCGAGGAGAAGCAGTTTGACGCCGATGAGGTCGCTGCCCTGCTTGACAAGCGGAAGCCATCCGGCGGCGGCGCCAAGCGCTCAACCCAGCAGGCATCGCTCGGTGGTGACAAGGATCAGGGCCAGAAGTTGTCGAAGTCGGAGGAAGGGGCGCTCCGAGATCAGCTTGCCGGTTGCTGGTCAATTCCTGCTGGCGTCGAGGGCTCGGAGAGCTACGTGGCCGTGATCCGCTTCAATCTGGACGCGTCTGGCAAGCTGGATGGCCGGCCTGCTGTCGAAAAATCGAGCGGAAGCCGCCCGTTCGACGAGAGTGCCGTACGCGCCGTTCAGAAATGCGACATGGCCGGTCTGCAGGTTCCCGCCGGCAAGCAGGACATCTGGGCCGACGTCCGGGTCACGTTCGATCCGAGGGAGATGCTGGGCCTGTAGGCCTGGCGCCCCCAGAATCATTGAAGACCCGTAGAATCATTGAAGAGAAGCGAGAAGACATGAAATTCATCCTCAAGCCGCTCCTGATGATCGTAGCGATGGCGCTGGGCATGACTGCCGCCGCCACCTTGCCGGCGCGGGCGCTCGTTGAGCTCAACGTCAACAAAGGCAATGTCGAGCCGCTGCCGATCGCCATCACCGATTTCCAGGGCGGCGATGCGTTGGGCGCGGAGATTTCCGGCATTGTCAGCGCAGACCTGAAACGCTCCGGCCTGTTCGCGCCGATCGACAAGAGCGCCTTCATCGAAAAGATTTCGAACCCGGATGCCGCGCCTCGCTTCGAGGACTGGAAGGTGATCAACGCCCAGGCGCTGGTCACCGGCAGCGTCAGCAAGGAGGCCGATGGCCGCGTCCGTGCCCAGTACCGGTTGTGGGACACCTTTGCCGGCCAGCAGATGTCGGGCGAGCAGTTCTTCGCCAACGACGCCAACACGAGGCGCGTCGCCCACATCATCGCCGACGCCATCTATGAACGGCTGACCGGCGAGAAAGGCTATTTCGACACGCGCGTCGTCTTCATCGACGAATCGGGCGCAAAGAACGCGCGCAAGAAGCGCCTCGCCATCATGGACCAGGACGGCGCCAATATCCGCTACCTGTCGGACGGCAGGTCGATCGTGCTGACCCCGCGTTTCTCGCCAAACCGGCAGGAAATCACCTACATGTCCTATGAAAGCGGCCAGCCGAAGGTCTATCTGCTGCAGATCGAGACCGGGCAGCGCGAACTGGTCGGCGACTTTCCCGGCATGACCTTTGCGCCGCGCTTCTCGCCCGACGGCCAGAAGGTGATCATGAGCCTGCTGCGCGACGACGGCAATTCCAACATCTTCGCCATGGATTTGCGGAGCCGCTCGACGACCAGGCTCACCAACTCGACGGCCATCGACACCTCGCCCTCCTATTCGCCGGATGGCAGCAAGGTGGTGTTCACCTCCGACCGCGGCGGCCGCGCGCAGATCTATGTGATGGGCGCCGACGGTTCTGGCCAGACCCGCATCTCCTTCGGCGACGGCGTCTATTCGACGCCGGTATGGTCGCCGCGCGGCGATCTCATCGCCTTCACCAAGCAGACTGCCGGCGAGTTCCAGATCGGCGTCATGCGCGTCGACGGTTCGGGCGAGCGCATCCTTTCAACCGGCTTCCAGCAGGAGGGGCCGACCTGGGCGCCCAACGGCCGGGTGCTGATGTTCTTCCGCGATTCAGCCGGCGGCCCGAAACTCGTTTCGGTCGATCTCACCGGCCGCAACGAACAGTCGATCCCGACCTCGAATTTCGCTTCGGACCCGGCCTGGTCGCCGCTGCTGGAATAGGCGGGAAGGGGAATTGAGGAATTGAGGAATTGACGAATTGACGAATTGACGAGTTGAAGAACTGAAGGATGGAGAAGGCAGCGGCCTACATCGAGCACGCGAGGGATTTGGAAGTCTATAAGCGTGCCTATGCAGTTTCCCTTGGGGTACACAGAGCCACGCTTGCTTTCCGAAAATGGAGCAATACGCGCTCGCCGATCAACTACGTCGTTCCAGCAAGGCGATCTGCGCCAATTTGGCTGAGGGTTTTGCCAAACAGACCCACTCCAAGTTCGAATTCGCACGGTTTATTTCGATGGCTCTGGGGTCGTGCAGTGAAGTGGAAACGTGGGTTTCATACGCGTTCGACCTAGGGTACATCACACAAGCGCAACGCGACGAGTGGTTGCAATGCTATGCCAACATCCATGGAATGCTGGTGAACTGAGAGAGAAGCTAAGGTGACCTCTCGGCAGGTTCCTCATTTCTTCAATTCTTCAATTCCAACTTTCCACGGCTTGGTCGCGTTTCAGCCGCATTTCTGCCTACGGTCCGCGCGCATTGTTGCCTCCTCGGATTCCCCTTGGGCAAAACGGCTGTGGACGGCAGCCGAAACCAAATTTTAACCGTGTTTCTTGAACGCCGGTTAACCCAAACGTGGTTACTGGACGATCAACGAAATCACTCGAATTGCGAAGGAGAGGCGGCATGGGCCGTATCGCAGCACTTACCAGAAACCCGGCGATGATCGTGCTGGTGGCATTGCTCGCCATCGCCGGCTGCGCCTCGAAGAAGAACCTGAACAGCGCCGCCGATCTCGGTCTCAGCGGCGCCGGGGCGGCAACGCCCGGATCGGCCCAGGATTTTACCGTCAACATCGGCGACCGCATCTTCTTCGACACGGATTCGTCCTCGATCCGCGCCGACGCGCAGACGACGCTTTCGCGCCAGGCGCAATGGCTGAACCAGTACCGGCAGTATGCCATCGTCATCGAAGGCCATGCCGACGAGCGCGGCACGCGCGAATACAATCTGGCGCTCGGCGCCCGCCGCGCCGCCGCCACCCGCGACTTTCTCGTCGCCAGGGGTGTTTCCGGCCAGCGCCTGAAGACCATTTCCTACGGCAAGGAGCGTCCGGTCGCGGTTTGCGACGACATCTCCTGCTGGTCGCAGAACCGCCGCGCCGTCACCACGATCAGCGGCGCCGGTTCCTGATCGGCAATTTTCCGATCGGCAGAAATGCAACACCTGCGTGCGAAAGGCGGCTGCGGCCGCCTTTTTCATGTCCGGCGCCCGGATGTGGGACTTGAAACAAAATTTGGCCGAAGTCCTGCGTCCTTGGTAATAACCGAGGCGCCTGACGGTCCACTCCGATCGGAAGGCATGCAACAGGCAAACAATCCACGGCGAGAGGCACATGCATTTCAGATCGGTCTTGAGCGGCACGCTTGCGTTGCTGCTCGTATCAAGCGTCGCTGCCCCGGCAGTAGGCAATGAGCAAGGCACAGAAAAAAGCGGTTTTTCCTTCCGCCTGCCGACGCTCGGCATTTTCGGTGAAAAAAAGAAACCGGATCAGGTGCAATTTGCGCAGGATGGCACCGGCACTACCGCGCTGGAGGAACAACTCCGGCAAATGAACGGCAAGATCGAGGAGCTCAACTTCCAGGTGCTGCAGATGCAGGAACAGATCCGCAAGCAGCAGGAAGATAACGAGTTCCGTTTCCAGCAGCTGGAAGGCGGCTCACAAGGCGCGCAGCAGCCACGCGAGCAGAAGAAGTCGGACGCCACCACCAACACCGACAGCAGCGTCGCCGAGGCTCCGGCGACGCATGCCCCGGCCGATGCGGGCACACCGCCCGCCGGCGGCCAGGGCGGCGAGGTGATCGTCGAATCACCGACAGGCGAACCCGGCGCGGTGATCCCGGGCACGCCGCCGAAGACGTTCGGCACCATCACCGTCGACAAGAACGGCAATGTGATCGAGGGCAACACGCAGGCACATGCACCGGCGCAGGACACCGCCCCCGTTCCTGGCGACCAAGCCCCCGGCGACCAGGCCGCTGGCACGCAGGCCGGCAAGTCCGACGATACGGTGGTCGCAGCGCTGCCCGCCACCGACGACCCGGAGGAGCTTTACCGCAATTCCTATCAGTTCATCCTGTCGGGCGACTACGGCACTGCCGAACAGGGTTTTCGCGACCACATCGCCCGCTTCCCCAAGGACGCCAAGACGGCGGACGCGCATTACTGGCTGGGTGAGTCGCTGCTCGGCCAGCAAAAATACCGCGACGCGGCCGAGACCTTTCTCGCCGCCAGCAAGGACTATCCGAAAGCCAAGAAGGCTCCCGACATGCTGCTGAAGCTCGGTGTGTCGCTGGTCGGATTGAACCAGCGCGACGTGGCCTGCGCTACTTTCGGCGAGATCGGCAAGCGCTATCCGAACGTCTCCAGCGCGCTCAAGGAACGCGTCAAACAGGAAAGGGCGCTCGCGGCGTGCTAGTTTTTCTCCTGCATGTCGTTGCCCCAAGACTTGTTGCCCCAAATCCTGGGCCACTTTTGGGCGACATGCATTGATGCCCGAAACCGAGCCTGACCGTTCGGTTTTTTCGCAGATCGACTTTACCAGCGGCGCTGTTGCAGCCGTGTCCGGCGGCAGCGACTCGACCGCCCTTCTCCTTCTCCTCAAAGATCACCTCGACCGTACCGCGCCGGCAACGAAATTGCTGGCTGTGACCATCGATCACGCTCTGCGGCCGGGCTCGGCAGCGGAAGCGCAGGCCGTGGCCAGGCTTTGCGCCGGGCGCGGCATTGTCCACCGCATCCTGGTCTGGTCCGGACGCAAGCCGTCGACCGGTCTGCCGGCTGCCGCGCGAGAGGCACGCTACCGGCTGCTGGCCGAGGCGGCGCAGGCGGAAGGTATCGGCCTTATCCTGACCGGCCACACGGCCGACGACCAGGCCGAGACCGTGCTGATGCGGCAAGCTCGCCAGGAGGGGGCGCGAGAGCCAGAGCGAGGTCTAGCCGGCATGGCACCGGCCACCCTCTATGACTGGCGGATCTGGATCGCACGGCCGCTTCTCGGCACACGGCGTGCTGCGCTGCGCGAAGTCCTGCGGCGCGCGAATGTCGGCTGGGCCGAAGACCCGACCAATGAAGACGAGGCTTTCGAGAGGCCGCGTATCCGCGCAGCGCTTGCCGACCGCAATGGTGCGCGGGAAGAGGCGTTGGCGTTGGCCGCGCGGGCTGCGGTAGAGCGCGAGCAGCTTGGCCATCGCGCCGCCGCGCTGATCCGTGGCTTTGCCAGCAGGCCCGCAGCCGGCCTTGTCCGTCTCGATCCGGGCTTTGCGACAGCCGTCGACGAGGCGGCGGCCGTATACGCGCTGCGCATCCTGCTGGCGACTGTCGGCGGCGTTGCGTTTCTGCCCGGTCAGGCTCGCAGCGAGGCGCTGCTCAACCGGCTGAGGCCCGGACCTCCTGGCACAACCCCAATTTTGACTGCCCCGTTTTGCGCTACTTTGTCGCGGACGGTGGTCGATGCGCGGCGTGCCGGCATCTTCCTGCGTCGCGAAACCCGCAACCTGCCGCCCGCTGCGCCTGCCGTGAACAATGCCCTCTGGGACGGTCGCCGGAGGATCACATTGGGCGACGAGCCGGGTGCATTTTTGATCGCGCCGCTCGGCGCGGCTGGTGCCGCAAGACTGGCGATTGCCGAAAACGGCACGCAGCCAAGCCTTGTCCGCGCGGCTCTGGCGGCCGAGCCGGTGCTGTGGCGCGCAAGCGAATATCCTGGCGACAGCCCGGTCTTGCCAGGAATGGCGGTATGCCCGGTCGTCGCGCCCTTTGCCCGCTTCCTGCCGTCCTTCGACTTGGCGCCGGCCGGAACTGTCGCGGCGCTGATCGGTGCGCCGCGACTTCCTGCCTCGCCTTTCGGCGGCCACACTGCCGGTTGATCATGGGCGAAAGCTTAACCGCGACATGCTGTTCTGCTTGGCAATGAAGGGCGCCATCCCTATGTTAGACCCAAGTTTCCTCTCACGACGCGTGTCCGCTGGCGGACACCAACGGGACAATTGATGAATCCGAATTATCGCAATCTCGCGCTCTGGGCGATCATAGCGGTCCTGCTCATCGCTCTCTTCAATCTGTTCCAGACGCCGCAGACGCGCGGAGCAGCGAGTGACGTCCCCTATTCGCAGTTCCTGCAGGACGTCGCGGCCGGCCGGGTCAAGACGGTGACCATCGCGGGCGCCCGCATCTCGGGCACCTATACCGACACCTCTACCGGCTTCCAGACCTATTCGCCGGGTGATCCATCGCTGGTTTCGAGGTTGCAGGACAAGAACGTCACCATCAACGCGCGCCCCGAATCCGACGGTTCCAATTCGCTGTTCAGCTATCTCATCTCCTGGCTGCCGATGATCCTCATCCTTGGCGTCTGGATATTCTTCATGCGCCAGATGCAGTCCGGCTCCGGCCGCGCCATGGGCTTCGGCAAGTCGAAGGCCAAGCTTTTGACTGAAGCGCATGGCCGCGTCACCTTCCAGGATGTCGCCGGCGTCGACGAAGCCAAGCAGGATTTGGAAGAGATTGTCGAATTCCTGCGTGATCCGCAGAAGTTCCAGCGGCTTGGCGGCAAGATTCCGCGCGGCGTGCTGCTCGTCGGCCCTCCCGGGACCGGCAAGACGCTGCTTGCCCGTTCGGTCGCCGGTGAGGCCAACGTGCCGTTCTTCACCATTTCCGGCTCGGACTTTGTCGAGATGTTCGTCGGCGTTGGCGCTAGCCGCGTCCGCGACATGTTCGACCAAGCCAAGAAGAATGCGCCCTGCATCATCTTCATCGACGAAATCGACGCGGTCGGCCGCCATCGCGGCGCCGGCCTCGGCGGCGGCAACGACGAGCGCGAGCAGACGCTGAACCAGTTGCTGGTCGAAATGGACGGCTTCGAATCCAACGAAAGCATCATCCTGATCGCTGCCACCAACCGGCCGGACGTGCTCGATCCGGCGCTGCTCAGGCCCGGCCGTTTCGACCGCCAGGTGGTGGTGCCGAACCCCGACATCGTCGGCCGCGAGAAGATCCTGAAGGTACATGTGCGCAACGTGCCGCTGGCCCCCAATGTCGACCTCAAGGTGATCGCACGCGGCACGCCGGGCTTTTCCGGCGCCGACCTGATGAACCTCGTCAACGAATCCGCCCTGATGGCGGCGCGGCGCAACAAGCGTCTTGTCACCATGGCCGAGTTCGAGGACGCCAAGGACAAGATCATGATGGGCGCCGAGCGCCGCTCGTCGGCGATGACCCAGGCCGAGAAGGAACTCACCGCCTATCACGAGGCCGGTCACGCCATCCTGGCGCTGAACGTGCCGTCGGCCGATCCGCTGCACAAGGCGACCATCATCCCGCGCGGCCGGGCGCTTGGCATGGTCATGCAGTTGCCTGAAGGCGACCGCTATTCGATGAGCTACAAATACATGATCTCGCGCCTCGCCATCATGATGGGTGGCCGCGTCGCCGAGGAGTTCAAGTTCGGCAAGGAGAACATCACCTCGGGCGCCTCCTCGGACATCGAGCAGGCAACCAAGCTGGCGCGCGCCATGGTCACGCGCTGGGGTTTTTCCGACAAGCTTGGCCACGTCGCTTATGGCGACAACCAGGAGGAAGTGTTCCTCGGCCATTCGGTGGCGCGCACGCAGAACGTATCGGAAGAGACGGCGCAGATCATCGACGCCGAAGTGCGCCGGCTGATCGACGAGGCCTATTCGACGGCGAAATCCATCCTGACCAAGAAGAAAAAGGAATGGATTGCGCTGGCGCAGGGGCTTTTGGAATATGAGACGCTGTCCGGCGACGAGATCAAGCAGCTGATCGCCGGCCACAAGCCGGCACGCGATCTCGGCGACGACACGCCGCCGAGCCGGGGCTCGGCCGTGCCGAAGTCCGGCAGCCGCCGCAAGAAGGGCCCGGAGCCCGAAGGCGGCATGGAGCCTCAGCCGTCAAGCTAGGGTCCGGCTCAGGAGATTGATTTCGAAAACGCCGCGGCCTGGACCGCGGCGTTTCTGTTTGAAGTTGGAGAGGGCTGCCGGAGTTGTCCGCGGCCTTGCACGCGCAGTTGGCGATTGGCGAAAGCCGGCATGGCGGCTAATCTCCCCACTTGTGGGGGAGATGTCCGGCAGGACAGAGGGGGCGCTGTCCCGCCGACCTGTCAACGTAGCGCAGCCATGCCCACGCTAACTAATCCCAATCAGCGAGGCGAATAATGGGAAGGTTAGCGATCCTTCGCGTCCCCTCTGCCATGCCGGGCATCTCCCCCACGACGGCCCACGACGGGGGGATTGGCAGCGTCGATGCTGCTCCTCGCAACGCAGGTAGCCTCTTGGAAAGTCGGCCAACAAAAAGGCCCGCGAAGCTTGCGGTTCGCGGGCCTTGCTATCTTCGAATGTTGATGCCGATCAGCTCTTCAGCGCGGCATTGCACAGGCTGTAGAAGCCGCCACCGGTCTGGATCCATTTGAGGCCGCCCAGCGTCCCGGCCCCCTTGTTGGCGTGGTATTGGTCGCGGCAGGTGTACATGCGGGCCTTGGCCGGAGTTTCGCTGCTATATTTGTCCGAGATCGCCTTCGGCAACGTCACTCCCTGGGGAGCGGTGACGGTCGGCTTTTTCGGCTGGCTGGTGAGGCTTGCCTGATCGGCTGCCGGCTTGGTGTCGTCGTCGAAGGCACTGGCACCGCACTGGCTCATGCGGAAGTCGTTCCACTTCATGCCGTTCAGCGTGTTGCCGGCCTTGGCCGCCCGATATTTGGCGCCGCACTCCGCCCTGCTGAGGCCGCTGCCTGCATTGGCAGTTGCCGCTGCCTTAGTCGTCGCTGCGGCGGCCGCATCGGGCGTTGCAGCGCTGGTGCTGTTCGCCTTGGCTGGCGTGGCGTCGGTTGCGGCGGCGACGGTGGCGCATTCTGCCTTGCGGAACTGGTTCCAGTTCTGCCCGCCAAGTGTTCCGGCGTCCTTTGCCGCGTTATACTTGGTGCTGCATTCAGCCATGGTCAGCGCATTGGCGGGCGCTGCCAGGAATAAAGTCACGACGGCAAGACCCGTCAAAGTTGCAAGTCGATGGATAAGCATGTGTCTTCTCCCTCTGATGTTCACGTTATGTACCAAGCAAGCAATAGCACTCAACGAATGGTTGCGCCAGAGGCCAAATGGCGTAAAACCCTTCGGAAAGTGCATTATTTTGGATGAACTTGTTGCCAGCTCCTGCCCCCAGGCAATTTCCTGGGCGCATATGCACGGAAAACTTGTATAGAGCGGACCACTCTCCGGGAACTGCCTCGCATGACGGGCCGAGCGGGTCGGCCAGTGCGGCGGACCTGACTGCCCGGTCCAGAGCAACACGATTTGTGGGTTCCGAATTCAATGCCTATCGACTGACACTTGAAAGAATCCAGATGCGGTCTGAAGTCGCTGAAAGCTGCTGCTGCAACCAGGGCAGGCAAAATCACAGCACTGACGTGACACAAAACACACAAGACAACAGTTTTCTAAGGAATGGTGCCCTATAATCATGAATTGTGATGATAGGGCTCGGGCCAATGTGTGGCATGACGTGCCGGCAATGAACCATCGGGAAGCTGACTAGCATGGCAGGAAGTTATTTCGGAACGGACGGCATTCGCGGCCGCGCCAATAGATTTCCAATGACGGCGGAGATCGCCATGAGGGTCGGCATGGCCGCCGGCCTTTCGTTCCAGCGCGGCAACCATCGTCACCGCGTCGTGCTCGGCAAGGACACCAGACTTTCCGGCTACATGATCGAGAATGCGATGGTGTCGGGCCTGTGCGCCGCCGGCATGGATGTGTTCCTGCTCGGCCCGATTCCGACGCCCGCGGTCGCCATGCTGGTGCGCTCATTGCGCGCCGACATCGGCGTGATGATCTCGGCCTCGCACAATCCTTACTACGACAACGGCATCAAGCTGTTCGGTCCCGATGGCTACAAGCTTTCCGACGAGATCGAGGAGCGCATCGAGGGCATGCTCGACAAGGATATCGAACTGGCGCTCGCCGACTCGGACGGGCTCGGACGCGCCAAGCGCGTCGACGGCGTTCATGACCGCTATATCGAATTTGCCAAGCGCACGCTGCCGCGGTCGATGTCGCTGTCGGGCCTCCGCATCGTTGTCGATTGCGCCAATGGCGCTGCGTACAAGGTGGCGCCCGAGGCGCTGTGGGAACTCGGCGCCGAAGTTGTCGCCATCAACGTCGAGCCCAACGGCTTCAACATCAACAAGGAGTGTGGCTCGACCCATCCGGCCGGCCTGCAGAAGAAGGTGCACGAAGTGCGCGCCGATATCGGCATCGCGCTCGACGGCGACGCCGACCGCGTCGTCATCGTCGACGAGAACGGCGCGATCGTCGATGGCGACCAGATCATGGCGCTGATCGCCGAGTCCTGGCATCAGAGCGGACGGCTGGCCGGCGGTGGCGTCGTCTCGACGGTGATGTCCAATCTCGGCCTCGAACGCTTCCTCGGCGACATGAACCTGCAGTTGCACCGCACCAAGGTCGGCGACCGCTATGTCGTCGAGCACATGCGTGCCCACGGCCTGAATGTCGGCGGCGAACAGTCGGGCCACATCGTGCTGTCCGATTTTTCCACCACCGGCGACGGCCTCGTCTCGGCGCTCCAGGTGCTCGCCTGCATCAAGCGGCAGAACCGACCGGTCAGCGAATTGTCGAAGAAGTTCGCGCCGGTGCCGCAATTGCTGAAGAACGTTCATATTTCCGGCGGCAAGCCGCTCGAGGAAGCTTTGGTCAAGGCGGCGATCGAAGATGGACGCCACCGCTTGGGCCAGGCTGGCCGCCTCGTCATCCGGCCGTCCGGCACGGAACCGCTGATCCGCGTCATGGCGGAAGGCGACGATCAGCAACTGGTCGAGGCCGTGGTCAACGACATCGTCGAGGTCATTTCGGAAACCCGCAGCGCCGCCTGATCCCCCAGTTTTTGCCAGGTGAAAAGCCCGCCCTCCGGCGGGCTTTTTCGTGTGTCCGCACGCCAAATCGTTGGCGGACAACGCGAAAATCCTGAAAGATTTAGAGATTCATGGTTAAGCGATAGGGTTAAACGGCTTTTAACTTTTCCAATTCATTATCCACGACTGAAACCAATCAGATTCGGACGCGTTCGCTGTGCCGAGGGTTCTCAGGGGTGACAAGCATGTTCAATACAGCAAGAATGGGCCTCTTTGCCGCGCTGCTCGCGGGCGTGGCCGGACCAGTGTTCGCCGCCGACTTCGTCGAGCCGCCCGTGGTCGAGCCGGCCCCGCCGCCGCCCGTCTACGAGCAGCCGGTCGAATATGGCGGCTGGTACATTCGCGGCGACATCGACTACCACTGGTCGAAGTTCCGCGGCGGCGACTACATCACTTATAGCGCGGTCGCGCCGCAGAATCCCGGCCGCTTCGACAGCGGCGAGCTGGATGGCGCCTTCTCGGCCGGCGCCGGCGTCGGCTACCAGATCAACCGGCACTTCCGCACCGACCTGACCGCGGACTGGTTGAGCAAATCCGATTTCCGCGGCTCGACCAGCGGCTTCTGCGGCGTTAATCAGACGCCCTGCACTTCGACCGACCACTCGTCCTATACGGCGCTGCTGCTGCTCGCCAATGCCTATGTCGATATCGGCACCTGGCACGGCGTCACGCCTTATGTCGGCGCCGGCATCGGCGGCGCCTGGGTCAAATGGGACACGCTGCACAACAATGACATCGACGGCGAGTTCGAGCATCATGGCGGCAAGGGCTGGCGCTTTGCCTATGCGGCCATGGCGGGCGCCTCCTACTGCCTGACCGATCGCGTCAAGCTCGATCTCGGCTACCGCTTCAGCCATATCGAGGGCGGCAAGATGTTCGACTACGCTTCAGACAGCAATGTCGGTCCCGGCCATGACAAGGGCATCAATGTGCACGAAGTGCGCGGCGGCCTGCGCTACCAGTTCGGCAACTCGGACTGCGCCCAGCCGGAGCCGATCGCCTACGAACCCGAACCGGTTTACACCAAGTAATCGCTTCGAGAGCAGGTTTGCGGACCGCCCGGCAAAAGCCGGGCGGTTTTTTCGTTGTGGCGGCAACGCGCATCAAAATCAATTCGCTAACGCCTTGTTATCCTTAACCACCACTTAACCACTATGGTTAACAATGCCCTGAAACGGCGCTCGCGATCGCGAATGGCGCCACCTTCGGGAGCCGGGGATCATGACAGTCAAATCGCGCATAGCACTGGCGCTTGCAGCAATCGCCCTGACGCCGTTGTCGCAGGCGCTTGGCGCCGACTACGATCCGCCGATCTATGTCGACCAGGCGCCGGACTATGTGCCGGTCGAAGTCGGTTCGGGCTGGTATCTGCGCGGCGATGTCGCCTATCTGCCGGAAGAGAGCTACAGGAATGTGGACTTCGCTTTCACGCCGGCAAGCTATAAGGAGAGCGAGGATCCGGTTTTTGCCAGTATCGGCTTCGGTTATCATCTAAACGACTACCTTCGAGCCGAAGTGAATCTCGGCTATCTGCCCGGCAACAAGATTGACGTCAGATTTAACAACGGAATTGTTGCTGCTTCCGCGAATGTGGAAAACTCCGCCTGGACAGGGATGGTAAACGGCTATGTCGACTTGGGAACCTATGTCGGCTTCACGCCCTATGTCGGCGCAGGCGTCGGCCTTTATCGAAGCAAACGCAGCTTTTCGGCGAGCTTTGTCAACGCTCTAAACCCGGCAAGCAACTTCGATCTGCGTGACGACAAAACGCAGTATTCTTTTGCTTATTCACTAAATGCCGGTGTTGCGTACCAGGTTTCCAAGAACTTCTCGGTTGATTTAGGCTACCAGTACCTGTCGGCGCCGGATGCCGAATATGCCACCCTGGCTGACTTGGATGACTCTCCAATCCGCAAAGGGATCGACTCCCATCAGATCAAGGTCGGGCTGCGTTACGATCTCTGGTAGGCACGGCGAAAACCTTGGGAATGCCGGCGGCGGACTTCGGTCCGCCGTTCTGTTTTGTGCGGGGGACGCAACCAGTATCCCGTCAGCGACAAAAACTTTCCTCTTGACGCCGGAAGCCTGAACGCATATCGCCGTCTGTGGGCCACCCCTCCCCAACGAGGGGCCACTATCTGGAAGGATAGACCACGATGACGATCCATACGAAGCCCGGACTGCGCCCGGCAAATCCCAATTTTTCCTCAGGTCCCTGTGCAAAACGCCCCGGCTGGTCAGTCGAGGCGCTGGCCAATGCCGCGCTCGGACGCTCGCACCGCGCCAAGATCGGCAAGACCAAGCTCGAACAGGCGATCGAGCTGACGCGGGAAATTCTCCAAATTCCGGCGGATTATCGCATCGGCATCGTGCCGGCGTCGGACACCGGCGCCGTCGAGATGGCGCTGTGGTCGCTGCTCGGCGAACGCGGCGTCGACATGGTCGCCTGGGAGAGTTTCGGTTCCGGCTGGGTCACCGATGTGGTCAAGCAGCTGAAGCTCGCCGACGTGCGCAGGATCGAAGCCGGCTACGGTGCGTTGCCGGATCTGACAAAAATCGACTTCGACCGCGACGTGGTCTTCACCTGGAACGGCACGACCTCAGGCGTGCGCGTGCCGAACGGCGATTTCATCCCGGCCGCCCGCAAGGGCCTGACCATCTGCGACGCCACGTCGGCGGCCTTTGCGCAAGAGCTCGATTTTGGCAAGCTCGACGTCGTCACCTTCTCCTGGCAGAAGGTGCTGGGCGGCGAAGGTGCGCATGGCATGCTGATCCTCAGCCCGCGCGCCGTCGAGCGGCTGGAAAGCTACAAGCCTGGCTGGCCGCTGCCGAAAATCTTTCGCCTCACCTCGGGCGGCAAGCTCATCGAAGGCATTTTCAAGGGCGAAACCATCAACACGCCGTCGATGCTGTGCGTCGAGGATTATCTCGACGCGCTGCGTTGGGCGAAGTCGATCGGCGGTCTCGACGCATTGATTGCCCGCGCCGACGCCAACGCCGCCATTATCGACGGTTTCGTCGGCAAATCCGCATGGCTCGGCCATCTGGCCACCGACCCGGCGACGCGATCGAACACGTCCGTCTGTCTTTCCTTCACCGACCAGGACGTCGCCGCGCTCGATGCCGACGGACAAGCGGCGTTCGCCAAGGGCATCGTCTCGGCGCTCGACAAGGAAGGCGTCGCCTACGATATCGGCGCCTATCGCGATGCGCCGCCGGGCCTGCGCATCTGGTGCGGCGCGACCGTCGAGACTTCCGACCTCGAAGCGCTGCTGCCGTGGCTCGACTGGGCCTTTGCCGCGCAAAAGGCGTCGCTCAAGGCGGCCGCCTGATCCCTCCCCTTCGAGGGGAGGGTGGCCCGAAGGGCCGGGTGGGGTCGCCTCCACCCAACTCAACGGTCCGCCGTCCAGAAGAAAAAGATTTCGGCCACGCCCGGCCGCAACCACCCCACCCCGGCACTTCGCGCCGACCCTCCCGTCAGGGGAGGGGCGCCAATCGCAAAGGATGAAGCCCATGCCCCGCGTTCTCGTCTCAGACAAACTCTCCACCACCGCCGTGCAGATCTTCAGGGATCGCGGCATCGAGGTCGACTACCTGCCCGATCTCGGCAAGGACAAGGAAAAGCTGCTCGAAGTGATCGGCCAGTATGACGGCCTCGCCATCCGTTCGGCGACCAAAGTCACCGAAAAGCTGATCGACGCCGCCACAAGGCTCAAGGTGGTCGGCCGCGCCGGCATCGGCGTCGACAATGTCGACATCCCAGCGGCGAGCCGCAAGGGCATCATCGTGATGAACACGCCCTTCGGCAATTCGATCACCACCGCCGAGCATGCCGTCGCCATGATCTTCGCGCTGGCCCGCCAGATACCGGAAGCCAATGCCTCGACCCATGCCGGCAAGTGGGAAAAGAACCGCTTCATGGGCACCGAGATCACCGGCAAGACGCTGGGCATCATCGGCTGCGGCAATATCGGCTCGATCGTCGCTACGCGCGGCGTTGGCCTGAAGATGCACGTCATCGCCTTCGATCCGTTCCTGTCGGACAGTCGCGCCGAGGAGCTCGGCGTCGAGAAGGTGGAACTCGACGAGCTGTTCGCCCGCGCCGATTTCATCACCCTGCACACGCCCTTGACCGACAAGACGCGCAACATCATCGACGCTTCGGCGATCGCCAAAATGAAGACCGGCGTGCGCATCATCAACTGCGCCCGTGGCGGGCTGATCGTCGAGGCCGACCTGATCGCGGCGTTGAAAAGCGGCAAGGTGGCAGGCGCCGGCATCGACGTGTTCGAGGTCGAGCCGGCGGAGAAAAGCGAGCTGTTCGGCATGGAGAATGTGGTGGCGACGCCGCATCTCGGCGCATCGACGATGGAGGCGCAGGAGAACGTCGCTCTGCAGGTCGCCGAGCAGATGGCCGACTACCTGATCAAGGGCGCCGTTTCCAACGCCATCAACATGCCGTCGATCACCGCCGAGGAAGCGCCGCGCCTAAAACCCTTCGTCAAGCTGGCCGAAGTGCTCGGCGCCTTTGTCGGCCAGGTCACCGAGGATCCGATCAAGGAGGTCGAGATCCTGTTCGACGGCTCGACCGCGACGATGAACACGCGCGCGCTGATCAGCGCCACACTTGCCGGGCTGATCCGGCCGCAGGTCTCCGACGTCAACATGGTTTCGGCGCCGATCATGGTCAAGGAGCGCGGCATCATCGTCGCCGAGGTCAAGCGCGACAAATCGGGCGTGTTCGACGGCTATATCAAGCTGACGGTCAAGACCGAGCACAAGACGCGTGCGATCGCCGGCACCTGCTTCTCGGACGGCAAGCCGCGCTTCATCCAGATCAAGGGCATCAACCTCGACGCCGAGGTCGGTCAGCACATGCTGTACACGACCAATGCCGATGCGCCCGGCATCATCGGCCTGCTCGGCACGGTCTGTGGCGAGAACGGCGTCAACATCGCCAACTTCCAGCTCGGCCGCAACCGGCCTGGCGGCGATGCCATCGCGCTGCTTTATCTCGATGCGCCGTTCCCGGAGAAGGTGCTGGAACAGGTGCGGGCGCACAAGTCGATCGACTCCGCCAAGCGGCTGCATTTCGACGTCGGCGTCGCCTGAATCATGCGCGAGGCGCCCCGCGGGCTTTGTAAGCCCACGGGGCGTTTCGACAATGGCGTCGAAATATCGACAGAGTTCTTTCACGGCCCGTCACAGGTTTCCGGCTGTCAAATCGCCATTTTCCGTCCGCTGTATTCGGCCAGGCTGATGCCGCCGAGCACCAGCACGAGGGCGACGCCCTGATAGAGCTGGAATGTCTCACCGACGATCAGCACCGACAGCAGCGTGCCGAAGATCGGCACCAGGTTGATGAACAGGCCGGCCCGGTTGGCGCCGATCAGTTCGTTGCCCCTGATATAAAAAATCTGCGAGACGACCGAAGCGCCGATCGCAGTGTAGAACGCTATCGCCCAGCCGCGCGCATCGGGGACGATGACCTTGCCGGCAGCCACCTCCCACAGCAAGAAAGGTAGCGAGGTGACCAGTGCGGCAATCGACAGCGCCAGCATCAGGCTTTGCCAGCGTATGGCCGGCTTCAGCCGCAACCCGACCGAGTAGAAGCTGTAGCAAAGCACCGCGATCAGCATGATGGCGTCACCGAAGTTAAGATCCAGCTTGAGGAGCTGGCGCAGATCGCCGTGGCTGGCGGTCAGGGCGACGCCGATGATCGTCAGCGCGACGCCGGCGATCTGCACCCGGTTCACACGCAGGCGAAACAGCACGAAATTGGCGAGGATGATGACGACCGGGATTGCCGCCTGCTCGATCGAGACGTTGATCGCCGTCGTGTAGTTGAGCGCCGTGTAGAAGATCGCGTTGAAAAAGGTGAAGCCGCAAGCGCCGAGCCCGCCAAGCAGCAACCAATGCCTGCGCACCACCGGCCAGTCCTCGCGCAGCGTTCGCCAGCCGATCGGCAGCAAGATCAGAACGGCCAGAACCCAGCGCAGGAAGACCAGCGTCATCGGCGAAATATGATCGACTGCCAGTTTGCCGGCCACGGAGTTGCCGCCCCACAGCAAGGTGGTGGACAGCAGGAACAGATAGGCGGTTCGATGCATCGCGAAATTCCAGCCGGGGTGGGCAGGGTCATTGCCGACCTATTGTGGTGGTTCGCCCAAGTAAATGATGTCAAAGGCGAAAATTGTTGTGCCTGAGGGCGCTTTCGGCGGCAAAGAATGGTCGCGCTCGCCGGGTGTTGACGTTATAGAACGACGTACGTCCACTTGGACGCGCAAAAGTACGAGTCTCAAGGCTTTGAACGTTCGCGTCGTGCTTTCCGAAAATCGATTCCGATTTTCTGGCCGATGCGATAGAAGCCTGTCGTTTCGAACCATTCAAGCCGCTCGGAGCGGCGCCTCAAGGGAAAAGAAACATGGCCAATGTGGTGGTCGTCGGCTCGCAATGGGGCGACGAGGGCAAAGGCAAGATCGTTGACTGGCTGTCAGAACGCGCCGACGTCGTCGTGCGCTTCCAGGGCGGCCACAATGCCGGCCATACGCTGGTCGTCGACGGCAAGGTCTACAAGCTGTCGCTGCTGCCGTCCGGCGTGGTGCGGCAAGGCAAGCTGTCCATCATCGGCAATGGCGTCGTCTTCGATCCGCATGCCTTCGTAGCCGAGGTGACGAAATTGAAGGCGCAAGGCGTCGAGGTGACGCCGGAGCGCCTGAAAATAGCCGAAAACACCGCGCTTATCCTGTCCTTGCACCGGGAGCTGGACGGATTCCGCGAAGACGCCGCCTCCAATTCGGGAACGAAAATCGGCACGACCCGTCGCGGCATCGGCCCCGCTTATGAGGATAAGGTGGGCCGGCGCGCGGTCAGGGTGATGGATTTGGCGGATTTGGAAACGCTGCCCTTGAAGGTCGACAGGCTGCTGACGCATCACAATGCGCTGCGCCGCGGGCTCGGCCACGCCGAAGTCACGCATGAGGCGATCATGAGTGAGCTGATTTCGGTCGCCGACGAGATCCTGCCCTATATGGACCGCGTCTGGAAGATCCTCGACGACAAGCGCCGCGCCGGCGAACGCATCCTGTTCGAGGGCGCGCAGGGCACGCTGCTCGACATCGACCACGGCACCTATCCGTTCGTCACCTCGTCCAACACGGTAGCCGGTCAAGCGGCCGCCGGATCCGGCGTCGGCCCGGGTGCCATCGGTTATGTGCTCGGCATCACCAAGGCCTATACGACGCGTGTCGGCGAAGGTCCGTTCCCGACCGAACAGAAGAACGAGATCGGCGAGTTCCTGGGCACGCGCGGCCACGAGTTCGGCGTCGTCACCGGCCGCAAGCGCCGCTGCGGCTGGTTCGATGCCGTGCTGGTTCGCCAAGCCGTCGCCGTAAACGGCATCAAGGGCATCGCCCTGACCAAGCTCGACGTGCTCGACGGCCTGGACGAGATCAAGGTCTGCACCGGCTACCGCCTCGATGGCGAGGCGATCGATTATCTGCCGGCCAGCCAGGGTGCGCAGGCGCGCGTCGAACCGATCTACGAGACGCTGGAGGGCTGGAAAGGCACCAGCGCCGGCGCCAGAAGCTGGAACGATCTGCCGGCCCAGGCAGTCAAATATGTCCGTCACATCGAGGAACTGATCGGCGCGCCGGTCGCACTCCTTTCCACCAGCCCTGAACGGGACGACACAATACTTGTGACCGATCCGTTTCAAGACTAGATTCCAAGCTGTTCCGGGCATCGCGGCCGATTGCAGGGGCCGGCCCAGAAACGAAATGCAGGTCGACTGAAGCATGGCAGATTTTGTTGGTGCTCTGAAAAAGACGCTCGACGGCCTTGGAAATCCGACGCCGGAGATACGCGCCAGGGTCTATGACAAAGCCCGTTCGACAATCGCGGACAAGCTGGCGAAGAACATACCGCCGCTGGCGCCGTCGGTCGTTGCCCAGCATAAGCGCACCCTGGAAGATGCCATCGCCATCGTCGAGCGGGGCTACGCCAAGCCTGCGCCGGTATCCGATCCGCTGTCGGAGTTGGAGGACATCTTCTCCTCCATTGACCGCAACAAGAACCAACCCAGCCATGTCCGACAGCCGGCAAAGGCCGAGCCGGCATGGCAGCCGGCCAAGGCCGAGCCGGAATGGCAGCCGGCACCTGCCGCCAAAACCTCGCTGAATTGGCAAAAACCGCCTCCAGAGGGCACCGATGCGGAGCCTTCGGACGCGGATCTTCCAGCGGCGTACGAGAACAGCGATAGCTTTAGAGACGATGTCTTCCCCAACGACGAGGAGCCGGCGCCGGACACTTTTCAGCATCCTGCCGAGCGCAGGCGCAGCTATGGCGGGCTGATCGCCGCTGTCGTCGCCTTGCTCGTCATCGCGGGCGGCGGCTACGGCATCTGGCTGAACAAGGACGCGTTCAGCAACATGCTGGGTCTCAACAGCACGACGGTCGCAACCGTAGAACCGCTGGTGAAGCCGAGCCCGGCCGAGCGGCCGGCTGCCGATGCTGCGGCAAGGGCCCCGGCCGCAGCGGCTCCAGCCGATGCCGAGGGCACAAAGTTCACCCAGCGGCTGACACCTGAGGGCGGTGAGGTCGATCCCGGCCCCGCTTCAGGACAAAGTGGCATCGGAGAGGGCGAATCCGTCGCAGCACTGACCACGCCGCCGCCGGCCGCACCTGCGCCTGCAGCGCCTGCCGGCACGCCAGCCACGACTGTGCCCGCACCGGGCGCGGCCCCCGCAACACCGCCTGCCGATGCCGCCACGCCGGCGCCTGCGGCGCCGACCGATAGCGCAGCCGCGCCGGCAGCGCCGGCCCCGGGTGCCGCGCCGGGTGCTGCACCGACAGCCGCGCCTGCGGAATCCGCACTGGCGGTCGGCCAGAAGGCGATCTTCTACGAGGAGCGCACCAGCACCGCGCAAGGCTCGGCCGAGCCCGGCAGCATCGTCTGGTCGCTGGTGCAGGAATCGCCCGGCGGCAACCTGCCGCCCGAGCCGGCAATCCGCGCCGAGGCGAGCATTCCGGGCAAGGACGTGCAGTTGCGCATGACCATCCGCCGCAACACCGACCAGACGCTGCCGGCCAGCCACATCATCGAGATGATTTTCCTGACGCCCGATGGTTTCGACGGCGGCGGTGTCGACAACATCCTGCGCGTCGCCATGAAGGGCTCTGAACAGGATGCCGGCAGTCCACTGATCGGCATCCCGGCCAAGATCGCCGACGGCTTCTTCCTGGTCGCTCTCAACGACACAAAGCCGGACGAAGACGCCAATCTGACCCTGCTGCGGGGCCAGAAATGGATCGACGTGCCGGTCGTCTATAAGACCGGACGGCGGGCGCTGCTCACCATGGAAAAGGGCATTCCCGGCGAGAAGGTGTTCGACGAGGCGCTGAAGGCTTGGCAAACAAAAGAGGCGGGCTGAGGCCGGCTCACCAGCCTCCCTTCGGCTCAGAAGCCCTGGAACAGCATGTCGAGCGCGGCCACGATGTCGTCGTGATGCTTGGAGATATTCAGTCGACTTTCGCCCAATTCCTTTGCCGGAACCGTGGCGATCAGATGGGTGGCCACAACCAATTTTCGCCCATTGATCTCGATGAGGGGATGGAGCTTTCGCATCGGCGGCGGCGTCATTGTTGTCGGAAGCAGCGGGATCACCACCCGTGTTCTAAAATCGTCGAGCAGGTCGGATTGGACGTCCAGCAAATAGCTGCCTTCGACCCGACCCGCGAAGACATCATAGCGTGCCATCAGAACTGCCGATGTTCTTCCAACGGAATACCGTGCTTTTCGACGTATTCGTTCCACGCTTCTATTGTGGCGCGATTCTCAAGTTTCCATAGTCGGGCTCTTTCGGCAGCCACCGCCTCTGCGATACCGGCTTCGGCGGCGCGCGAGACATTCACATCGAGTCCCTTGGCTTCCTTCATGAGCTTTGAGTCGATCGACAGATTTGCCGGCTGACGAACCGCATTCATAGCTATCTTTCGCATGATAATCTCCGCAGAATGCGCATAATGTATGCGCATTGTCGTGGTGGAGCAACGGCGAAGCGTCTACCCCTCCATCTCCTCGCGCAGCATTTCAAGTTCCAGCCATTCCTCTTCGAGCGCTGCCAGCGTGGCGCGCTCCTTGTCGAGCGCGGCGATGGTCTTCTGGAATGAGGCCGGGTCGCGCTCGTAATAGGCCGGGTCGGCGATATTGTCCTCCAGCCGTGATATCGAGGCGGTCACCGCGTCGATCTTCTTGGGCAGCGATTCCAGCGCGAATTTCTGTTTGAACGACAGTTTTTTCGCCGGGCCCTTCGGCGCAGTTGCCTCGGTCCGGGCTGCCGCCGCCACTTCACTCGTCTCGGCCTTCGGCCGTGCCTTGCGGTCGTCCAGCCTGGTGCCGCCGCGCTGAGCCAGCATGTCGGAATAGCCGCCGGCATATTCGATCCAGCGGCCGCCGCCTTCCGGCGCGATCAGGCTGGTCACCGTGCGGTCGAGGAAATCGCGGTCGTGGCTGACCAGAATGACGGTGCCGGCAAAACCGGCGACCAGTTCCTGCAGCAGTTCCAGCGTCTCCATGTCGAGATCGTTGGTCGGCTCGTCCAGCACCAAAAGATTTGCCGGCCGCGCCAGCACACGGGCGAGCAGCAGCCGCGCCCGCTCGCCGCCCGAAAGCTCGCGCACCGGCGTGCGCGCCTGTTCCGGCTTGAACAGGAAGTCCTTCATGTAGGAGACGACGTGGCGCTGCTCGCCGTTGATGACAAGGTTCTCGCCGCGGCCGTCGGTGAGATACTGCGCCAGCGTCTCTTGCGGGTCGACCGCCTCGCGTTTCTGGTCGAGCGTGGCGATCTCCAGATTGGTGCCGAGTCGCACCGTGCCTGAGTCCGGCTTCAATTCGCCGGTCAGCATCTTCAGCAGCGTCGTCTTGCCGACGCCGTTCGGGCCGACCAGGCCGACGCGGTCACCGCGCTGGATGCGGGTCGAGAAACCCCTGACCACGGTGAGGTCGCCAAAGCTCTTCTCGATGTTCCTGGCCTCGATCACCAGCTTGCCGGATTCGGCGGCGTCGCTGGCCACCATGGTCGCCGCACCCTCGGCGCCGCGATGGCCGCGAAAGCGCTGGCGCATGGTCTGCAGTTCGCCAAGCCGGCGCATGTTGCGCTTGCGCCTTGCCGTCACGCCATAGCGCAACCAGTGCTCCTCGCGCACGATCTGGCGGCCAAGCTTGTGCTGCTCGCGCTCTTCTTCTTCCAGCACGGTGTCGCGCCATTCCTCGAAATGGCCAAAACCCTTGTCCAGCCTGCGGGTCTGGCCACCATCGAGCCAGACGGTGGCGCGCGACACGCGCTCGAGGAAGCGGCGGTCGTGCGAGATGACGATCAGCGCCGAAGAGGTGCGGGCAAGCTCCTCCTCCAGCCATTCGATGACCGACAGGTCGAGATGGTTGGTCGGCTCATCGAGGAGGAGAATGTCGGGCTCCGGCGCCATGACGCGGGCCAGGGCAGCACGGCGGGCTTCGCCGCCGGAGAGATCGTTCGGCCGTTCCTCGCCGGACAGGCCGAGATGCTCCATCAGATAGGTGGCGCGGTAGGGATCGTCGGCGGGTCCGAGCCCCGCCTCGACATAGGCGCGGACGCTGGCGAAACCATCCATGTCGGGCATTTGCGGCAGGTAGCGCACTGTTGCCGAAGGCTGGCGGAACACCTCGCCATCCTGCGGCTCGATCAATCCCGCAGCGATCTTCAGCAACGTCGACTTGCCCGAGCCGTTGCGGCCGACCAGAGCGATCTTGTCGCCCGCCGACGCCGTCAGTTCCGTCCCGTCGAGCAGCGGCGTGCCACCGAAGGTCAGTTTTATCCCGTCGAGATTGAGAAGCGGCGGCGCCATGTCAGCTTTCAGGTAGGGGGAATGGATGGGCGAGCAACAGCGCGCGGCCGCTGCCCAGCGCGACTTGGAGCCGGCCCTTGACCTCGTTGGAAATGGTCAGCGACGAGCCGAACGCCACCTCGACATGGTTCAGCGGCCATTTGGCGCCGGTCACGGTCAGACCGGCAAGGTCGGAGAAGCCGAGAATCGAAAACAGCGTGCCGTCGGCGTAGTCGAAGCCGGCCTTTCCGGGAAGCAAGGGCACGCCTTCCTGTGCGCCACTGGTCAAAAGCACCTCTGTCCCTGCCTCGGCCAGCCGGACGCCGAGCGCCAGGTGCAGGAAGGCGTGGTCGGTGCGCTTGCCGCCGAACGCGCCGGCGAGCACGAGGCTGGTCGCGCCGCGTTCGAGCGCGGCGGCGATAGCCAGTTCGCCGTCGGTCTTGTCCTTTTCTGCCGGAAACACCTGGCGCGGCACGGCGGCGAGCCCGTCCGGCAAATCCGCCGGCACCGAATCGAAGTCGCCGACCCAGAGTTCCGGCGTCAGGCGCAGAGTCCGGGCATGGCTGATGCCGGCGTCGGCGGCGATGACACGCGTGCCTTCGACCTGGCGATCGAGCAGCGGCGTGCGGATAAGGTCGCCGCCAAGCAGGATGGTGAATTTGCTCATATGCGTGGCCCTTACCAGCCCTGCTTGCGAAACGGAAGGCCGCGGTCTGGATGCCCGGCAACTTCCGCTTGCGCCGCAGATGGGCCGGGCCTATGTGTCGAAGCGCTCTAACGGGGTGCTGGACGCGATCTTCGCGGACCGGCTGAGAGGCAACCGGCCAACCCGCTGAACCTGATCCGGTTTGTACCGGCGGAGGGATTAGACGTTTCGGACAACCCGACGCCTCAATTCCCTTCAACGCCAACGAAGGAGGCGCCGATGCGCACGTTGTTATACACACTTGTTTCGGCAGTGCTGCTCGCGGCGACCGTTCTCGCCGGCACCGGGCCGGCATCCGCGCAGGAAAAACTCACCGTCTATACCTATGAGAGCTTCACCGCCGAATGGGGTCCAGGCCCGGCGGTCAAGAAGGCGTTCGAGGCCGAATGCGGCTGTATTCTCGAATTCGTCGCGGTCGCCGACGGCGTCGCCCTGCTCAACCGCGTCAGGCTGGAAGGGGCCGCGACCAAGGCCGACATCGTGCTCGGCCTCGACACCAATCTGACGGCGGAAGCCAAGGCCACCGGCCTGTTTTCGCCGCATGGTGCCGTCATCCACGTCAAGGTGCCGGGCGGCTGGAGCGACGATATTTTCGTGCCGTTCGACTATGGTTATTTCGCCGTCGTCTACGACACCGAAAAGCTGAAGACGCCGCCGAAGAGCCTGAAGGAATTGGTCGAGGGCAATGCCGATGAAAAGATCGTCATTCAGGATCCGCGCACCTCGACGCCCGGTCTCGGCCTGCTGTTGTGGGTGAAGTCGGTTTATGGCGACAAGGCGCCCGAAGCCTGGGCCAAGCTTAAGGCAAAGGTGCTCACCGTGACGCCGGGCTGGAGCGAGGCCTACGGCCTGTTCACCAAGGGCGAGGCGCCGATGGTGCTGTCCTATACCACGTCGCCGGCCTATCATATGGTCGCCGAAAACACCCAACGCTATCAGGCAGCGCCCTTCGACGAGGGCGCGTATCTGCAGATCGAGGTTGCCGGCATCACCAAATCAGGTGCGAAGAACCCGTTTGCGCAACAGTTCCTGACTTTCATGACCGGGCCGAAATTCCAGGATGTCATTCCCGAGACCAACTGGATGTTCCCTGCCGGCAAGACCGAGAAGCCGCTCAATCCGGCTTTCGACAAGCTCGTCAAGCCGACCAAGACGTTGCTTTTCAGCCCCGAAGAGGTCGCCGCCAACCGCAAGGCCTGGGTCGACGAATGGCTGTCGGTGATGAGCAAGTAGGACTTAGATTTCTGCATGGTGTTCGCTCCACGCCACCCCCCTCTGGCCTGCCGGCCATCTCCCCCTCCAGGGGGGAGATCGGATGTCACTTCCGCTTTCGCCAATCGCAACAGTCGAAGGATTGAGGCGAGGGTGAAGCTTCCAATCTCCCCTCTTGTGGGGGAGATGGCCGGCAGGCCAGAAGGGGGTGGCCGGGAACTCGACCTCAGCCACATCCCATCTTTCAGCGCCCGCCGTTAAGTTGGGCAGCGCGGAATGCACACTGGCCATCGTAGAGATCCCCGCATCACCGCCGGCACCATCGCGCTTGCCGCTGTTGCGCTGCTGATCGGCGGCGCGTTCGCCGGGCTCATCGTCGAAGGCGCACGCGATCCGTCCGGCGCCGCGTCGGCCTTCGATTCCTACCTCTTCCGCGTCGCCCGATTCACGCTGTGGCAGGCATTGCTGTCGACGCTGCTCTCCGTCGTGCCGGCGCTGTTCGTGGCGCGGGCGCTGTCGCGGCATCCGCGCTTCTTCGGTCGCGGCCTGATCCTGCAGCTCTTCGCCGTGCCGCTCGCGCTGCCGGCCATCGTCGCAGCACTCGGGATTTTGGCACTCTATGGCCGTGCCGGCTATTTCGCCGGCGTGCTCAGCGCGATCGGCGGTCAGGGCTGGCCGGGCATATACGGCCTGTCCGGCATCCTCGTCGCCCATGTCTTCTTCAATCTGCCGCTGGCCACGCGGCTGTTCCTCGAAGCGCTTGCGACAGTGCCGGCCGACCAGTGGCGGCTGGCGAGCCAGCTCGGCATGGGCGCCAGGCCCGCCTTCCGGCTGATCGAATGGCCAACGCTGCGCGCGGCGCTGCCGGGCGTCGCCGGGCTTGTCTTCATGCTCTGCATCACATCCTTTACCATCGTACTCACGCTGGGCGGCGGGCCGCGTGCGACAACGCTGGAGGTCGCCATCTACCAGGCGCTGCGTTTCGATTTCGATCCTGCCCGCGCGGTGACGCTGACAGTGCTGCAGATCGCGCTGACCTTCGTCGTCGTGCTGGCATTGATGCGGCTCGGCGCCAATACCGTCGGCGACGCCAACCTGCCGGTGGCTTCGCGCCGCTATCTTTCGGCCGGCGCCGCCGAGACCGTGCTGAACGCAGCATTGATCATCCTCGCTTTGCTGTTCGTCGCCGGGCCGATGGCGGCCACGGTCACGTCAGGCCTTGGCGCCGATCTCGGCCGGCTGGCGGGCGAGAGCGCGGTGCGGCAAGCGGCGCTGACCAGCGCCGTGCTCGCCTTGCTGGCGGCGCTGCTTGCAGTGGCGCTGTCGCTGTCGCTGGTCATGGCACGCCGGGCGCTGGCCTTGAGGCGTCGCGTCGGCGCCAGGACGCCGCTCGAATACGCCACGGATACCGGCGCCGGCTTCGTCCTCGTCGTGCCGCCCGTCGTCATCGGCGCCGGCTGGTTCCTGCTCCTGCGGACCGTCAGCGACGTCTTTGCCATCGCCCCTGTCATGGTCGTCGCCGTCAATGCGGTGATGGCGATGCCGTTTGCCATCCGCGCCATTCGCCCCGGCTATGATGCGGCGAGCGAACGCCACGAACGGCTCTGTTTGCTGCTTGGCATTTCGGGCTGGAACCGTTTCCGGCTGGTCGACTGGCCGTCGCTGCGGCAGCCGCTCGCCACCGGTTTCGCGTTCGCGATGGCTTTGTCGCTCGGCGATCTCGGCGTCATTGCCCTGTTTGGCAGCGACTCCCTGCAGACGCTGCCTTATCTCCTGCTGGCCCGCATGGGCAGCTACCGCACGATGGACGCGGCCGGCCTGGCATTGCTGCTCGGCCTGGTCTGTCTCGCGCTTGTCCTGGCCGCGGACTGGCTGGGACGGGGAGAAAGATCATGACGCTCAACAGCGAAAACGGTACGGCTGTGCGGCTGGAAAAGGCCTCGTTCAGCTATGGCGAAGCGCCGTTTTTATTCCATGTCGAGTTCGCCGCCTCGAAGATCACCGCCATCATGGGGCCGAGCGGCTCGGGAAAATCGACACTGCTCAACCTGGTGGCCGGCTTCGAGACGCCGCAATCGGGCCGCGTGCTGATCGGCGGCGCCGATGTCGGCGCCAAACCGCCGTCGGCGCGGCCCGTGTCGATGGTGTTCCAGGAAAACAATCTCTTCGCCCATCTTTCGGTCGAACGAAATGTCGGCCTTGGCCGCTCGCCATCGCTCAGGCTGACCGAGGCCGACCACGCTGCAATCGCCGCGGCGCTCAAGCGCGTCGGCCTTGCCGGCAAGCAACAGCGCCTGCCGCGCGAACTCTCCGGCGGCGAGCGGCAGCGCGTCGCGCTCGCCCGCGTCCTGGTGCGCGACCGGCCGGTTCTCTTGCTCGACGAACCGTTCGCCTCGCTCGGACCGGCGTTGCGCGACGACATGCTCGATCTGGTAGCCGACGTCCATGCGGAGCGGCGCATGACGGTGCTGTTCGTCACCCATCAGCCGGAGGACGCCCACCGTATCGGCCAGGACATGGTGTTCCTGGACAATGGCACGGTTGCCGCAACCGGGACTGTCGCCGATTTTTTTACCAAGGCTGGACCGGAAGCCTTTCGGCGCTATATCGGTGCAGGTCCGTTTGGCGCAGGATCACGAGATGTTGCCCGGAAGCGGACATAATTTACGGCCAAACCGGCTTCAGGCGATGTGGCGTTTGCTTGCCATGGTCAAAGTAGTGTGGCTAGGTCCTCCGATACTGGTCCGGCATAGGTTGTGATTTGCCACTACGGTGCCATCCGCGCTCGTGGGCTCGAATGACGCTGTGGCAGTTGATTTTGCGCATGATCTGAAAATCGATGCCCGATTTTCGGGCCATGTGCCGAGAGCCGAAAGGAAGCTGTTCTGCCGACCGGCACAGACAGAGTGAGAAGGAAACCGCTGGCGCGCTTCCTGGCGCTGGCCGGCTTTGCCATGGCGTTGGCAAGCTGCCAGATGTTCACGCCTCCGGACGTTCAGGAATCCGGCTTCCAGCCTTCCAGCAAACCGGTCACCGTCGACAATGTTGCCGCCAACAGCAAGGTCGCCGAAATGGCCAAGGCGCAGCATCCGCGCATCCTCGCGACCTATGGCGGCGAATATTCCGATCCCAAGCTCGAGCGCATGGTCGCCAAGGTCGTCGGCAGCCTGACGGTGGTTTCGGCCAACCCGAGCCAGACCTACCGCATCACGATCCTCAATTCGCCCAACGTCAACGCTTTCGCATTGCCTGGCGGCTATCTCTACATCACGCGCGGCCTGTTGGCGCTGGCCAACGATTCGGCCGAGCTCGCCGCGGTCATCGCGCATGAGATGGGCCATGTCACTGCAAACCACGGCTTGCAGCGCCAGCAGCTCGAGGCCGAGGAAGGCTTTGCGACAAAAGTCGTCTCGGATGTGCTCGGCGACAGCCCGACCGCCAAGGCGGCACTGATCCGCGGCAAGCTGCGGCTTGCCCAGTTCTCGCGCAATCAGGAGCTGGAGGCCGACGGCATCGGCATCAAGTCGATCGGCGAGGCGGGCTTCGATCCGTTTGCCGCCGGCCGCTTCCTGCAGTCCATGTCGGCCTACACCGATTTCCGCTCGATCAGCGGCGCCACCGACGCCAGCCTCGACTTCCTGGCAACGCACCCGAACACGCCGCAACGCATCGATCTGGCGCAGCGCCATGCCCGCCAGTTCGGCGCGCCCGGCGTCGGCACGCGCGACCGGGACGCCTTCCTCGCCGGCATAGACGGGCTGCTCTACGGCGACACGCCGGAGGAAGGCTATGTGCGTGGCGAAACCTTCCTGCATCCGGGGCTCGGCGTGTCGTTCTCGGTGCGCGACGGCTTCATCATCGACAACTCGGCCGCGGCGGTGACGGCAACCGGGCCGGGCGACATAGCGATCCGCTTCGACGGCGTCTCGATCGACAGGAACCGATCGCTGACCGACTACCTCCGCAGCGGCTGGGTGGCCGGTCTCGACGAAAGCAGCGTGCGCCAGGAAATAATCAACGGCAACGAGGCGGCGACGGCGCATGCCAGCGCCGAGGGCTGGCAGTTCGGCATCGCGGTGATCCGCGCCGGCGGCCAGGTCTACCGGCTGCTGACGGCAGCCCCCTCCGCCAGCACCTCGCTGGACGCGGTGGCGCGCTCGGTCAGCGGCTCGTTCCGGATCTTGAGCGCGGCCGAAAAAGCAGCGCTGAAGCCGCTGCATATCCGCGTCGTCACGGTCCGGCCCGGACAGACCATGGGTTCGCTCGCGGCGCAGATGGTCGGCGTCGACCGCAAGCTCGACCTGTTCAGGGTGCTCAATGCAATGTCGCCCGGCGCAGCCGTTTCGGCCGGCGACAAGGTCAAGATCATCACCGACAGATAGGGTGTGTCGATATTCAGGTGATGCCGGCCCGCAAACGGCAATTTCCTGCGCTTCGACCTTCGCCGGCCGGAGCACTCATGAGCGGTCGCGGCAGTAAGGCTACGGCCGGCGTAGGCCGGTGCTCACGTACTTTATGTACGCTCCGCTCCGGTTCTCGGAAACCACCTGGTTTGGTCGCTTCGCGCCCGTCTTCGACTCCGACTCGTCCAACCCTGAATCGCAACACACCCTAGGCGGCGGTCGCCAGAAACTCGGGGTTTTGCTTCACCAGCGCTATCTTGAGCTTTTCCATGGCGCGTGCCTCGATCTGGCGGACGCGTTCCTTGGAGATGCCAAGCGCCTCGCCGAGGGCTTCGAGCGTCGCTCCCTCGTCGCTCAGCCGGCGTTCCTCGATGATCCTGAGCTCGCGGGCATTGAGCGCGCCGAGCGCGGTTTTCAGCCAGATAGAGCGGCGTTCGACATCGATCGTGTCGCCCACGACTTCGTCCGGCAAAGGATCGTCCGAAACCAGGAAATCCATTCGCTCGGTGGCGCCCGCATCGTCGGCGAGCGGCTGGTTGAGCGAACTATCCGGGGCCGAAAGGCGCGAGTCCATCATCGCCACGTCGGCCTCGGAGACGCCAAGCGCCACCGACACCTCGCGGTAGAGCGACGTGTTCGAGATCGGCTCGGCACCGTTCGCCAAGCGGGCGCGCAGGCGCCGCAAATTGAAGAACAGCGCCTTCTGCGCCGAACTGGTGCCGCCGCGCACGATCGACCAGTTGCGCAGGATATAGTCCTGCATCGAGGCACGGATCCACCACGTCGCATAGGTCGAAAACCGCACCTCGCGCTCCGGTTCGAAACGGGCCGCTGCCTCCAGCAGGCCGACATGGCCTTCCTGCACCAGGTCGCCGAGGGGCAGGCCATAGTGGCGGAACTTCGAGGCCATGGAAATAACCAGCCGCATATGCGCCATGGCGATTTGGTGCAGTGCCTGCTGGTCGTTGTCTTCCTTCCAGCGCAGCGCGAGAAGATGCTCCTCGTCGCGCTCGAGATAGGGGGCTTTCATCGCCGCGCGGACCATGGTTCGCCCTGCCGTATCTTCCATCATGCCACGCTCCCTGTTCCGGGCGTTGCGGTGCGATCGCTCGCCCCTGAGCTGGCATCGTGGTTGAATTGGCGACGCCGCGCCCTACAACAGCCAACAAACGTGCCACCCGCGCGAATGGTTCCGCCGCTGATGTTGCGTGGATTGCACTGTTCGAAAGCTCGATGCGGCGGTCGCTCCTCGGCCGGTTGGCGCGAGTTGATGTGGTTTTGAGAATTGGATTTCGAAAGTGTCTTATTTTTGAAATCTGGTTCCTTATTTCGCCAAGCTGCATCTGTCAGTTTCCGGCGCTCACAAATGCGCCGGACGCCGGGCCCGGACGCCGGCCAATGACGGGATCACAGAAAAATGAAATGGCTCAAATCGCTTATCGTCGCCGCAACACTGCAGGTACTGGCAGTCACATCAGGCCATGCCGGCGCCAATCTCGATCAGATCAAGCAGGCCGGTGTCTTCAAGGTCGGCACGGAAGGTACCTATGCCCCCTTCACCTATCATGATGCCTCGGGCGCACTGGTCGGCTTCGACGTCGAGATTGCCAAGGCGATCGCCGAGCGTCTCGGCGTCAAGGCCGAATTCCTCGAAGGCAAATGGGATGGGCTGATCGCCGGCCTCGACGCCGAGCGCTATGACGCTGTTATCAACCAGGTCGGCATCACCGAGGAGCGCAAGGCCAAGTATGATTTCTCCGATCCCTATATTGCTTCCAAGGCGGTGCTGATCGTGCGCGGCGACAATACCGACATCAAGAGCTTTGCCGACCTGAAGGGCAAGAAGGCGGCGCAGTCGCTGACCTCGAATTTCGGCAAGCTCGCCGAAGCGAACGGCGCCGAACTCGTCGGTACCGATGGTTTCGACCAATCGATCCAGCTGCTTCTTACCGGCCGCGCCGATGCCACCATCAACGACAGCCTGTCCTTCCTCGATTTCAAGAAGCACAAGCCCGACGCCAATGTGAAGATCGCCGCGCAGGAAGAAAACGCAGACTATTCCGGCGTGCTCGTGCGCAAGGGCGATCCGGAACTGGTCGCCGCCATCAATCGGGCGCTGGCCGACATCAAGGCCGACGGCACCTACCAGAAGATCGCCGACACTTACTTCGGCCAGGACGTTTCGAAGTAAGCGCATTTCCCGGAGCCGGCTGGTTGTCGGCCCGCATGGCAAAGTATCGCGGCGAGCCGTCTTTGACGGCCGCCGCTTTTGGCGTGATATGACGACCGTATGGTCGCGCCTCGATGCTGCCGGGCCGATTTTTTGGGCGGCAATCTCGCAAGGAGAGTTTTCGTGCCGCACTGGCTGCAATTGATGCTGGATTCGTTGCCCACGCTGCTATGGGCCGCGCTGATCTTCACCGTGCCGCTAACGCTGCTGTCGTTCGCATTCGGTCTCTTCGTAGGACTGGTCGCAGCGCTCGTCCGGCTGTTCGGCCCGAAGCCGCTGGTCGCCGTGGTCCGCTTCTATGTCTGGATCTTCCGTGGCACGCCGCTTCTGGTGCAGCTCTTCCTGATCTTCTACGGCCTGCCCTCGGTCGGCATCCTGCTCGACGCCTTTTCAGCCGCGTTGATCGGCTTCACACTCAATATCGGCGCCTATACGTCGGAGATCATCCGCGCCGTCATAGGCTCGGTGCCGAAGGGGCAGTGGGAGGCGGCCTATTCGATCGGCATGACCTGGGGCCAGGCGATGCGACGCACTATCCTTCCACAAGCGGGCCGCGTCGCGGTGCCGCCGCTGTCCAACACCTTCATCTCGCTGGTCAAGGATACATCACTGGCCGCCGCCATCACGGTGCCGGAGATGTTCCAGGCGGCGCAGCGCATCGTCGCCACCACCTACGAGCCGCTGATCCTCTATGTCGAGGCGGCGGCTCTCTATCTGGCGCTTAGCTCGGTGCTGTCGGCGTTGCAGACGCGCCTGGAAAAGCGGCTCAACCGCTATGGCGGCTTCCTCGAGGCGCGCTCATGATCGGCCTCACCGACATCGAGAAGCGTTTTGGTGACAATCTCGTGCTGAAGGGCGTGACCGTCACCATCGAGGAAGGCAGCGTCACCGCCCTTGTCGGCCCCTCGGGCGGTGGGAAAAGCACGCTTCTGCGCTGTATCAACCTGCTCGAGATCCCGACCTCGGGCACGGTGCGCATCGGCGACGACGCGCTTGAATTCCACCCCGGCGGCAAGGTTCACGGCAGGGCCATCCAGCGCCTGCGGCTGCAGACCGGCATGGTGTTCCAGAATTTCCAGCTGTTTCCGCACCGCACGGCGATCGAAAACGTCATGGAGGGGCTGGTGACGGTGTTGAAATGGCCGGCCGGGCGAGCGCGCGAGCGGGCGCTCGCCCTGCTCGAAAAGGTTGGAATGGCGCACAAGGCCGACGCCTGGCCGGCGACGTTGTCAGGTGGCCAGCAGCAACGCGTGGCGATCGCCCGGGCGCTGGCGCCATCGCCGAAAGTGCTGCTGTGCGACGAGCCGACTTCGGCGCTCGATCCGGAACTGGCGCAGGAGGTGGTCGACGTGCTCGGCCAGCTCGCCAGCGAGGGCACCACCATGGTGATGGCGACGCATGATTTGCGCCTCGCCTCCAAAATCGCGCAGGAGGTGGTGTTCCTCGACGCCGGCAGCGTCGTCGAGAAAGGCCCCGCCGCGGTTTTGTTCAGCAATCCGGAGCGCCAGCGAACCAAGCGGTTTATCGCGACGCTGAAGCAGGAGGCAGAGAAGGAAACCGGTGGCGAAATTTAAGGCATGTCGCCCAAATAGTGCATAGCGGTTTTGGGGTGACGATCACTAATGCAGGGCGCGCGGTGGTTTTGCGATCACGACATGCATAACAACAACAACCTAAAGCGCGTCGCATCCAGTCAAACGCGACGATCTTAGGAATAAAAAAACCCGGCGCGAGGCCGGGTTTTTTCAAATTCGAAGGCGAGAAGCGCTCAGGCTGCTTCTTCCTGCTCGGCTTCTTCGTTGTCGGCCTTGGCGCCGCGCTTCGGTCCCTTGTTGAGGTTCACCTCGATGAGGCGCACCGCTTCGGTTTCCGACATGCGGTTGACGGCCGCGATCTCGCGCGCCATGCGGTCGAGTGCCGCCTCATAAAGCTGGCGTTCGGAATAGGACTGCTCCGGCTGATTGTCGGCGCGGTAGAGGTCGCGCACAACTTCCGAGATCGAGATCAGGTCGCCGGAATTGATCTTCGCATCATATTCCTGGGCGCGGCGCGACCACATGGTGCGCTTGACGCGGGCGCGGCCCTGCACGACCTTCAGCGCGCGATCGACGTAATCCTCTTCCGACAGCTTGCGCATGCCGATGGAGGTCGCCTTGGCGACCGGAACTTTCAGACGCATCTTGTCCTTCTGGAAGTCGATGACGAACAGTTCCAGCTTGTGGCCCGCAACTTCCTGCTCGTCGATCGAGACGATCTGGCCGACGCCATGCGCCGGATAGACGATGTACTCGCCCGTCTTAAAACCGTGACGCGCTGCGCTGGACTTCTTCTGCGGGGTGATTGTTGCCATTACGCCATGAACTCCTTGGTGTGGTACCGGCATTCTGCCGGTCGAACTCGCGCGATCGGATACCGATCGTTAGCCGCACAACTACGAACCCACCGGAAAAGCCGAGGGCGGCAAATCGCATAGTCGCGACTGCCTGCCCCAGATCACTCTGGTCCGGATTGAAAAATTCACCTTTCAGTGATTTGGGGCGTTTGCGCCATAAATCGACGTTGTGTCACCGGCATGTTTGGTTCGTGTAGCACAAAAAGTCGGAAGAATCAAGGTTTTGCTGCACGCGCGAAGGTCAAGCGCGATCACCGCCTGTCAAGGCAGTTAACGTGCGGTGCCTGTCAGCACGCGTGATGCCGATCAAGCCGGCGTCGCCGTTACGGTGCCACGCGCCCGTTTTGGACGCGCAAGGATGCTGTGACACTTTGATCTGGCGCATAGTCCTTCCGGAAAATCGATTTCGATTTTCGCGGTCGAGCGCTAGTCGCCCTGGCCGGGCTCGGGGGAAAAATATTTTTCGAACTTGCCGGCCTCGCCATCGAAGGATTTGGCGTCGGCCGGAGGCTCCTTCTTGGCGGTGATATTGGGCCATTTATCGGCGTACTCGGTGTTGATCTGCAGCCATTTGTCGAGCCCTGGCTCGGTGTCCGGCTTGATCGCGTCGGCCGGGCATTCCGGTTCGCAGACGCCACAGTCGATGCACTCGTCGGGATGAATGACGAGCATGTTCTCGCCCTCATAGAAACAGTCGACCGGACAGACCTCGATGCAGTCCATGTATTTGCATTTTATGCAATTATCGGTCACGACATAGGTCATCGGTCGGCTCCGGGACATCCCCTTTTATCAGGGCGACGTGGCGTCCAATCGGACGCACAAGGTACGCTGTAACACTTTGAAACCGCGCATCGTGCGCTTGGAAAATCGATATCGATTTTCGGGCCGATGCGGTGGGCTTTCTTGGTGAGGTAACGTCTTTGCCCGCCGCTTGCAAGGGCGGCCATTGCGTGTGATGCCGGTGTTTCCGGAATGGATTTCCAGCCGGCGATGCGACGAAAGCCGTTATGCGTCAGTCGTCGTCGCCGAACAACCGGTCGGTCTCCCGGCGTTCCTTCTTGGTCGGGCGGCCGCTGCCGGCATCACGCAGTGCGGGGATCGCATCGGCAACGGCCTCGCCCTTTGGTGCCGGCGGCGGCGAGATATCCTCGTAGAGCAAGCGCGCTTCCTCGGCGGGACCGCGCCGGCTGCCGGTGCCGAGCACCTTCCAGACGAAGATGCGCCGCTCGAGAGTGATGGTCAGGACGTCGCCGAGGCGGACCAGATCGGAGGCCTGCGCTGCTTTGTCGCGATTGATGCGAACCCGTCCGGCCACCACCAGCTTCGCCGCCAGCGAGCGCGATTTCACCGCACGCGAAAAGAACAGCCATTTGTCGATGCGCTGGCGGGCATCAGTGACCATCGGAGCGAACGAACTTACTTCTTCAGCTGGTCGCGCAACGCGGCGAGCTTGGCGAAGGGGGAATCCGGGTCGAAGCGCACCGGACGCTCCTCACGAGGCTTCGGCTGGAACGCGGGCTTTCCACCAGGCGCGCCGCCCTTGCCGTCCGGCCTGCCGCCTTTCCAGTCGGGCCGGCTTTCGCGACGATCGGGGCGCTCGCCCTGCGCCTTGCCGTCGCGCCGTTCGCCTGGCTCGCCCTGGGGCTTGGGCTTGAACTTGCTGCGGTCGAAGCGCGGCTTGCCGGCGCCGTCGCCGTCGCGGCGTCCTTCATGGGCGGGTCGGCCGCCCGGGGCGCTGGCCTGCTGCCCGGCCTCTGCCGGCGCGTTGCTGCGGCCATCGCGCGCGGCTTGTCCGCTGCGCGGGCGATTGTCCCTGTCACGGGGCCGGTTGTCGTGGTGGCGGTGGCGTGGGCGCTGGTCGAAGCGGCCCTGCCGCCACAACAGGATGGGTTTTGGTTCTTCGGCCTCTTTCTCGGCCACTGGAGCAGCCTCGCCGGTGGCGGCTTCGACTGCCGCGGCAGGTTCGGCCGAGACTGCTGCCGTTGCGGGCGAGGCTTCGGAAGCCGGCTCGGCCTGTGCGACCTCAACCTCGGCGGTTTCGGGTGCTGCCTCTCGAACTGCGGCTTCAGCTGCAGGCAGATCCTCTACCGTGACCTCAGGCGGAGTTTGCAGCTGAGCTTCTGCGACAGGTTCCGCTTCGGTAGCGGGTTCCGCGAGAGCCTCCCCCGTGGCTTCTGCCACTGCATCCGGCTCAGGACTGTCGGCCGGCGTCTCGACGGCTGCGTCGGCAATCGCGGCTTCCGCTGCCTTGGCCTGCTCGGCTTGTGCCTCCGCCGCCTGCTTGGCCGCGGCGGCTTCACGCACGACATTGTCCTGTGCCTCGAGCCGTGCCTTCACCTCGACAGCCGGCTTCGGCTCGGCCCGGTAGCCGAGGCCTTTCAAGATCTCTTCCATATCGTCGGCCGTGGCGCCGAGAATCGACATCATCGGCGGCGTCATCATGAAGGACTGACCGTCATAGGCGCCGTCGGGGCGCTGGCCGAGGCCCGGCTTCCAGTTGGTTGCGGGCCGGATCAGATCGGCCAGCCGTTCGAGGATGTCGACGCGCACCGCGCGACGGCCGAGATTGCGGTAGCCGGCCAGCTTGTAAAAGGTCTTGTCGAAGGTGGGATCGATGACCACCGAGGTGCGGCCGGAGGCCAGCGCGTGAACCACGTCGCCAAAGCCAGGCTTGTCCTTGCCGTCGTTCTGCAGCGCCCACAACAGCGTCACCAGTCCGGCCGGGGCCGGCTTGATCAGCGCCGGCACGAAGACGTGGTAGGCGCCGAAGCGCACGCCGAGCCGGCGCAGGGCGGCGCGGCCCTCCTGGTCGAGCGACTTCATCTCCTCGGCGATGTCGCGGCGGTTGATGAGGCCGAAATTCTCGACGAGCTGGAAGGCGATGCCGCGGCCGATGCCGGTGATCTGCTCGGCGTTCTTGAGGTCGACCAGCGGCTTCAGCAGCGACTCGATCTGGAAATTGACGAAGCGCTCGGCGCGCGCCGCGACCTTGTCGCGGGCGGGACCGGTGAGCTGCTCGTCGGCCAGCAGCACCAGGCGCGGCTTCAGCGGCTCGTCGCCTGCGACCAGCGTGCCGATCGGCGCGCCGATCCAGCGCAGGGTGCCATCGGAGCCGAGCGCGATGTCGCCATTGGCCGAGGCGCCGAAGCGTTCGGCCCGCGCCTCGAATTCGGCTGCAAGCGCCTTCTGGGCTGCTGTGCGCACCGCCTTGGCGTCCTCGCCGCCGGCGCTTTGGTCCGCGGTGAAGCGGAACCCCTGCAACTCGCCGACATGATGGCCTTCGACGAGGACGGTTCCAGTTGGACTGATTTCGGCTTCAGGCATGGTATTTTCTCTAAGGCGCCGCATGAGGACGGAAGTCCTGCGGTCTACGAAGCGTTTCGTCAACCGCTCATGCAGCGCATCCGACAATCTGTCTTCGATTTCGCGCGTCTTTTCCTGCCAGTGTGCCTGATCGGCCAGCCAGCCGGGCCGGTTGGAAACGAAAGTCCAGGTGCGGATCTGGGCGATCCGGTGCGACAGCGTGTCGATGTCGCCCTCGGTGGTGTCGGCGCGGCGCACCTGCTCGGCCATGTAATTCTCATCGACATGGCCATGCCTGGCAAGGTCCATGTAGATCGAGGCGATCAGGTCGGCATGCTGAGCCGGGGCGATCTTCCTGTAATCGGGAAGGGCGCAGGCCTCCCACAACAGCGCCACGCGCCTGGCGTCGGTGGCAAGCGCCCGGATGTCCTCGTCGCGGGACAGATGCTCGAGCGCCTGCGCATCGACCGCCGGCAGCGCGCGCGTCAGGCCTTCAACCGGCGCGTTGGTCTCGATCGAGCGCTTCAGCGCGTCGAGGTTGGCGAAATCGAAACGCGCGGTGCGCCATTGCAGCACCTTCACCGGGTCGAAATCATGCGCTTCGATCTTCTTGACCAGTTCCTCGTCCAGTGGATCGACCTGGCCGGTGACGCCAAAAGTTCCGTCGCGCAAGTGGCGGCCGGCGCGACCGGCGATCTGGCCGAGCTCGGCCGCCGTCAGGTTGCGATACTGGTAGCCGTCGAACTTGCGGTTCTGGGCGAAGGCGACATGATCGAGATCGAGGTTGAGGCCCATGCCGATCGCATCGGTGGCAATCAGATAATCGACATCACCCGACTGGAACAGCTCCACCTGCGCGTTGCGAGTGCGCGGCGATAGCGCGCCGAGCACGACTGCCGCACCGCCCTGCTGGCGGCGGATCAGTTCGGCGATGGCATAGACCTCGTCGGCGGAGAAGGCGACGATCGCCGTACGTCGCGGCAGGCGGGTGAGCTTCTTCGAGCCGGCATAGGCGAGATGCGACAGCCGCGGCCGCGTCACCACCGACACCCCCTTCAGCAGACGCTGGAGGATGCCGTGCATGGTCGCTGCGCCGAGCAGCAGCGTCTCCTGGCGGCCGCGCAGATGCAGGATGCGGTCGGTGAAGATGTGGCCGCGCTCGAGGTCGCCGGCCAGTTGGACCTCGTCGACGGCAACGAAGGCGGCGTCGGTCTCGCGCGGCATGGCTTCCACGGTGCAGACCGAATATCTGGCGCCGTCGGGCTGGATTTTCTCCTCGCCGGTGATGAGGGCCACCTTGTGAGCGCCGACTTTTTCGCAGACGCGCGAGTAGACCTCGCGGGCGAGCAGCCTGAGCGGCAGGCCGATAATGCCGCTTTCATGCGCCACCATCCGCTCGATGGCGAGATGGGTCTTGCCGGTGTTGGTCGGCCCGAGCACAGCGGTCACGTCGCGGCCTGACAGGATCAGTGGCTCAGTGTGTTTCGGCTGGATGTTCATCGACCTGGAAATTAAGGCTCTCTGCCTCTCGTTGTCGGGAGCGCGCCCCGTGGTGGCGCGGGTGACAGCCGACACATAGGGATTTCGGGCGCGAAGCGAAAGCAGAATATTCCGATGGCAGCTCGAAGCCTTCCGTCGGCGTCGACAATCCGTTTCGCCGTTTCGATTTAACAGTTGGAACGAGTCTGGAACGAATCGGCTACGAATCGCTGACTCGCGCAGATTCAGGGTTTGTTCACGGCTACATCTGGATTTTTCGCCGGCGAGTCTCACCACATGCTGAATCGCCGAACTGGCCCGTTTCATGCAGGGCTGACGTCGCCGTTAACCTTTGCCGCTGAACGATCGACGCAGGTCGGCCGGCGTCATCCAACGTTCTGAAATTATTAATTCTTTCCTAACGCGCCTTAACCATTTGGGATGTTTTCAGCCGTTGTCGTTTAACACTGCGCTCAAAGCCGGAACGAAACGGCTACGAATCGGCGCTGGCGCATGTTTCCCGGTTTGTTCACCCCAATATGTTGTGTCGTGAACAGGTTTTCCACCTGTTATCCACACGCCGTTAACAGGGTTTTGCACAGGCTGCACGGCCGCCGTTAATTTTTGCGTGCCGCTTCGGCACAAATCGGCGTCACGTCCATCGGTCGGCGCAGTCGCTGCACCAGACTGCGAGCAATGCAGAACGGATTGGCTCAAGCCTCTCCCACGGCATAGCGCTGCAAGGTAGGGCTGACGTTCTGGATAATTTCGTCGTGGGACAGGGCGACGACGGGCGGAAGCCGCAGCAGGTATCGGCACATCGCCAAACCCAGCAACTGGCTCGAAACGAGCCCGGCACGTCGACCAGCGTCGGCGGGATCAGCGACCGCCGCAATCACCGGCCTGACCTGGTGGCCAAATACGTCACGCAGCTTTTCGGCGGCGAATTCGTTCGACGTCGCCGAACGCAGCAGAATTGCCATGCCAGGACCGCTGGCCGGGCCTTCCCAGATTTCGAGAAAACGCCTGATCAGCGTTTCACCGATTGTGTTTCGGTCGATCGCCCGCAGTGCCGGCAATTGCAGGTCGACGACCGCCGCCCTGGCGAACAGCTCGTCCTTGCTGTGGAAATAGCGGATCACCATCGCCGGATCGATCGAGGCATGCGCCGCGACGTCGCGGATGGAGGCGCCGTCATAGCCGTGCTCGGCGAACAGGAGCCTCGCGGCCTCGAGGATTTGGGCGCGCGTGCGGTCCGACTTGCTGGGTTTCTTCGGCTGATTCTCGGTCATGAAATCCGTATGCCAACGGTTGTTGACAAATGCAATGGCTTCAACTAGAAAGTCAACGATCGTTGACAAATGGAGAGAGAAATGCTGCCCGAAACCACGGAAGTCCTGATCATTGGCGCCGGCCCGACCGGCATGGCGCTGTCCATCGTGCTGCACCAGGCCGGTGTCGATCATGTCCTGATCGACAGGCTGGCTGAGGGCCTTCAGACCTCGCGGGCTGGCGTCATCCACGCGCAGACGCTGGAAACGCTGGAGCCTCTCGGCGTCACGCAGCGGCTGAGCGAACTTGCCCTAAAACTGCAGAATTTTACCATCCGCGACCGCAATCGGGCGCTGCTCAAGCTCGATTTCAGCAAGCTTCCGTCGAGGCATCCCTATCTGATGATGCTGCCTCAAAACCTGACCGAGCAGGTGTTCGCCGAACGGATCGCAGCCATGGGCGGCGTGATTCATCGCTCGGTCGAGGCCAAGGCAGTCGTTCAGGACGCTGACGGCGCACGCGTGACGGTGATCGAGAACGGCCGCGAGAGACTGATATCGGCACGCTATGTCGTTGGTGCCGACGGCTTGCACAGCCTGGTGCGCAGGTCGACCGGCATCGAGTTCGACGGCGCCGCCTATGACGCTTCGTTCGTACTTGCCGATGTTCGTCTCGACTGGCCGGTTGGGCCGACGGAAGTGTCGCTGTTCTTTGCCCCGGCCGGGCTGGTGGTGGTGGCGCCGCTCCCGGACGGTTCGTATCGGGTCGTCGCGACAATGGATGAGGCACCGGAAAACCCCGCGGTCACCGACATCCAGGCGCTGCTCGACAGCCGTGGTCCGACCAAGAAAAGAACCCGGGTGCTCGCCCTGGCGTGGAGCTCGCGTTTTCGCGTGCATCACCGCCTGGTCCGCACGTACCGCAAGGACCGGCTGTTCCTTATCGGCGATGCCGCGCACGTGCACAGCCCGGCGGGAGGGCAAGGCATGAACACCGGCATCATCGACGCGGTCGTGCTTGGCCAGTTGCTTGGCGACGTGGTGAAGGGCGTGCGCCCGGAAACCGCGCTCGACCTCTACGAAACGCTGCGCCGCCCGGCGGCCCAGGAGGTGCTTGAACTGGCGGGCACGATGACCGAGATGGCGCTTTCCCGCAATTCGGTGAAGCGGTTCGTCCGCAATCTCGTGCTTTCAGCGCTGAACCTCACTCCGTTTCTGAAGCGTCGCATCGCCTTGAAACTGTCGGGCCTCAGCCGGGCGTCGCTTGCCCGCCTGCCGCCACCTTCGCGCCAGCCGGGTCCAGTCGCCCAGACCAAGCCGGCAGCCGAACCAGGGCTGAAGCGTGTCGCCTGACAGCCGGAATAATCCGGATCCCGGCCTCGAACTCGGCCGTGTGGGTGGTTAGACCCGTGCAACAGCAACAGGCCGACGCCTCAGGTGATATATTGGCCGCCATTGGCTGAAATGGTCGAGCCGGTGATGAAGCCGGCATCGTCGGAAGCGAGGAAGACGACGCAGCGTGCGATCTCTTCCGGCTCGCCGAGGCGGCCGACCGGGATCTGCGGGATGACGCGCTCATTGAGCACCTTCTCGTCCATCGCCCTGACCATCTCGGTGGCGATGTAGCCGGGGCAGATGACATTGACGGTGATGCCGACCCGCGCCCCTTCCTGGGCGAGCGCCTTGGTGAAGCCGATATCGCCGGCCTTCGACGCCGAATAATTGACCTGGCCGGTCTGGCCTTTCTGGCCATTGATCGAGGAGATGGTGATGACGCGGCCGAACTTGCGGTCGCGCATGCCGACCCACAGTGGGTGCGTCATGTTGAAGACGCCGGAAAGATTGGTGTCGACGACCTCTTTCCACTGCTCGCGCGTCATCTTGTGGAACATGGCGTCGCGGGTGATGCCGGCATTGTTGACCAGAACGGAAACCGGGCCGAGATCGGCCTCGATCTGCTTGATGCCGGCGGCGCAGGCATCGTAGTCGGCGACCGACCATTTGTAGACGGGGATGCCGGTCTCTGCCTTGAATTTCTGCGCCGCTTCGTCATTGCCGGCGTAGTTCGCGGCGACCTGATAGCCGGCGGTTTTCAGGCCGATCGAGATCGCGGCGCCAATGCCGCGCGACCCACCGGTGACGAGTGCTACCTTTGTCATAATATCCTCCCTTTTTCTCGATCAGCGGGCGGCGAACGGAAACGCTCTAACGGCGGAGCCTGTTCGCCACCGCCTGTTTCACGGCTTGCTCGCTCCGTCCTCACGGCGCTTTGCTGATGACTTCACAGCGCTTCCACGCACATGGCGACCCCCATGCCGCCGCCGATGCACAGCGTGGCAAGGCCTTTCCTGGCGCTTCTGCGGCGCATCTCGTAAACCAGCGTGTTGAAGATGCGGGCCCCGGAGGCGCCGATCGGATGGCCGATGGCGATGGCGCCCCCATTGACATTGACGATCGAGGGATCCCAGCCCATGTCCTTGTTGACGGCGCAGGCCTGGGCGGCGAAGGCTTCATTGGCCTCGATCAGGTCGAGATCGCCGACCGACCAGCCGGCCTTGGCCAGCGCCTTGCGCGAGGCGGGAATGGGCCCGGTGCCCATGATCTGCGGATCGACACCCGCGGTCGCCCAGGACACGATGCGCGCCAGCGGCGTGATGCCGCGCTTTGCGGCTTCCGCTTCGGTCATCAGCAGCACCGCGGCGGCGCCGTCATTGATGCCGGAGGCATTGGCGGCGGTCACCGTGCCGTCCTTGTCGAAGGCCGGTCTCAGCTTGGTCATGGCCTCGATCGTGGCGCCGTGGCGGATATATTCGTCCTGGTCGACAATGGTGTCGCCCTTCTTGCCCTTGACGGTGAAGGCCACGATCTCGTCCTTGAATTTGCCGGCCTTCTGCGCGGCCTCTGCCTTGTTCTGGGAGGCCAATGCGAGTTGGTCCTGGTCCTCGCGGGTAATCTGGAACTGGCGAGCGACGTTTTCGGCCGTGTTGCCCATGTGGTAGCCATTGAAGGCATCCCACAGCCCATCCTTGATCATGATGTCGATCATCCTGTAGTCGCCCATCTTGACGCCGGCACGCAGGTGTTGAGCGTGCGGGGCCAGCGACATCGATTCCTGCCCGCCGGCGACGATCACCTTGGCATCGCCTGTCGCGATCTGCTGCATACCGAGAGCAATAGCGCGCAGACCTGAGCCGCAAACCTGGTTGAGGCCCCAGGCGGTGGTTTCCTTCGGCAGGCCCGCTTCGATAGATGCCTGGCGGGCGGGGTTCTGGCCCTGAGCCGCGGTCAGCACCTGGCCGAGGATGACCTCGTCGACTTCCGCCGGCTCGACACCGGTACGGGACAGCAACTCCTTGATGACGACGGCACCAAGCTCATGCGCCGGCGTGGCGGCGAAGGCGCCGTTGAAGGAACCGACGGGCGTGCGCGCCGCACTGGCGACAACGATGGCAGCGGACATGTTCTTCTCCACACTTCGAGGTATCGAGGTTTTGGTATCGCAGTTTGTATCGTCAGGGCTTTCTTGCCCTTTCAATGATCCAAGTCAAACCGGAAATGGGCATACCGGCCATGCGCCGCAAGCAGGTTGCGCATCGTGGTGGATACAGCCGGCCCATTGCTGCGCAGCATTTTTAACCCGCCGTGCAGCATTAATTGATGCCGCACTGCACAAACCGCTTGGAATTGTGACGCTTTTGCGCATATCCTTGAAAAGGCGCAATCGTTACCGGCAGCTTACCTCAAGTGCGCCGGTGTCCCGGGAGGATGCTGATGGCCGCGAAAGACGAACCGATTATCATCAAGAAATATGCCAATCGCCGCCTCTACAACACCGGCACCAGCACCTATGTGACGCTCGAGGACCTTGCCGAAATGGTCAAGAAGGGCGTGGAGTTCACCGTCCAGGACGCCAAGACCGGCGACGACATCACCCATCCGGTGCTGACCCAGATCATCTTTGAACTGGAGAACAAGGAAGGGCAGAACATGCTGCCGATTCCGTTCCTGCGCCAGTTGATCGCTTTTTACGGCGACCAGATGCAGATGATCGTGCCGAGCTTCCTCGAACAGTCGATGATCGCCTTCTCAAAGGAGCAGGAACGCTTCCGCGAGCAGATGAAGGGTGCTTTGGGCAAGTCGCCGCTGGACATGATGAAGATCGCCACGCCGATCAAGGCGCTGGAAGAGCAGACGCGCCGCAATATGGAGATGTTCCAGAACGCCATGCGCCTGTTCACGCCCTTCCCACCCGCAGGCTCGAATGGCACTTCCGCAGCGCCGGCGGAGCCGGCCAGGAAAGAGACGTCGGAAAAGCCCGACGACCTTCAGGAACTGAAGGAACAGATCGCCGCCATGCAGCGCAAGCTCGACACGATGTCGTGATCGCCGGCCGGCCGGCCGAAATCTCTCATCGGCAGGCCGTGTCAGAAATCTCCGCCTCGGAATGAGTGCCGCGCGACCGCTATCGCGTTCTAAAACGCAATCTCACGAACACCCGAAGTGGCTCCAGGGCACGCTGACCAACTGTTCGCACGGCCTGTTCAGGCGCACAGCTTCGAGTGAGGGTGTCCTCTTTCATGACAAAAATTTCATGTCATCGCCACTGAGTGCCGCTGTTTTTGCGCCACACGAGACATATATGCTGCACTGCAATATGGTCCGTTGGCGCCGTAATGAAGGATTTCGCCTTGCCCAGCAGAAAAACCGCCATCGTCACCGGTTCCACCTCGGGCATCGGCCTGGCAATCGCCCATGCCCTCGCGGCCGATGGCTGCAACATCGTCGTCAATTCCTTTTCAGACACGGCCGACGACCAGGCCGTCACCGATGCGATCGCCAAGCATCACGGCGTGAAGACTGTCTACATCAAGGCAGATATGTCGAAGCCGGCCGAATGTCGGGCGCTGGTCGCAAAGGCAGCCGAGAGCTTCGGCTCGGTCGACATCCTGGTCAACAATGCCGGCATCCAGCATGTCGCGCCGGTGGAAGAATTTCCCGTCGAGAAGTGGGACGCCATCATCGCCATCAATTTGTCGTCGGCCTTTCACACCATCGCCGCCGCCATCCCGCTGATGAGAGAAGCCGGCGGCGGCAGGATCGTCAACATCGCCTCGGCCCATGGGCTGGTCGCCTCGCCGTTCAAATCGGCCTATGTCGCGGCCAAGCACGGCATCATGGGACTGACCAAGACGGTCGCTTTGGAACTGGCGCGCGACAAGATCACCTGCAACGCCATCTGTCCCGGCTATGTGCTGACGCCGCTGGTCGAGGCGCAGATCCCCGACCAGATGAAGGCGAACAAGATGGACCGCGACACGGTGGTCCGCGAGGTCATGCTCGACAGGCAGCCGACCAAGGAATTCGTCACGGTCGAGCAAGTTGCCGCTGCCGCGGTGTTCCTGTGCTCGGATGCGGCAGCGCAGATCAACGGCACGCAAATCTCGGTCGACGGCGGCTGGACCGCGCAGTGATCCATCCAATGGCTCTCTAGATCAAGGACAACGCCATGACGACAAACGGCAAGGCGGAGGAGCCCAAGAAGATCAACGTCGCGCTGCAGGGCGGCGGCTCGCACGGCGCCTTTTCCTGGGGCGTGCTCGACCAGCTGCTGGAGGACGGACGGCTCGACATCGCGGCGGTTTCGGGCACCAGCGCCGGCGCCATGAACGCGGTGGCGCTGGCCGACGGCTTCGTCCGCGGCGGCGTCGAGGGCGCGCGGCAGAAGCTCGACGATTTCTGGCGCGCGGTGGCGCGGAAGGGCCGGTTCAGCCCGGTGCAGCGCATGCCGTGGGACGTCGCCTGGGGCAACTGGTCGATCGAGAACACGCCGGGCTATCTGTTTTTCGACACGATGTCGCGGGTGTTTTCGCCCTATGTCGCCAACCCGCTCGGCCTCAACCCGCTGCGCGACGTGATCGAACAGGAGATCGATTTCGGCAATGTGCGCGCCTGCAAATCGATGGAGCTGTTCATCTCCGCGACGAATGTCGAGACCGGGCAGTTACGCGTCTTTTCCGATGGCGAGATCGATCTCGACACAGTGATGGCGTCGGCTTGCCTGCCGCAGCTGTTCCGCGCCGTCGAGATCAAGGGCGTGCCCTACTGGGATGGCGGCTATGGCGGCAATCCGGCGCTGTTCCCGTTCTTCAAGACGACTGCCACCGAGGACGTGCTTTTGGTGCAGATCAATCCGGTGGTCCGCGAGGGGACGCCGAAGAGCGCCAACGAAATCCAGAATCGCATCGACGAGATCACCTTCAACGCCGGACTCTTGCGCGAATTCCGCTCGATCGCCTTCATCAAGGAGCTGATTGCCGCCGGCCGGCTGCCGCATGGCGAATACCGCGACATCCGCATGCACCGCATCGATGCCGACGAGGCATTCAAAGACCTGTCGGCATCGTCCAAGGTCAACGCCGAATGGGCGTTCCTGACCTATCTGCGCGACCTTGGCCGCACCGCCGCCAGCGATTGGCTGGAGGAGAATTACGACGCCGTCGGCAAGCGGCCGACGCTTGATCTCTCAGGCGAGCTCGACGACGGCTTCAAGCCGATGCGTGGTCCGGCACCGGGGCGGCGGGTCAAGGAGTTCCTCGCAGCACGCAAGAAACCCGAGGCAGCGCGTCGCCGAGCTTGAGGCGTTTTGTTGTCAGTTTTTTTGCAAGGCTAGATCGATCACCTTGATCAGCGCGGCCGCAGCCTGCCGCTGCTCATCCGGATCGCTGATGCGCATCTTCATGCCTTCAAGTCCGTCGAGCAGCATGTCGGCCAGCAATTTTGCCGACAAGCCCTTGGCGGTGAGATCGACGCCATTGCGTCCGGCTTCGCTCTGGATCGCTGCGGCGATATGCTCGGCAAACCGGCTGCGCCAGCAGCCGATCAGGTCGGCGAGGCTCGACTTCATGTCAAGGAGTTCGGCGCCATGCGGCGAGGCGTGGACGCTGCGCGTCATCGAGATCAGCGCTTCGTCGATGGCCCGCATCGTGCGCCCGGCAAATGGTTCTTCGCCGGCGAGTGCTGTTTTTGCCTGCTCGAGCGAGCGGGAGAGCAGCATCAACGCAATGGCGCGATAAATATCGGTCTTGTTCTTGAACTGGAGATAAAGCGCCGGCCGCGACATGTCGGCGGCACGCGCGATGTCGTCCATGGTGGTGCGGGCGAAACCATAGGCCAGAAACACCTTCATCGCGCTGTCCACAATGCGGGCGCGCTTGGGGTCGGTGGCGATGTCCTCGATCTCGATCATGGCGCGACTTTATCCTGCAAAAGCTCTATTGACAAAATGACGTAATTTGTCAAGATGTATAAGGGCGAAATGGCCGACCGGCCTTTTGCCCGGGCTGCGGACGACAACAAAGGGTATCCCCATGCGCCTCACCGTCGACGGGCAAGTATTCGACGTCAATGCCGATCCCGAAATGCCGCTGCTGTGGGCGCTGCGCGACCTCATGGGCAAGACCGGGCCGAAGTTCGGCTGCGGCATCGCCGCCTGCGGCGCCTGCACGGTGCATGTCGACGGCCAGCCGGTGCGCTCCTGTTCATTGCCGGTCGGTGAGGTCACCGGCGCGGTCACCACGATCGAAGGCATCGGCACCGAAGGCAGATTGCATCCGGTACAGCAGGCATGGCTGGAAGAGCAGGTCGCCCAGTGCGGCTACTGCCAGGCCGGCCAGATCATGAGCGCGGTGGCGCTGCTCGACCAGGTTGACGACCCGACCGATGCCGATATCGACGATGCCATGGGCGGCAATCTCTGCCGCTGCGGCACCTACCCGAAGATCCGTGCGGCGATCAAACGAGCGGTCGTGCTCAAGACGGCGGGGATCTGACCATGGCCAGTGTCGGAAAGATCGCCCGCCGCACGTTTCTCATCGGCACCGCTGCCATCGCGGGCGGCGTCGCCGTCGGCTATTACTACTATCGCAAGCCTTTTCCGAATCCGCTGGAAGGCGACCTCGCGGCCGATGAAGCGACCTTCAACCCCTATGTGAAAATCGGCGCCGACAACACCATCACCATCGTCGCGCCGCGCGCCGAGATGGGCCAAGGCATCTCGACGACGCTTGCTGCCATGGTTGCCGAAGAGCTCGATGTCGGGCTCGACCAGATCAAGGTCGAGCACGGCCCGGCCTCCTACGCCTATTTCAATGCGGCGATCCTGGAAGAGGGCGGTCCGTTCGCCTTCTTCGATGAAAGCATGACCGCGGAAATAGTGCGCGCCGGCATGGGCGTGGCCGGAAAATTCCTCGCTCTGCAAGGCACCGGCGGTTCGACATCGACGCTCGATGGTTTCGGCAAGATGCGGCAGGCAGGCGCCGCCGCGCGGCAGATGCTGATTGCAGCGGCCGCGCAAAAGCTCGGTATAGCTGCCGCCGATCTGGAAATGGCCAACGGCTCGATCCTGCACAAGGCATCGGGCAAGTCGCTGACCTATGGCGCGGTCGCTGCGACCGCTGCGACGATGGCGGCGCCCGCGGAAATCAGGCTCAAAGACAAAGCCGGCTGGAAGCTGCTCGGCAAACCGCAAAAACGCATCGACATGCTGGCCAAGGTCACCGGGGCGCCGATCTTCGGCATCGACGTGACGCTGCCGGAGATGCTGTACGGCACGGTCAAGATGAGCCCGCGCTTCTGGGCCAAGCCGGTCAAGGCGGATTTCTCCAACGCCGAGAAACTGCCTGGCGTGATCAAGATCGTGCCGATCGACACGAATTACGGCCACGGCTTCGGCATCATCGCCGAAAACACCTGGGCGGCGTTCAAGGCGGCGGAGGCGATCGACGCCGAATGGGCCGATCCCGAATATCCGCTGGACAGCGCCGGCATTTCCGAGGTGCTGAAGCAGGCGCTCGGCACAAAAGGGTCGGTGATGCGCGACGATGGCGATGTCGATACCGCCTTCGCCGACGCGCCGCGCGAAAGGATCGTCGAGGCCGACTATGGCGTGCCTTATCTGGCACATGCGACGATGGAGCCGATGAACGCCACGGCGCGGCTGAAGGACGGCGTCCTCGACATCTGGTGCGGCAACCAGGCGCCGACCTTGGTGCGACAGCTTTGCGCCAATGCTGTCGGCATTGAGCAGGACAAGGTCAGTGTCCACACCACCTTCATGGGCGGCGGCTTCGGCCGACGTATCGAGGTGGATTATGCGCTCTGTGCCGCGCTGATGGCGAAAGAAACGGCAGGCCGGCCAATCAAGGTGATTTGGACGCGCGAGGAGGACATGCGCCACGACGCCTACCGGCCGGCTTCGGTCGGCAGATTCCAGGCGCGGCTTGGCAACGACGGCATACCGGTCGCCGTCGACATGACAATCGCCTCGCCGTCGGTGATAGCCAGCACCTTGCGCCGGCTGTTTCCCTCGATCCCGCCGCTTGGCCCCGACAAGTCCATTGTCGATGGGGCCTACGACCAGCCCTACACCATCCCGAATTACCGGGTCAGCGGCATTGCTGCGCCCGCCTCCATCCCGGTCGGCTTCTGGCGATCGGTCGGCTGCTCGATCAACGGCTTCTTTCATGAGGGCTTCATGGACGAGATCGCCACCGCCGGGAAAACCGATGCGGTCGAGCTGCGCAAGACGCTGATGGCTGCCTATCCGGCAGCGGTGAAGGTGGTCGAGAAGGTCGCCGAAATGGCGAAGTGGGGCGAGGCGCTGCCCGCCGGCAAGGCCAAGGGCATGGCGTTCACGCTGTCGTTCGGCAGTTGGGTCGGCGAAATCGTCCAGGTCGCCGACACGCCGTCCGGGATCCGCATCGAGAAGATGTGGATAGCCGCCGATGTCGGCACCGCGCTCGATCCTGGTATCATCGAGGCGCAACTCATCTCCGCCGCCATCTACGGCCTGTCGGCAGCGATGGGTCAGGAGATTACTTTCGCCGACGGCATGGTCGAGCAGTCGAATTTTCATGACTACGACGCCATGCGCATCTCCCAGTGTCCGGCGTTCGAAGTCGCCATCCTGGAGAATTTTCACAAGATGGGCGGCGTTGGCGAAGTCGGCACGCCGCCGGCGGCACCGGCACTCGCCAACGCCATCTTCGCACTGACAGGCAAGCGCATCCGGACACTGCCCTTGTCGAAGGAGGTGACCTTTGCATGAAATATTCCCATCATGCTGACAGCTGCTGCCATGCTGTTTTGCTGGTGCCTTTACCAACGGCACTGGCAAGCCGGGCACGGCACCGATGACGGTCGATGCAGCCAAGACTTGCCCGAGGGACGCGGTCTGCCGGTTGCTTTCGCATCCGCACTGCGCCGAATGCGATGTTCGCAGACGAACGGCTGCGCTGGTCCGGCGCGCCTCATGGCGGCGGGCGCATCCTGCCCAGCGAAGTATTACCCATCAACATTTCTGACTATATTGCGGTGCAACTTTGATGTAGAAGCTCGTTCGCCGATCACGGCAAGTTGAACACGGCCTTGCGCGCACCCATATCGGCGACGCGCCCGAGTTACAAGACGCGGCCTGGCCGAACCCCGCGCACTGGAAAAATGACGATGCCGAAGTACAGGTTTCACAAGCTTGCAGCCATTGTTGTGCTTGTCGGTTTCGCTGCCTGGATGGTGACGGGCGAGTTCTCGTCCGTCGGCAGCGCGGCCGCCGACAAACCCAAGGCGGGGGAGGTCGAGCAGCCAACGGCGGCTGACGCCGGCAACGCCAAGCCCAGTGAGGCAGAACAGCCCAAGGCGACCTTGCGCACCGTCGCGACCATAACCCCGCCCAGGCGTACATATGCGCGCGCCATCCGGATTTCCGGACTGACCGAAGCCGACAAGCGCGCGGTCCTGGCGACGCGCGTCGCCGGCGTCATCGACAAGCTGCCGGTCAAGCAGGGACAGCGCGTCAAGACCGGCGACCTCGTGCTGATGCTGGCAGCCGAGGAAAAGCTTTCGGCGGTCAGCAACGCCAAGCAGCTTCTGGTCCAGCGTCAGGCCGAACTCGATGCAGCATTGCGGCTGATGAAAACCGGCAATCTGCCCAAGCTGCAGCTCGATACGGCGCGCTCCAACCTGACGCTGGCCCAGTCGCACCTGGAAGCCGCGCAGGCCGAGCTCGACCGCAACGAGGTGAAGGCGCCGTTCGACGGCGTCATCGACCGGGTGCCGGTGGAGCTTGGCAGTTCCGTGATGCAGGGCGACGAAGTGGCGACCATTTTGAGCCTCGATCCGGTGATCGCCCGCGGCGAGGTCAGCGAACGTGATCTCGGCTATCTGAAGATCGGCGACAAGGCGAATGTACGATTGGTCAGCGGCCAGAAGGTCGAGGGCACCGTGCGCTATATCAGCCGCGACGCCTCGTCCGCCACCCGCACCTTCCGCGTCGAGATCGCAATCCCCAACCCCGAGGGCACCATTCCGGCCGGGATGACCGCCGAGATCGCGCTGAGCGCGCAGCCGACAGACGCAGTCATGCTGCCGCGCTCCGTGGTGACGCTGGGCGACAAGGGCGACCTCGGCATCCGCGCCGTCGACAAGGACAACAACGTCGTGTTCTTCCCGATCGATCTGGTCGACGATACGCCAACCGGCCTGGTGCTCGGCGGCATCCCTGCCGATGCGCGCATCATCGTCGCCGGCCAGGAACTGGTGAAGGACGGCGAAGTGGTCAAGCCGGTCGAGGCCGACCAGGCGACCATCCACAAGCTGCTGGGCGAAGCGACGGCCGGGACGCAGTAATCATGGATATCGTCAAACTCGCAATCAGCAATGCCAGGCTGACCATTTCGGTGCTGGTGTTCCTCATCCTTGCCGGTGCGGTCGCCTACCAGTCGACACCGAAGGAAGCGGAACCCGACGTTCCGATTCCGATGATGTATGTCAGCCTGATCTATCAGGGCATCTCGCCCGAGGATTCGGAACGCCTTCTGCTGCGGCCGATGGAAGCCAAGCTGAAGAGCCTCAAGGGGCTCAAGGAGATGCGTTCGGCCGCCTTCCAGGGCGGCGGTTATGTGCTGGTCGAATTCCACCCGCAGACGGATCTGGCGACGGCGCTGCAGGACACGCGCAGCAAGGTCCAGGACGGCAAGGCCGACCTGCCGCAGGCAGCAGAGGAGCCTGTGGTATCCGAAGTCAACGTCTCCGAATTCCCCGTCCTTGTCGTGACGCTGTCGGGCGAAGTGCCCGAGCGCGTTCTGACGACGGCGGCGCGCGAGTTGCGCGACCGCATCGAGGAAGTGCCGGGCGTGCTGGAGGGCTCGCTGCAGGGCGCCCGCGACGATCTTGTCGAAGTCGTCATCGATCCGATGAAACTGTCTTCCTACGGGCTGCAGCTAGAGCAGCTGATCGGTGCGGTGGGCGATTCCAACAGTCTTGTCGCCGCCGGCAACATCGAAGGGTCCGAGGGCAAATACGCGGTCAAGGTGCCGTCGCTGATCGAAACGCCACAGGACGTGGCGGCGCTTCCGATCGTCGCCGGCCCCAATGCCGTGGTGCAGGCCCAGGATATCGCCACCGTCCGCTCCACCTTCAAGGACGCCGAGACGGTGACCCGTCTCGACGGCAAGCCGGCGATCGCCATCGAGGTGAAGAAGCGCATCGGCTCCAACCTGATCGACACGATCGCCCAGGTGAGGGGCGTGTCCGATGCCTTCATAAAGACCATGCCGGAAGGCATGCACGTCACCTACACGCAGGACAAATCGGTCTTCGTCAACCAGTTGCTCGGCGATCTGCAGAACCACGTCATGATCGCCGTGATCCTGGTGTTCATCGTCATTCTCTACGCGCTGTCGGGCCGTGCCTCGCTGCTGATCGGCCTGGCCATTCCATCGTCCTTCCTGATCGGCATCCTGCTGTTGGCCATGATGGGCTACACGATCAACATGATCGTGCTGTTCAGCCTCATCCTGGCGGTCGGCATGCTGGTCGACGACGCCATCATCGT